>DATNBK010000116.1:0-14958 GCA_035571995.1 Rhodanobacter sp.
CTTGATGCGGGCCTGGATCTTCTCGGCTTCGCCGGCGCCGTCGATGAGGGTGGTGTTTTCCTTGGTGATCACCACGCGCTTGGCGCGGCCGAGGTCGTTGATGGTGGTCTTCTCCAGCGACAGGCCCACTTCCTCGGACACGACCTGGCCGTTGGTCAGCTTGGCGATGTCTTCCAGGATGGCCTTGCGGCGGTCACCAAAGCCCGGCGCCTTCACGGCGGCGACCTTGACGATGCCGCGGATGGTGTTGACCACCAGGGTGGCCAGGGCCTCGCCCTCGACTTCCTCGGCGACGATCAGCAACGGCTTGCTGGCCTTGGCGACGGCTTCCAGCACCGGCAGCAGCTCGCGCACGTTCGAGATCTTCTTGTCGTGGATGAGGATGTACGGGTCATCCAGCTCGACCTGCTGGCTCTGCTGGTTGTTGATGAAGTACGGGCTGAGGTAGCCGCGATCGAACTGCATGCCCTCGACCACGTCCAGCTCGTTGTCCAGGCCGGAACCCTCTTCCACGGTGATCACGCCTTCCTTGCCGACCTTCTTCATCGCCTTCGCGATCAGGTCGCCAATGTCGGCGTCGGCATTCGCCGAAATGGTGCCGACCTGGGCAATGGCCTTGTCGTCCGCGGTCGGCTTGGACAGCTTCTTCAGCTCGCCGACGGCCGTGGTCACGGCCTTGTCGATGCCGCGCTTCAGGTCCATCGGGTTGATGCCCGCGGCAACGGCCTTCAGGCCTTCGCGGATGAACGACTGCGCCAGCACGGTGGCCGTGGTGGTGCCGTCACCGGCGTTGTCGGAGGTCTTGGAGGCGGCTTCCTTGACGATCTGCGCGCCCATGTTCTCGTAACGGTCGGCCAGCTCGATCTCCTTGGCGACGGACACGCCGTCCTTGGTGATCGTGGGGGCGCCGAAGCTCTTCTCGAGCACGACGTTGCGGCCCTTGGGGCCGAGCGTGACCTTGACTGCGTTGGCCAGCGTATTCACACCCTTGAGGATGCGGGCGCGGGCGTCTTCGCCGAAACGTACTTCTTTGGCTGCCATAAAATTTTTCCTTGAAAAATTTTGAAATAAGAATGAAGAGATCCTGCAGGAGTGCCGCGAAGGCGACTGGCGTGCGCGCTTTTCCCCGCGCTCAACCAGTCATGCCCCGTTGCTCACCCCTCGATCACCGCCACGATGTCGTCTTCCTTCAGGAACACCAGATCTTCGCCATCGATCTTGATTTCCTGGCCGGCATACTTGCCGAACAACACGACATCGCCCTCTTTCAGCGACATGGGACGGACCTTGCCGTCGCTCTGTATCAAGCCGGTACCGGCGGCGACGACCTTGCCGCGCGTCGGCTTCTCCGTGGCGCTGTCGGGAATGACGATGCCGCCGGCGGAGACGCGCTCCTCTTCCAGGCGCTTGACGATGACGCGATCGTGCAACGGACGCAGTTTGCTCATGGGTGACTCCAGATTGCGGTTGAGGTGGAACAAGCGATTCAATACCCGGGTTGCCGCGTTGCTAGCACTCCACGGTGTCGAGTGCCAATTCTAGCGAGGCAAGACGCCGATGCAAGCGCGTTCATTCCGGGATCACCAGAGTTATTGGGTGGCCCCGGCCCACTTTCAAGGGCTGCCACGCCCGGCGCGGGCGCGGCTTCGATGCGCTCCATCCAGGACGCTTCACGCGGGTTCCGCCCCAGGCAGCACGAGTACGCCTTGTTGGCGTTTGCGTACCAGGATCCACGGATGAAACGTCGCGGGCCCGGGCAACGTCCCAAGGCTGGGCCATAATAGATGGCCGATACGCGGAACCCTCCGCCGGAGTCGCCATGCGTTTGCCTGCCATCTGCCGAACTGTCGCACTGGGCCTGCTGGCACTGGGCCTGCAGCTCGGTGCGCCTGCGCTCCAGGCCCAGGACGCCAACGAGCTGCTGCCGGTCACCGAGGCGTTCAAGCTGAGTGCGGACGCGAGCTCGCCCAATGTCTTGCACCTGCAGTGGACCATTGCCCCGGACTACTACATGTACCGGGGTCGCATCGAGCTCAAGGCCGGCGACGGCCTGAGCCTGGGCGCGCTGCAATTGCCCGACGGGGTCAAGTCGCACGATCCCTACCTGGGTGACGTCGAGACTTACCATCACAACGTCAGCGCGAGCGTGCCCTACAGCGTGACGCCCGGTACCACCCGGCTGAAGCTGACGGTGCAATACCAAGGCTGCCACGAGGTCGACCCCAAGATCTGCTATCCGCCGCATACCGAACAGCTCGACCTGGCGCTGCCCGCCGGCGTCGCGCAAGCGCCCCCCGGCCAGGAGCCGCCCGGCTTCGGCCCCACGAGCACCGGAGCGGATTCGGCGGCTGGCGGCGGCACGCCAGCGGCTGGCGTGGACGGCCCATCATCGATAACCGGCCAAACCAGCCTTGGCATGGCACCAGGCGCAGCGGAGCCCGCGACCCTGGCGCCGCAGCACCCGCTCTCGCTTGGCCTGATCTCCGCGCTGCTCTTGGCACTGGGCGGCGGCTTGATCCTGAACCTGATGCCCTGCGTCCTGCCGGTACTGTCCATCAAGGCCGTGGGCGTGCTGGAAAGCGCCCGCGACGGGCGCAGTGCACGCCGCCATGCCTGGCTCTACAGCGCGGGCGTGCTGTGCAGCTTCGCCGTGCTCGGCCTGGCCATCCTGGCCTTGCGCGCGGCCGGGCACAGCCTGGGCTGGGGCTCGCAATTGCAGCAGCCGCTGGTGGTCGGCGTCCTGGCCATGGTCATGCTGGCGGTCGGCCTGTCCATGTCCGGCGTGGTGCAATTCGGCCAGACCTTCGGCAACGCGGGCAACACGCTGGCCTCGCGCTCGGGCGCCAGCGGCGACTTCTTCACCGGCGTGCTTGCCGTGGTGGTGGCCAGCCCCTGCACGGCGCCGTTCATGGGGGTGGCCCTGGCCTACGCTTTTGCCGCACCGATGTTCTCGGCCTTGCTGGTGTTCCTCGCCTTGGGGGTCGGGCTGGCGTTGCCATTCCTGGTGATCGGCCTGGTCCCGGCCTTGGCCCGGCTGTTGCCGCGGCCTGGGCGCTGGATGGAAACCCTGAAACAAGTGCTGGCCTTCCCCATGTACCTTACCGCTGCATGGTTGGTGTGGGTGCTGGCCAAGCAGCGCGGTGCCGACGCCGTCGGACTGGTGCTGGTGGCCATGGTGCTGCTGGCCATGACCTTGTGGTGGTTTGAACGCAGCCGCTCGCGCGGTGGTGCCAGCAAGCTTCTGGTGGCGGCCCTGGGCATCTGCACCCTGGCTCCGGTCTATCTGCTGGCCCAGTTGTCGGTGCCGCCAGCCCAATCGCCGGCCACCGCCGGCAGCGTCGCCTACAGCCCGCAAAAGCTTGCGGACTTGCGGGCTGCCAATGCGCCAGTGTTCGTCGACATCACGGCCGATTGGTGCGTCACCTGCAAGGTCAACGAGCACGCGGTACTGGATACCCAAGCCTTCCATGACCTGCTCAAGCGCACCGGTACGGTCTACATGCAAGGCGATTGGACCAATGTCGATCCGACCATCGGCAAATTCCTGGCCCAATACAACTCGCCGGGCGTACCGCTGTATGTGGTGTTCCCGGCAGACGGCGGTCCGGGCCGGCAATTGTCCACCGTGCTCACCTCCGCCTTGGTGGAAAAAGCCTTGACTGCTGCGGCGGTACGCTGAGTCGCCCGCAGCTCGCCCCACAAGTCCGGCAATCTGCGGCCATCATCTGCGAACAGACGCCAACTGGACAACGCGACCAACTGCGCGCACACTCCCGCGATCTTGGCCTTCCAATCAGCGACGGACGCGAGCGTGGCAAACATCCTGGTTTTGCACGGCCCAAACTTGAACCTGCTCGGTACCCGCGAACCCGCGGTGTACGGCGCCGACACGCTGGAGGAGATCAACCAGCGGCTGCGCGCCCAGGGCGGGGCGGCAGGCCACGAAGTGGCCTGCTTCCAGTCCAACGCCGAGCACGAGCTCGTTGACCGCGTGCAGCAGGCACGCACGAATGGCACTGCATTCATCGTGATCAACGCCGCTGCGTTCACGCATACCAGCATTGCCTTGCGTGACGCGCTTGCCGCCGTGGGCATCCCGTTCATCGAGGTGCACTTGTCCAACGTGCACGCGCGCGAAGCGTTCCGCCACCATTCCTTCCTGGCCGCCATCGCGGTCGGCGTGATCGCCGGATTTGGCGCCGACAGCTATCGCCTGGCACTGGACGCTGCCATGCACCGCCTGCAGGACCGGCCGGCGACGGCTTGAGCCTGCCGCCGACGTTTCTTCCGCTCTCAAGCGCCCGCGGCAACGGCGCAATCGACCAAAGGCTGAACCCATGGATTTGCGAAAAATCAAGAAACTGATCGACCTGTTGGAGGAATCCAACCTCGCCGAACTCGAGATCAAGGAGGGCGAGGAAGTGGTGCGCCTGTCCCGCGTGCCGCAAAACCGCGCGGCGCCCAGCGCGCCCGCGCCGGCCAACGTCGCGCCAGTACCGGCGATCGTGGCCCTGCCTGCCGCCCCGCCCGCGGCGGCCGACACCCCCGCCGATGCGCTGCCGGCCGGGCACGTGGTCAAGGCGCCGATGGTCGGCACGTTCTACACCTCGGCCACCCCGGGGGCTGCCGCGTTCGCCAGCATCGGCCAGCAGGTCAAGGTAGGCGACACGCTGGGGGTCATCGAGGCGATGAAAATGTTCAACCAGATCGACGCCGAGGTGGCAGGCACGATCAAGGCCATCCTGGTGGAGAACGGCCAACCCGTGGAATTCGACGAACCGATGTTCGTGATTGGTTGATGTCCTGGCAGCCGCCCGAACGACCGCGGCGCACGTGCTGCGACTGGTTCCACCCCACGCTGCGCCCAGTGCAGTATCGAATCACCAAGCCGAGTCCGAAGTCCCATGCTAGATAAAGTCGTCATCGCCAATCGCGGCGAAATCGCCCTGCGCATACTGCGTGCCTGCCACAGCCTGGGCATCAAGACGGTCGCCGTGCATTCCACCGTGGATCGCAACCTGAAGCACGTGGGGCTGGCCGACGAGTCGATCTGCATCGGCCCGGCGCCGGCGGCGGAAAGCTACCTGAACATCCCGCGCATCATCGCCGCCGCGGAAATCACCGATGCCACCGCGATCCATCCCGGCTACGGCTTCCTGGCCGAACGTGCCGACTTCGCCGAGCAGGTGGAACAGAGCGGCTTCGTCTTCGTTGGCCCCAGTCCCGAAGTGATCCGCATGATGGGCGACAAGGTGCAGGCGATCCGCACCATGCAGGCAGCCGGGGTGCCCTGCGTGCCCGGTTCCGGCGGTCCGCTCGGCGATGACTCGGACGAGAACGCCCGCATCGCCCGCGACATTGGCTACCCGGTGTTGATCAAGGCTTCCGGCGGCGGCGGTGGCCGCGGCATGCGCGTGGTGCGCACCGAAGCCCACCTTGCCAACGCGGTGACCTTGACCAAGGCCGAAGCCAAGGCTGCATTTGGCAACGACCAGGTCTATCTCGAGAAGTACCTGGAAAACCCGCGCCACGTGGAAGTCCAGGTGCTGGCCGACGGCCAGGGCAATGCGATCTACCTGGCGGAGCGCGATTGCTCCATGCAGCGCCGCCAGCAAAAGGTCGTGGAGGAGGCGCCAGCACCGGGGATCGACCCCGAACAGCGCGCCGCGATCGGCAAGGTCTGCGTCGATGCCTGCCTGCGCCTCGGCTACCGCAGCGCCGGCACGTTCGAGTTCCTCTACCAGGACGGCCGCTTCTACTTCATCGAGATGAACACGCGCATCCAGGTCGAGCATCCCATCACCGAAATGATCACCGGCACCGACCTGGTGCGCGAGCAGTTGCTGATTGCCGCTGGCGAGAAGCTCTCGCTGCGCCAGGAAGACATCAAGATCACCGGCCACGCCATCGAATGCCGCATCAACGCCGAGGACCCGGAAACCTTCGTGCCCAGCCCCGGCGTGGTGAAGCGCTTCGAGGCGCCAGGCGGCCCCGGCGTGCGCGTGGACACGCACCTGTATGACGGCTACCGGATCCCGCCAAACTACGACTCGATGATCGGCAAGATCATCGTGCACGGACCGGACCGCGCGACGGCGATCGCACGCATGCAGCTCGCGCTCGCCGAGACGGTGATCGAAGGCATCAAATGCAATATCCCGCTGCAGCAGCGGATCATGGCCGATGTGGGTTTCCAACACGGCCAGCAAAACAACCATTACCTCGAAAAACGAATTGCCGAGCAGAAGGAAAGCTTCTCTTCCGGCGAGTGACGGAGCAAGGCCATGCCGTTCCTCGAGCTGTCCCTGGTCATCCAGCCTGAGCAACAGGCCAGCGCCGAGGAGGCGCTGACCGCGTCCGGCGCCTTGTCGCTCACCTTGCGCGACGCCAACGCGGAGACCCCGGACGAGCAGGCCATCTTCGAGCCCGGCGTCGGCGAGCTGCCCACCTGGGAGAGCAGCGTCCTGAGCGCGCTGTTCCCGGCGCAGACCGGGCGCGGGACGCTCGCCCTCGCACTCGGCCGCGCCCTGCCCTGGCTCGACCGGTCCCAATTGCAGTTCAGCGAGGTGGCCGACCAGGATTGGGAGCGGGCGTGGATGGACCAGTTCCGGCCGATGTCATTCGGGCGCCGCCTGTGGATCTATCCCTGGAACATCGAGCCGCCCACGGCCGACGAGACGCGGAGCGACGATGGGCACGCGGATACGCCCGTGGTCGTACGCCTGGACCCTGGGCTTGCCTTCGGCAGCGGCACCCATCCCACCACGGCCCTGTGCCTGGAGTGGCTCGATGGCCTGGACCTGGCCGCCCGCTCGATCGTCGATTACGGTTGCGGCTCCGGCGTGCTTGCAATTGCAGCGCTCAAGCTTGGCGCCGCGGATGCCCAAGGCATCGACAACGATCCCCAAGCCTTGTTGGCCTCTGTCGACAATGCACGACGCAACGCCGTGGCCGGGCGCCTGAGGCTGCGCCTGGCGGCGGACGGACAGTGCGAACCGGCGGATGTGCTGGTGGCGAACATCCTCGCCGGTCCACTCGCTGCACTGGCGCCGACTTTTGCCGAGGCCTGCCGGCCCGGCGCCGCGTTCGCCATTTCCGGCATCCTGCAAGGGCAGGAAGCCGAACTGCTGGAACGTTACGCGACCTGGTTCGATGGCCTGCAGGCGACGACGCGCGACGGTTGGGTGCGTATCAGCGGCCACAGGCGGCGCTGAACATGGCAGGCCGTGGCTGCCGCCGGCTGCACCCGGCCGGAGGCGTCGCTACACTGGAAAAGCCACTGCGCCAGGCGCCGCCCATGTATACCCAATGCCCCGAATGCCTGTCGGTATTTGCCTTGAACGCGGCGACGTTGGGGCGGTCGCGCGGCGAGCTGCTGTGTGCCTGCTGCGGCACCCGATTCAACGCACTCGCCACACTCGCGGAAAGCCTGCCGCCCGAACCCTACACGCGGCTGGAAAGCCATGCGGCATCGGCGAGTCCGGTCATGCTCGACGAGCTGATCCCGCGCGCGCTGCCGCCCACGCCAGTTGCACCCGCGGCGCCTGCAGATCTCCCGCCTGCTGACGCCCAAGCCAGCGCGCCACGCGAAGACTTCTCGCAACTGGTGTTCTCCCCACGCCCGGCAAAAGCCGACCGGCACCGCCGCAAGCCACCCTCGTATCGACACCTGCGCCGGGCCAGTCCACATCGGGGCTGGTGGACTGCGGCGTGCGTCATTCTGTTGCTGGTGCTGGGCGGACAAGTGGCCTGGGCCGAGCGCGACTTCCTGATCACCCAGCCCACGACCGGCCATTGGTTGCGCGCGGGCTGCGCTGCCCTGCACTGCACCCTGCCCCTGGTCGCCGCGCCCGGACGCTTGCAGGTGGTCGACAGCAACGTGCAGGGCTACCCCGGCGCGGAACATGCATTGCTGATCAGCGCCCGCATCCGGAATACCGCGGCGTTTGCGCAGCCTTACCCAATGCTTTCCGTGACCCTCTCCGACGCCGATGGCAAGCGCCTGGCCATGCGGCGGCTGCGCCCACGCGAGTACCAGGACGATGCGCAGGCCCTGCTTCGCGGCCTGGGGCCTGGCGAGAGCAGCGTGCTGATGCTCGAGGTCGCCGATCCCGGCGATCGTGCCGTCGAATTCGAACTGGGTTTCGAATAAGGCTTAATTTTGTCTGCACGCAAGGGTAGACTTGAGTGCTCACGCCTACGCCGCAACACGCGACGATCCGGCACAGGGATACGTGCTTGGCGTAACCGCGGGCTGCCGCTCCGCCCGTGCCGCCATGCACTACAGAGGGAACAATGCCCACCAACAGCGTCAAATCGCCTGTCCGCAAGACGGCCGGCAAGCCGGCTGCATTGCAGCAAGCCGAGTGCACGCAAAGTGCGCTGGCCGAATGCGTGGAACGTACGGTACGGCGCTACCTCACGGACATGGGCGACACCGCGTGCAGCGAAGGCCTGTACGCCCTGGTACTGCGTGAAATCGAGATCGCCCTGCTGCGCGAGGCCATGGCCTTCCACGACGGCAACCAGAGCCGCACCGCGGACGTGCTCGGCATCAACCGCGCCACCCTGCACAAGAAGCTGGCCTTGCACGGCCTGATCTAGAACCGCCGACCATGTCCAGACCCTCCTCCGTACCGGTGCATCGCGCCCTCCTCAGCGTTTCCGACAAAAGCGGCCTGGTCGACCTCGGTCGCCGGCTTGCCGCGCGCGGCGTGGAGTTGCTTTCCACCGGCGGCACGGCACGTGCCCTGCGTGAAGCGGGGATCGCGGTGATCGACGTCGGCACCGTCACCGGCTTCCCGGAAATGATGGACGGCCGGGTCAAGACCCTGCATCCAAACGTGCATGGCGCCTTGCTTGGCCGGCGCGGCATCGACGATGCGGTCATGGCCGAACACGGCATCCAGCCTATCGACCTGCTGGTGGTGAACCTGTACCCATTCGAGGCGACGGTGGCCAGGCCCGATTGTGCGCTGGAAGACGCGATCGAGAATATCGACATCGGCGGTCCGGCCATGCTGCGTTCGGCGGCGAAGAACTGGAATGACGTCGGCGTGCTCACCTCGCCCGACCAGTACGCGGAGGCGCTGGCCGAGATCGAGCAGCACGGTGGCCTCAGCCGCGCCACGCGCTTCCGGCTCGCGGTAGCGGCGTTCAACGACGTGTCCAACTACGACGGGGCGATCAGCGACTACCTCAGCGGCCTGGAACTCGATGACGCGCAGGAGGCCATCGTCGGCCACGAGACTTTTCCGGGCCAGACCAATGGCCGCTTCGTGAAGCTGATGGACCTGCGCTACGGCGAGAACCCGCACCAGCAGGCGGCGTTTTACCGCGACCTGCATCCGGCACCGGGCACGCTGGCCACGTTCAAGCAGTTGCAGGGCAAGGAACTCTCGTTCAACAACATCGCGGACGCCGACGCCGCCTGGGAATGCGTGCGCAGCTTCGTCAAGCCGGCCTGCGTGATCGTGAAGCACGCCAATCCTTGCGGCGTGGCGGTCAGCCTCGAGGGCATCGGCACGGCCTACGACCTTGCCTGGCACACGGACCCCACCTCGGCCTTCGGCGGCATCATCGCGTTCAACCGCGAGCTGGATGGTGCGACAGCGCAGGCGATCGTGGGACGCCAGTTTGTCGAGGTGGTGCTGGCCCCGGCCTATGATCCGGAGGCCCTGCAGGCGTTCGCGAAGAAGGGCAACGTGCGCGTGCTGGAAATCCCGCCGCCAGCCGGCACCGATCTGGCTGCCGCGCATCCCGGAAACAACGTGAAGCGGGTGGGCTCGGGCCTCCTGGTGCAGACCGCCGACACCGGCATGGTCAAGGCCGCCGACCTGAAGGTGGTGACCAAGCTCGCGCCGACGCCAACCCAGATCGATGACCTGATCTTCGCCTGGAAGGTGGTGAAATACGTGAAGTCCAACGCCATCGTCTACGCCAGGAACCGCCAGACCATCGGCATCGGCGCTGGCCAGATGAGCCGCGTGTACAGTGCGAGGATCGCCGGCATCAAGGCCGCCGACGAAAAGCTCGATGTGCAGGGTTCAGTGATGGCGAGCGATGCGTTCTTCCCGTTCCGTGATGGCATCGACGCGGCGGCTGCGGCCGGCATCGTCGCGGTGATCCAGCCGGGCGGATCGATGCGCGATGCCGAGGTGATTGCCGCCGCGGACGAACATGGCATGGCCATGGTCTTCACCGGCATGCGCCACTTCCGCCATTAGCGCACCGCAGGGACGCCAACGCGCCGAACTGGTGGCAGCGATGCGTGCCGCACAGGGCCGTGCCGGATCTGTCCTGGAGGCAACGATGCATTACGCACTGTATTACTGGAGTGGTGTCCAGGGCCGCGGGGAATTCGTCCGCCTCGCGCTGGAAGATGCCGGCGCCGACTACACGGACGTCGCGCGTGAACAAGGCGACGACGCCATCATGCCCTTCCTGGAGGGCGACCGCGCGGGTGCATTGCCGTTTGCCCCGCCCTTCCTGAAGGCCGGAACGCTGGTCATCGCGCAAACGGCAAACATCCTGCAGCACCTCGGGCCACAACTGGGCCTGGTTCCGGACAGCGAGGGCCGGCGCGTGTATGCGCAACAACTGCAGTTGACCATCGCCGACCTCGTTGCGGAAGTGCACGACAGCCACCACCCGATTGCCGGCAGCCTGTACTACGAGGACCAAAAGAAGGAAGCGCGACGCCGCGCTGCCAACCTGCGCGAAACGCGCCTGCCCAAGTTCCTGGGTTATTTCGAGCAGGTACTGGAGCGCGGCGGCGGACACCACGCGCTGCGCACGCACAGCCACGTCGACCTCTCCTTGTTCCAGATGATGGCCGGCCTGGAATACGCGTTTCCACGCGCCATGCGCCGCCTGCAGGGTGAGCTGCCCCACTTGCACGCCTTGTGCGACCGCGTCGCCGCGCGGCCGAACATCGCAGCCTACCTCGCCTCGCCGCGGCGCTGCGCGTTCAACGAGAACGGCATCTTCCGCCACTACGACGAGCTGGACGATCCGGTCTGAATGCGCGGCCCGCCATAGGCCTCGGCCACACCGGCTTCCACGCCACGACGTCGCGAACCGTCGCTAACCGCCGCTGGAACGCGCCGTGGCCGGCTTGCTCTTGCCCCATTCCAGGATCTTGTACATCACAGGGCGCATCGGCTTTTGCCCGTGGTCGTCGACCCAGCGGCCCTGCGGATCGAGCATGTAGCTGTAGGGCACGCCGTTCTTCGGCGTCACCACCACCATGTACAACTGGCCGCCGCGCCAATATTCCTGCACGCTGTCGTCGCCACGCTGGCGGATCGTCACCTGGGGTGGCACCTCGTCGCGCGCGGTATCGTCATCGCGCATCGAGGGCAATGCGACCGCGGGCGGTGTCATGGGCGAACCCACGCTGCTTGCGGCTGGCGCCGAGGCACGTACCCCGGGATCATGCAAACCCGGCGGCGGCAGGGCCGGTCCCGGGGGTGATGCCTGTGGCTCGGCGATGGCCGCCAAGGGCAACAGCAACCAGCCCAATCCCGTGGCAAGCAGCAAGCGAGCGGTTTTCATGACGGCAACCTCGACCAGACGGTGGAAGCATAGCAGTGGGCTGCGTGGGGACCGTGAAGCTTCCCCTTGGCGCGCATGCGAGAATGTTTTCCCCGGAGTAGGTCGCGCGGCCTGCACCCCTCGCCACCGGTAGCCGGCATGCCCAAGCTGATCCTCATCGACGGTTCGTCCTATCTGTATCGGGCGTTCCACGCACTGCCGCCGCTGAGCAATTCACTCGGCGAGCCGACTGGCGCCTTGTATGGGGTGGTCAGCATGTTGCGGGCGACCTTGCAGGCCCAAGCCGATTATTTGGCCTTCGTCTGCGACGCGCCAGGGCCCACGTTCCGCCACACGCTGTATGACGCCTACAAGGCCAACCGCCCGGCGATGCCGGACGACTTGCGCGCCCAGGTCAAACCCATGCTGGAGGTCGTCGGCGCGCTTGGCTTTCCAATCCTCTGCGAGGACGGGGTCGAGGCCGACGACGTCATCGGCACCCTGGCCACGCAAGCCGAGGCAGCCGGCATCGAGGTGGTGATTTCGACCGGCGACAAGGATCTCGCCCAGCTCGTCACGTCGCGGATTTCCCTGGTCAATACCATGCACAACACCACGCTGGACGAGGCCGGCGTGATGCAGAAGTTTGGAGTGCGCCCCGACCAGATCGTCGACTTCCTGACCCTTACCGGGGACAGCAGCGACAACATCCCCGGGGTCCCCAAATGCGGGCCGAAGACCGCGGCAAAGTGGCTGGCCGAATACGGCAGCCTGGAAGGCGTCATCGAGCACGCCACGCAGGTTGGCGGCAAGATCGGCGAATACCTGCGCGCCGCCCTGCCGCATTTGCCGTTGTCGCGTACCCTGGCCACGATCAGGACCGATGTGCCACTGTCGCTCAAGCCCACCGACCTGACCCAACGCCAGCCCGACACCGGGCTGCTGCGCACGCTGTACACGCGCTACGAATTCAAGAACGCACTGAAGGATCTCGAGGCTGCAACCGCCACCGGCCCGGGCATGCAAGGGCCAGGGAATGAACACGCGCCCAGCCAGCCTGCCCCCGCTGTCGACAGCGCCACGCCAAGCCCGGCGATGCCAGCTGAGCTGTCCGCCGCCGGCCGCTACGAACTGGTGACCACCCCGGCCCAACTCGACGACTGGCTGCAGCGCTTGCGCGATGCGCCGCTGATCGCCTTCGACACCGAGACCACCAGTCTCGATGCCATGCGCGCGGACCTGGTCGGCATGAGTTTCTCGGTGGAACCCGGCGTGGCCTGCTACATACCGATCGCCCACGACTATCCCGGTGCGCCCCCCCAGCTCGACCGCGACTTCGTGCTCGGCGCACTGCGCCCGCTGCTGGAGGATCCCCGCCACGCCAAGCTCGGCCAGAACGCAAAATACGACATCAATATCCTGGCGCAATGCGGCGTCCAGGTACGTGGCGTGCAGCACGACTCCATGTTGGAGTCCTACGTGCTGAACGCCACCGGCACGCGCCACGACATGGACTCGCTGGCCAGGAAATACCTGGGCTACGAGACGGTGAAATATGTCGACGTCGCCGGCAAGGGCGCGAAGCAGATTCCGTTCTCGCAGGTCGATGTGCACACCGCCTGCCGCTACGCCGGGGAGGATGCGGACGTGACCTTGCGCCTGCACACGGCGCTGTGGCCGCAACTGCAGCGCATCCCGGCGCTGCAGCAGGTGTACACCGATATCGAGATGCCACTGGTTCCCGTGCTGGCCGCGATGGAGCGGCGCGGGGTCTTGATCGACACCGACGCCTTGCGCCTGCAAAGCCAGCAGTTGGGCAAGCGCATGCTGGAGCTGCAGGCCCAGGCCCATGCCCAGGCCGGGCGTGAGTTCAACCTGGACTCGCCGCGGCAACTGCAGGCCATCCTGTTCGACGAACTGGGGCTCCAGGCCATACGCAAGACGCCGACCGGCCAACCCTCGACCAACGAGGAAGCGCTCGAGGCGATTGCCGACCTGCACGAGCTGCCGCGTGTGATCCTGGACTACCGCATGCTGGCCAAGCTGCGCTCGACCTACACCGACAAACTCTCCGGCATCGTCAACCCGCGCACCGGCCGCGTGCACACCTGCTACCACCAGGGCGCGGTCGCCACCGGCCGGCTGTCCTCCACCGATCCCAACCTGCAGAACATCCCGGTGCGCACCGAGGAAGGCCGACGCATCCGCCAGGCCTTCATCGCCCCGCCGGGCTGGGTGGTGCTGGCCGCGGACTACTCGCAGGTCGAGCTGCGCATCATGGCGCACCTCTCCGGCGACGAAGGCCTGCTGCGTGCGTTCCACGAACACGCCGACATCCACCGCGCGACGGCTGCAGAGGTGTTTGGCGTACCTCCCGGGGAGGTCACGCCAAACCAGCGCCGCGCAGCCAAGGCGATCAACTTCGGCCTGATGTACGGCATGAGCGCGTTTGGGCTGGCGCGCGCCCTGGGCGTGGATCGAGGCGAAGCCGCCGACTACATGGCACGGTATTTCGCGCGCTATCCGGGCGTACAGGCGTTCATGGAGAACACGCGTGCCCAGGCGCATCGCGACGGCTACGTGCAAACCTTGTTCGGCCGCCGCCTGTATCTGGAAAACCTGGCCTCGCGCAACCATGCGCTACGCCAGGGCGCCGAACGGGCAGCCGTCAATGGCCCCATGCAAGGCACGGCCGCCGACATCATCAAGCGCGCCATGGTCCAGGTCGACGACTGGCTGCGTGGACGCGACGACGCACACATGCTGATGCAGGTCCACGACGAGCTGGTGTTCGAGGTACGCGCCGATGCCGTGGCGGCGGTCCGTGCCGCGGTCATCGAGCGCATGTCCGGCGCCGCCAAACTCGCCGTGCCCCTGGAAGTCGACGTGGGTACGGGGGCGAACTGGGACTAAGCCCACTGAAGCTGAACGGATGGCAACGCGCGAACGCACCGCGCCACCCCGACAACGTCGCAAATTTCGTTTTCCAGGCGGGCAAACCGGCCTGCATCAAGGCTTTCCGGGTGCGTCGAGACAATCATTAAATCGGCATAAAGGAATTTAGCCAAGAATTCTTGCCGGTACCTGCAACTTTCCGCACGCGCCGTGTTCCTATCCAGCGGATGCACGCAATGGCATCCCTGGCTGACTCTCCCCCCGAGAGCAGCCCACGGACGCGGACCTCCTCCCCTGGGTGCCGCGTCCGGCCCCGGCCCCGAAGACTTCCCCTGGTCTTCGGGGCTTTTTTTGCGTGACGTCCACCTGGCGTGCACAACCGCCCACGCATAATCCGTGGCACATCCATGCCAAGGAGTCACCCATGCGTCTAGGACTGATCATTGCCGGCATCATCCTGCTGCTCGCGGGCATCTGGGTCACGTTCGGCAACGGCACCTACAAGGATACCGACACGGTGGCGCAGCT
>DATNBK010000117.1:0-4592 GCA_035571995.1 Rhodanobacter sp.
CGCAAGACCAGCCACGGGCCGCCGCCGCACTGCAGCGCTTCCTGGCCCACGGCCTCGATCGGCTGGTCGCGCCAGACGCCAGCAACACCGGGTTGCTGCTGCGCTGACCCGTCGGCAGCAGCACGCGCTAAAGGTCTGAAAATTGTCGTCATCCCCGCGAAAGCGGGGATCCAGTGACGTCATGCTGTTGAAGTTCAAGCGCGCTGGATTCCCGCTTTCGCGGGAATGACGATCAAGAGCGTGTTGATCGGACCTTTCCTGGGGACAACAGCGCGACAGGGCGCGGGCGGCGGGACCGGCTGCTCGATACCGGGCACGAGTCCGGCCCTGTCCACCAAAGCCGGGGGGAAGCCGCGTCAGCGTTTCAATGCAGCGCCGCCTTCGCCCCCGCGACATCCGCGTGCAGGCGGGACACGCCATCACGCTCCTGGCCCATGTACGTGTTTGCCGCATCGACCATCGCAGGCGTCGGCGCCACGAACGATGCACTCACGGCGTCCACCAGCCACGACAGGCGCGCCCTCAACTTGCCCGCGTACACCAGGGCGCCTTCGTCCGACTGGATCCGCAGGTTCACCATGTCGTCGATATCGCGGTTCAAGCCGGCCAGGGCTTGCGTGGCCACATTGCCGGAAACGTGCTTGGCGGCGATCGCCTGCTCCAGTTCGGTGCGGGCATCGAGTGCCTGGTTCAGGGCGGTGCCGAGTTCGCCCATGGAGTCACGGAGCTGCATGAGCAGATCGAAGCGTTGCTGCAGCTCGGCCGACGTCGTGTCCAGGCGCGGATCGAGCTTGACCACGAACGGTTGCCGTTGCGTGTGTCCCGCGTAGCTCAGTTGGGCGTAGTAAGTCCCCGGCAGCACTTCCGGGCCAACCGGTGGCCGCGCGCCTTGGCTGTGGGGGCTCTCGTAGATGCCCTTGACGTCGGTCGCATCCGGATAACGAAGGTTCCACAGGAAGCGGTTCATTCCCGGATGCAACTTGGCAACCTTGGCAGCGCCCTCGCCGGACGCGGGCTTGGTCGCCTTGGGCTGCTCCGGCAGCGTGTAGCTGCGGATCTCCTTGCCGGAGGCATCGGTAAAGCTCAGCTGCACCGGCTGCTTGCCGTTGTAGTCGGCCGGCAGGTGGAAGAACACCGCGGCTCCGGGCGGCAGGTTTTCGCCCGAGTTGGGTGCCGCCTGCGCACCGAACCCGCTCGTGCGGCGCGTCACCAACCAGGTCTGTTGGGGCTTGAACAGGTAGGGCGCATCGCTAGCGACCCTGGCTGTACTCACCTGCTCCAGGAACTGCAGGTTGTCGAGCACCCAGAACGCGCGGCCAAACGTCGAGAGCACCACCGCGTGCTGCGCGGGCTGTATCTCGATGTCGGTCACGCGCACCGCCGGCAGGTTGAGCGCGAGCGGCTGCCAGTGCGCACCGGCATCCAGGCTCATGTAGACCGTCGCGCTGGTGCCCGCGAAGAGCAGGCTGGGGTCGTTGGGATCCTCGCGCACGCTCTCGACATACTGGCCCTCGGGCAAGCCCGTGGTGATCGTGGTCCAGCGGCTGCCGGAATCGGTGGTCTTGTACACGTAGGGATGGAAGTCGTCCCACTGGTAGCGGCTGGCCGACACGTAGACCGTGCCTTCCTTCCGGTGCGAGGGCTCGATGCTGGTGATGGTGGACGAGGCCGGCATCTGCGGCGGGCGCACGCCCTGCCAATGGCCGCCGGCATCCTTGGTGACGTGCACCAGGCCATCATCCGAACCCGCCCAGGTGATGTCGTCGCTCAGCGGGGAGAAGGCAATCGAGGACAGCGTGCCGAACACCTCCTCTCCGGTCACATCCGCACTGATCGGACCGCCAGGGCGCTGCTGCCTGCTCTTGTCATTGCGCGTGAGGTCCGGGCTGATGACCTTCCAGTTGACGCCCTGGTCCATGGTTTCAAACACCACGTTGGCACCGAGCAGCAACTCCTTCGGGTTGTGCGGCGCAAACACTTTCGGGTGATACCACCAGCCAAAGCGATACTTGGTCTCGGTCGCGGCCACGCCGAAATTCCATTGCCCCCACGCGGGGACCTGGGTGGCCAACCCGGTGCGCCGGTTCTCACGCCACTCCTGCGTGTAGTACCCGCTGCCGTACGTGATCCAGGGTTGCCCCGGCGTCGGCACGACCCAGCTCGCTTCACCACCCCGCACGCTGGGCCAGACGGGCGGGATGCCTCCTGCCGGAACCGCGCTCGGCGCATAGACCGAACCGCGGTCCTGCTGTGCACCGTAGATGCGGAACGGAAACTGGTTGTCGAGATTGGCGTGATAGAACTGCCCGGTCGGCTGGTTGTCCTCGGTACTCCAGGTCTTGCCGCCATCCAGCGACACGGTCGCGCCGCCATCGTTGCCTTCGACCAGGATCTGCGGATGGTCGGGATTGATCCAGAACGCGTGGTTGTCGCCATGCGGCGGCTTGAGCTTGCTGAGGGTCTTGCCGGCGTCATGCGAGACGAACATATCGGCGTTGGGCAGATAAATGGTGTCGGCATCCTTGGGATCGACGAAGACGCGCGCGTAGTAAAAGGCGCGCTGCGTGATATCCAGGCTGTTGTTCATCAGCGTCCAGGTCTGGCCGCCGTTGTCCGAGCGGAACAGGCCTCCCGGCTTGCCCGGGACATCCGTTTTGGCCTGGACCAGTGCGTAGACGACGTTGGGCGCGCTTGGCGCCACGGCCAGGCCCACCTTGCCGAAGATGCCAGTCGGCAAGCCCTGGTTGTGCGTGATGTTGGTCCAATGCGCGCCGCCATCGGTGGTCTTGTAGATCCCGCTGCCCGGGCCGCCGCTGGAGAGCGTCCAGGGCCGACGGTAGGCCTCCCACATCGCGGCGTAGACCACTTGCGGATTGGCCGGATCCATCGCCATCGTGATGGCGCCGGTCTTGTCGTTGACGTACAGGACCTTGCTCCAGGTCTTGCCGCCATCGGTGCTCTTGAATACGCCGCGCTCGGGATTGGGCCCGTAGAAATGTCCGAGCGCCGCGACGTACAGCAGGTCGGGGTTCCTGGGATCGACGAGGATCCAACTGATGATGTGGGTGTTGCCCAGGCCAATGAAGGCCCAGGTCTTGCCGGCATCCGTGGACTTGTACATGCCCTCACCAGTCAGGAAGGTGTTGCGCGGGGCGGAATCACCGGTGCCGGCGTAGATGATGTCCGGGTTGGAGGGCGCCACGGCAATCGCGCCGACATTGTTGTTCTTGAAATACTTGTCGCTGATGTTTTTCCAGTTGTGCCCGTAATCCTCCGTCTTCCACACGCCGCCGCCGGCGTACGCCGCGTAGTAGAGATTCGGCTGCGCGGCGACGCCGGCCAAGCTGGTCACGCGCCCGCCCAGGTACGGCCCCACGCTGCGCCAGTGCAAGGCACTGGTCAGTTCATTGGCTGGCACCGTCGCCGCACAGACGGTGGACACGACCAGCGACAAGGTGGCAGCCAGCAACACGGGCAGCACACGGCTTGACTTGGACATCGGAATATCTCTCGTGGAGCGTGGGGAGGAACAGGCGGGACACGCGGAACCGCACGGGGACCGTACTGCGACGACCCCACTGTTCAATGTGCTGGAAGTCATAAGCGGCCGCCGCCCAGCCGCCACAGATCGAGGTCACGGCAGGCGGAAGTCCGCGCGCGGATCGGGCGCCCGGCGCCGGCATCCCTCACATGGCGATGCCGGCACAGGCTAAACTGCGGACACTTCCCGTGTGCCAGGCATCATGCAGCATCTGACGATCATCACCACCGGCGGCACCATCGACAAGATCTACTTCGACGCGAAGTCGGACTACAAGATCGGTGCGCCGCAAATCGGCGACATCCTGACCCAGCTTGGGGTCGGCTTCGAGTTCACGATCGTCCCGCTGATGCGCAAGGACAGCCTGCAGATGGAGCCCGAAGACCGGGCCCTGGTGCGGGCCACGATCGAACGGCAGGCGGATCGGCACGTGCTGGTCACGCACGGCACCGACACCATGGTGGAGACGGCCACCGAGCTGGCCGGCATCAAGGACAAGGTGATCGTGTTGACCGGCGCATTGAACCCGGCACGCTTCCAGGGCTCCGACGCCGTGTTCAACATCGGCTGCGCGGTGGCCGCGGTGCAGACCTTGCCCGATGGCGTCTACATCACCATGAATGGCCGCGTCTGGGATCCGGCCAAGGTACGCAAGAACCGCGCCGCCAACCGCTTCGAAGAGACTGGCGGCTGATTAGCGGACCGAGACGTACAAACGCAGCGGTAACGTCGCCTGGGTGCGTCCTCCTTGAATTTCCGTCATTCCCGCGATCGTCCTTCCCGCGAAAGCGGGAAGGACGCCGTGGGGACGCAGGAATGAGGCCGGGGGCGGGCACGCAGGAGTGACGGCACGAGGGCACGAGGGATACAGAAATGAGGATG
This sequence comes from Rhodanobacter sp., assembly GCA_035571995.1. GTDB lineage: Bacteria > Pseudomonadota > Gammaproteobacteria > Xanthomonadales > Rhodanobacteraceae > Rhodanobacter. Next base: position 4,424 of record DATNBK010000117.1, read on the forward strand.
CGGCGGGAGGTCCTCAGACCATGCCGGTTTCGAGGCGCGCCTCGTCGGACATCATCTCGTAGCTCCAGGGCGGGTCGAACACCAGGTCGACGTCGGCCTTGACCAGGGTCGGGATCATCAGCAGCTTGGTGCGCGCGTCCTCGACCAGGATGTCGCCCATGCCGCAGCC
>DATNBK010000118.1:0-7108 GCA_035571995.1 Rhodanobacter sp.
TGCCCGGCCAAGTGGAAGGAAGGCGAGAAGACCCTGGAACCGTCGCTGGACCTGGTCGGCAAGATTTAAGCCGTACCTGTCCTGCCCCACGGACCCGGGCGTGCCCGGGTCCGCACTCGAATACGGTGCCGGACGGCGCCTGCGCTGCCAGCACGCGCCACCTGCACCCAAGAATCCACCGCGGAGTCCGTCATGCTGGATGCCAATCTTACCGCCCAGTTGAAGGCCTATCTGGAAAAACTGACGCGACCGATCGAGATCGTCGCGGCGCTGGACGACAGCGCCAAGTCGAGCGAGCTCGACGGGTTGCTGCACGAGATCGCCGCGCTGTCCCCTCTGATCAGCCTCGTGCGCGACGACGACGACGTGCGCAAACCGTCGTTTGCGATCAAGCGCACCGGCACCGACATCGCCGTGCGCTTTGCCGGCATCCCCATGGGCCATGAATTCACCTCGCTGGTCCTGGCCCTGCTGCAGGTGGGCGGCCACCCGGCGAAGATCGCACCCGAGGTGATCGAACAGATACAAAACATCGAAAGCCCCGCCCCCGACGGCGTGTTCCGCTTCGAGACCTATTTTTCGCTGTCGTGCCAGAACTGCCCCGACGTCGTGCAGGCCCTGAACCTGATGAGCGTGCTCAATCCGAAGATCCAGCACGTCGCCATCGACGGCGCGCTGTACCAGGATGAGGTTGCCGCGCGCCAGGTGATGTCGGTGCCAAGTGTGTTCCTCAACGGCGAGCCGTTCGACCAGGGCCGCATGAGCCTGGAGCAGATCCTGGCCAAGATCGACAGCGGCAGCAGCGAACGCGAGGCGGAAAAGCTCAAGGCCAAGGACGCGTTCGACGTGCTCGTGGTCGGCGGTGGTCCGGCCGGAGCGGCGGCCGCAATCTACGCCGCACGCAAAGGCATCCGCACTGGATTGGCCGCCGAACGCTTCGGCGGCCAGGTGCTGGACACCATGTCGATCGAGAATTTCATCTCGGTCAGCGCCACCGACGGCCCAAAGATGGGCGTGGCCCTGGAACAGCACGTCAAGGACTACGACGTCGACATCATGAACCTGCAACGCGCAGTGGAACTCGTGCCGGCGCCGGCCCCCGGTGGCCTGGCCCAAGTCCGCCTGGCCAATGGCGCGACGCTCAAAGCGAAGACCGTGATCCTCTCACCGGGCGCGCGCTGGCGGCACATGAACGTGCCGGGTGAAGACGAATACCGCAACAAGGGCGTGGCCTACTGCCCGCACTGCGATGGCCCGCTGTACAAGGGCAAGCGCGTGGCGGTGATCGGCGGCGGCAACTCCGGCGTGGAGGCGGCCATCGACCTCGCCGGCATCGTGGCCCACGTCACCCTGGTCGAGTTCGACAGCAAGCTGCGCGCCGACAATGTCCTGCAGCGCAAGCTGCGCAGCCTGGCGAACGTCGACATCATCGTCAACGCGCTGAGCACGGAAATCGTCGGCGACGGCCAGAAGGTGGGCGGACTGGTCTACCAGGACCGTGCCGATGGGAGTACGCACACGCTTGGGCTGGAAGGCATCTTCGTGCAGATCGGCCTGCTGCCGAACACCGATTGGCTGCAAGGCACCCTGGAGTTGACCCCGCGCGGCGAGATCGTCATCGACGACCGCGGCCAGACATCGCTGCCGGGGGTATTTGCCGCCGGGGACGCCACCACGGTGCCGTACAAGCAGATCGTCATTGCCATGGGCGCCGGGTCGACCGCGGCCCTGAGTGCCTTCGACCATCTGATCCGCGCCCCGATGCCACTCGCCGCCGTGGAGACAGCTGCCGCCTGAGGCGAGACATCCAGGCGGCACCTGGACCTTGGTACTGGACTGCATACAAACGAAGGGCCGGCTTGCGCCGGCCCTTCGCGTGTTGTGGCGTGCACGTACAGCCTACTTCTTCGCGAACAGCTCCTCGACGCTGGCACGCTCGCCACGCAGCTCCTGCTCGCTGGCATCCATGTGCGCACGCGAAAACTCGCTGATGGCCAGCCCTTGCACGATTTCGTACTTGCCATCGCGGCAGGTCACCGGGTAGCCGTAGATCACCCCGGGCGCAATGCCGTAGGAGCCATCTGACGGGACGGCCATGGATACCCAATCACCCTCGGCCGTACCCAGTGCCCAGGTACGCATGTGGTCGATGGCTGCGGCCGCTGCGGACGCCGCCGAGGACGCGCCGCGCGCCTTGATGACCGCGGCCCCGCGCTGCTGCACGGTGGGGATGAATTGCTTTTCGTACCATTCCTGGCCGACCAGGTCCAACACCGGCTTGCCCGCGATGGTCGCGTGCGACACGTCCGGATATTGCGTGGAACTGTGGTTGCCCCAGATGATCATCTTGCGCACGTCGGTGTTGTGCTTGCCGGTCTTCTCGGCCAACTGCGACTTGGCACGGTTGTGGTCCAGGCGCACCATGGCTGTAAAACAGGCCGGATCGAGATCAGGCGCGTTCTGCTGCGCGATCAGCGCATTGGTGTTGGCGGGGTTGCCGACCACCAGCACCTTCACGCTGCGCTTGGCATGGGCGTTGAGGGCCCGGCCTTGCGGCCCGAAGATGCCGCCATTGGCCTGCAGCAAATCCTTGCGTTCCATGCCCGGGCCACGCGGGCGGGCACCGACGAGCAGCGCGTAGTCCACGTCCTTGAACGCCACGTTGGCGTCGTCGGTCGTGACCACGCCGGCCAAGGTGGGGAATGCGCAGTCGTTCAATTCCATCACCACGCCCTGCAGTGCCGGCAGCGCTGGCGTGATTTCCAGCAGTTGCAGGATCACCGGCTGATCAGCACCCAGCATGTCGCCCGCGGCGATGCGGAACAACAAGGCATAGCCAATCTGGCCAGCGGCACCGGTAACGGCAACTCGAACGGGGGCTTTCATCAGCTACAGACTCCTAAAAAGATGGATAGGAAGGTTTCTCGAACCGGCCAGGAGGTGGCCAACCACCGCCCGCATGTCCGGCGGCAGCCCGCCTTCAGCCCAGCTCGGCAAAGAAACTGGTGATGCGCTCGAGCCCCGGCTCCAGTTGTGCGACCGGGCAGGTATAGGAAATGCGCATGGCGCGCGCTTCGCCAAACGCCGAGCCGGGCACGCAGGCCACGCCCTTGGCCTCCAGCAGCGCCGCGCAAAAGCTGACGTCATCGTGGATCTGCATGTCGCCGTGGCGTTTGCCGAAGGCCACGGAGATGTCCGGGAACGCATAAAACGCTCCCTGTGGGCGCGGACACACGATACCGGGAATGGCGACCAAGGCGCCATACACCACGTCGCGCCGCGCGGCAAAATCCTGGCACTTGGCGCGGGTGACGTCCTGCGGGCCGGTGAGGGCGGCAACCGCGGCGGCGCTCACCACTTCCGGCAGGCTGGTGATGTGGCTGGAGTTCATCGTGGTGATGGCCTTGGCGACCACCTCGGGACCCGCCAGGAAGCCCACCCGCCAGCCGGGCATGCCATAGGTCTTGGAAACCGAGTCCACGAAGATCAGCCGATCGCGCAATTCCGGCCGGGCGTGGACAAAGTTGTGGTAGCCGATGCCATCGAAGACCATGGCAGCGTAGATGTCGTCGGTGACGATCCAGGTCTCGGGGTGGCGCACCAGCACGTCGGCGAGCGCTGCGATCTCGGCCGCGGTGTAGACCATGCCGGTCGGGTTGGCGGGGTTGTTGAACAAAAACACCTTGGGCTTGCGCGCCAGGGCGGCATCGAGCTGCTCCGGCGTGAGCTTGTAGTCGTGCTGCGGCCCGCAGGGCAAGGGATTGATCCGCGCGCCGATGATGTCGGCAATGTCGCGGTAGGTGGTCCAGTACGGCGCGGCAAACGTAATCTCGTCGCCCTCGTCGAGTAGTGCCTCGGCCAGGTTGTACAGGACCTGCTTGGCGCCGATGCCGATCGCGACGTTGGCGCGTTGGTAGCCGTGGAAACCCAGCGCCTCGATGTGCTGCAGGAACGCGTCCTGCAGCGTCTCCGGGCCCCGGCCGTTGCCGTACTGCCCGCTGTCGTGCGCCAGCGCCTCGCGCGCCGCCGCGTACACATGTTCGCCGGGCAGGAAATTGGGCACGCCCACCGAAAAGCTGATGATGTCGCGCCCGGCGGCCTTGAGCTGCCTGGCCTTCTGGGCAATCACCATGATGGTGCTGGGTTTGGCGCGACCGACGCGCGCGGCAAGTTGCGGCATGGTTCCCACACTTCGAGCGAGGACGAAAGACGGCTATTTTACCACGCCCACGGGCCCCGCCTGAGCTGGCGCTCCATCGGTCGTGCGCTCAGCCGCGCACGTCGAGTATGGCGTTCCACTCCTTGACGCGGTCGGCCTGGGTGGCCAGGAACGCCTCGACGTCGTCTTCCACCACGACCTTCTCGATCGTGTCGCCTTGCTGCACCGAATTGACCACCGCCATGTCCGCCGCATCCAGCACTTCGCCAAACACGCTGTGCTTGCCGTCCAGCCAAGGCGTCGGACCATGGGTAATGAAGAACTGGCTGCCGTTCGTGCCCGGACCGGCATTGGCCATGGACAACACGCCCGGCTTGTCGTGTTTCAACCCGGTGTCGAATTCGTCCTCGAAGCGGTAGCCGGGTCCGCCACGGCCCGAGCCCTCCGGACAACCACCCTGTATCATGAAGTCGGCAATCACCCGATGGAAGGACAGGCCGTCGTAATAGCCGCGGCGTGCCAGGTTGACGAAGTTGGCCACCGTGATGGGCGCCTTGTCCTCGTGCAGGCGCAAGTGGATCGGCCCGCGGTTGGTGGTAAACGTGACGTGGATGGTCATGGCGTGTCCTCTGGTTCGATGACTGCTGGCCGCCGTCAATCGGCGGACAAGCGGTCAAGCATACGCGATGTCATCGCCATCCACGCCACGATCCCGCCATCACTTCTCGAGCTTGGCACCGGCCAGCTTCGCCACCGCGCCCAACGTGGTCTGCGCCGCGTTCAGGCCGAGGCGGAAATCCGCGTCGCTGTAGGTCGAATACAGGTCGGTCGGCTGGTGCCACTGCGGATCCCAACCCGCGCCAATCTGTGCACCGCGCTCGTTCTCGCGGACGCTGATCGAGGGCGCCAGGTCCTGGAACGGCGCCGAGTCGGTATTGGTCATGTGCTGGCCGACCTGTGCCGGATAATCGGTCGCATATTTGTCGTTTGCGTCGGCCAGCGCCCAGGCCAGCTTCTGCGAGTCGGCGGCAAATTTCGAGTTGGACTGGAATTCGACATTCACGTCGGCTTCCGGACGCTGCACCTTGCTGACGCTGCCATCGGCCTTGGGCATGCCGTGGTCGAACATCATCATGTCGTGCTGGATGACGCCCAGCCACCTGGGCTCCGGATACTTGCCCGAGCCCACGGGATCTTCCTTGCCCTGGAGTGCCGCGCGCTGCTCGACGTAGGCGCGCGATCCGTTGAGACCGGTTTCCTCGTTGTTCCACAGGATGAAGCGGATCGAACGATCGGTTTTCACGTCCGGCGAGCTCAGCACGCGCGCGAGCTGCATCACCAGCGCCGTCCCCGACCCGTCGTCGTTTGCCGCCTCGCCCCAGCCGATGCCGTCCATGTGCCCGCTGACGATGTACATCTCCTCGGGATGCGTGGTGCCGACCTTGGTGCAATACACCTCCTGACGCTCGCCCGGGACGCTCGGCGGAGTATCCAGCGCGCGCAACTTCGCATCCGGCTGCTTCATGGGGTCGGTGTTCACGCCGGTCGCCACCACGTTGCCGCGCATATGCGAGCCGCCAGGGCCTTTGCGGGCCTGCATGAAGCGCAGCCGGGCCTCCCGGATTTCCTCGGGCGTCCGCGCCGGCCGCTCTCGTGGCTGGAAGTCGTAGGTGATGCGCGCCGTGGGCGTGCAGCCGTAGCTCTTCAACTGCGCCTCGATCCAGTCGATCGCATCGCGGTTGCGCTGCGTGCCCTGGCGGCGATCGCCAAACTTCGTCAGCCCCTTGATCGTCGCCTTGTACTGCGCCAGGTCCAGGCGACTGACGAGGGTCGCGACAGGATCGGTGGCGGAGGGCGGTACCGCGTCGGGCGCCGCGATGGCTGCGCCTGCCACCAGGCCCACGCCCATCACGCTGGCGCAGACCATCATCAGTCGTGTCCGAGAAATCATCACCAATATCCCCATCAAGTGTTGACCATGGCAGTCTACTCCGCGGTCAAGGTGGCAGTTTCGTCCCGTCCGGCATGCCCTCGACCTGGGCCTACCCCACGCCATACCAGGGAGCCCCACACGAGCCACCGGCCTCGAGGATCCTGGGTGGCAAAAATCGCCCAGGCTTTCCACTATTAGCGCTCACCACCCAAGCCGCTAACGGCGGGCCCGGAAGAACTCCCTGAGCAGCACCGCCGATTCCTCGGCCAGGACGCCGCCGACCAACTCCACGCGATGGTTGTGCTGGGGGCTGAGCAAGGTGTCGAATCTGCCACCGGCGGCGCCGGTCTTGGGATCGGGCGCCGCGTAGACCAGCCGGGCAATGCGTGCATGGATCATGGCCATGGCGCACATCACGCAGGGCTCGAGGGTCACGTACAGCGTGGTATCGCACAGGCGGTGGTTGCCGAGCCGCGTGCCCGCCATGCGCATGGCCAGGATTTCGGCGTGCGCGGTCGGATCATGCAGGGTCAGGTTGCGGTTCCAGCCTTCGCCAATGACCTCGCCCCCAAGCACCAGCACCGCCCCCACCGGCACCTCATGCTCGGCATCGCAGGCATGCTCCGCCAGTTGCAATGCGTGGCGCATGTGCCCCACGTCGTCGGCCGAGGGCGTGGCCGGCCCGGACTCCTCGCCGCTCATGTGCCGTCACCGTGCGCGCAAGCGCACCCCCGACCCCGCCAGCCGTCAACACGAACGCCACCTCGGTACATGCTGCAACCTCACTCGACGCAAGGCGTAAAAATAGCAGCGAGTGATGTTCGATTCGACGAACATGCTTCTTCCCGTGTCCAAGACCAACCTGCCCCGCGAGGAGATCGCCATGCTTTTCAGCAACCCGCGCGCCGTGCGCATGCCCTACCCCGCCGAGCTCCAGGCGATCATGAGCATCGCCCGCGCCGGGGAAAGTCGCCGCTGGCTGAGCACCTGGCCTGGCGTCAGAAGCCCCACGCCGC
>DATNBK010000119.1:0-11581 GCA_035571995.1 Rhodanobacter sp.
GCGCCCGGGCCGGCAATCTGCGCCGCGCGCCAGGCGCCGAACAGCCAGCCCGAGCCGATGATCGAGCCCAGGCCGGTGAGCATCAGGTCGAACGCGCCGACGTTGCGATGGATCGAACTGGCTTGAGACATCGATGTTCCCCCAGGGCGCCTGCTGACGTCAAAAAGAGGGTGATGATTGCAGAGCGGGGCGGTCGTGTCATCCGCCACAGGTCACCCCTGGCCTGTCGCGGCGGCTCCGGGGGTGCCATTTCGGCCCGTTGCGGTGGCGTACCGGCTTATCATCTGCGGCTGCACCAGTGCGAGTGGAGGGCGCGCCAGCCATGGCCGATTTGATCCTGTACCAGCGCGACGATTGCCACCTGTGCGACCTGGCGCTGGCCGTGCTGGCCGAGGCCAGGGTGCCGGATTTCGATGCTGGCTGGATCGACGACGCGCCCGAGCTCGAGCAGCGCTACGGCACGCGGGTGCCGGTGTTGCGCGATGCGCGCGACGGGCGCGAACTCGACTGGCCGTTCGACGCTGCCGCCGTGCAACGGTTTCTCGCGTGCATGGGAATCTAAGCCGGTCCGGTTTTCCGCCACCCCGCAGCCAGGGCGGGGGATGCGCCCGGCCCGATTTGGTCGTAATCTGCGACGCCAGGGGCACCAGGGCGATGGCAACTGCCAGGGAATCGTCTGGGGGTTAGCATGCGCGGCAGGCTGATTTTGTCAGCGTTGCTGTTGGGATCCGGGTTGGGCTTGCCAGCACCCGGTGGGGTGGCGCGTGCTTATACCACGCGCGAGCAGGTTTCCGCGCCGTCGCCCACTCCGCAATTTCGCCTTTACGGCGTCGCCGATGGACTGTCCGGAGGCGCCGTCCACGATCTGGCGCAGGACCAGGACGGCCTCATGTGGTTTGCCGTGGGCGACGACCTGGTGCGCTTCGACGGCGTGGAGTTCACAGCGTTCCGGCCTCGGCAGGACGATCCATCCTCGCTGCCTGCCGGCAGCAAGCGCGGCCTGTTCGTCGACCGGGACAACCAGTTGTGGTTGGGGGGCCTTGAATCCGGACTTGCCCGGCGTGGGGCGGACGGCCAGGGTTTCTCACACTGGATACACGATGCCGGCGAACCCGGGAGTTTGTCCAGCGACGCAGTGTGGTGTGTCGCGCAGACCCCGGACGGCGGGCTGTGGGTCGGTACCGAGGCCGGGCTGGACCATCTGCTGGCGGATGGCAGGCATTTCGAGCACGTCCTGCCACCACCCGGGCGGTCAGGGTTCGGCACCGTCCATGCGCTGCTTGCCGGAAGCGATGGCAGCTTGTGGATCGGCACCGGCCATGGGTTGTTTTTGCGCAGCCCGGCCGGTCTGGTGCGGCAGGTGGCCGTAGACGCCAGGCTGTCGGGCGAACTTGTGGTGTGGCGAATCCAGGGTGGCGGCAATGACGTGCGGGTGGCCGTGTCGGGCGGTTTGTTGCGCATCGATCCGGAGGGAGTCGCCCGCCTCATGGCGCCGGCCACGGCTCCTGCCGTGGTGGTCCATGGCAGCGCGCGTGATCAGCTCGGTCGCCTGTGGACGGCGACGTCCAGTGGCCTGTACTTCGAAGATGGCGGTCGGGTCACCCGTATCCCCGCGCAACCCCAGCTTCGCGGCGGGCTGCCTGGATACCACATAGCCCAGGCCTTGATCGACCACGAAGGGGGATTGTGGCTCGCTCTGGGCGAGGCCGGGATTGGCTACTTGGCACCGGACTGGAGTGTGTTCACGCAATTGACCCATGTGGCAGGCGATCCATCAAGCCTCAGCGGCTACGCGGCAACGGCCGTTGCGGCCAGCGGCGATGGCAAGCTTTGGGTTGGCACAGGCGATGCGGTCGACAAGTTGGATCCGGCAACGGGGCGTGTGCAGCATGTGTTGCGTGGTCTACCGGGCGAAGTGCGGGATCTGCTTGAGGCCCGCGACGGCAGCCTGTGGATCGTTGCCGGCGGCACGGTCTATCGGCACACCGGCGGCAGTTTGCTCCAGATCGATATCCGCCGGGCCCATGCCCTGGAACCGCAGCGCCTGGCGTTGGGCACCGCTGGCGAGGTGCTGGTCGCGTCGCTGCACCAAGGCATGTTTCAGGTTGATCGAGGCACGCTTGGATTGAGGCCGGCAGCATGGTCTCCGGTCGGTGGGAACTTGGTGCTGCCAAACCGCCTGAGGGCGAACCAGGTGCTTGAGTGGTACGCCACAGGCAACCATTTGTGGCGCTGGAATGCCGACGATGCCAGGTTTGACGAAACGCCTGGCTTGGCGCCCGGAGACCCGGTCTTGGCCCTGGAGGCGACGACTGATGGGTTGTGGGTGGCACGCGGCAATCGTTTCGAACATTACCGCAGGGATGGTTCCCACCTCAGCCTGGACCGCGAGTTGCCCCTGCCTGCCGACCGGCCGACACTGACCCTGCGGGCCATGCACGTCGACCGGCTGGGACGTTTTTGGCTGTTTGCCGGCGAGGGGCTGTGGCGCTTTGATCCCGACCCTGGGCGGCTGGTCGCGTTCGGGCCGCGCCATGGCTTGGAAAGCGGCCGCATGGAGGGTGTATCGCCGGTCGGCGGTCAGGATGGAATGGCTTATTTCGCCGGTCCGGATGGCGTGACTGGCTTTTTACCCGATCGCGCATGGGCGCAGCTCGGTCATCCGCATCTGAGTTTGGCTTCGATCAAGGTGGGGCATCGGGGCCAGGCGTTGAGCCTTCCCGCCGCGCAGGGAGTTTTGCAGCTGGCCTGGAACGATGGTGGGCCACGCATAGCAGCGCGGCTGGGTTCGTACCTCGATCCCAGGGCGAACCATTATCGCTTCCGCTTGCATGGACTGGATGAGGACTGGGTGGACACCGGCAACCGTGCGGAGCGCGATTTTCCCGTGTTGGCGGCGGGCAACTACACCCTCGAAGTGGCTGCCGCTGGTGCGGACGGCTGGTGGAGCGAACTGGACGCGCCCTTGCACATGACCGTGCGCTCGCCACCGTGGGTGGCTTGGGAGGCGTGGGCCTTGTACCTGGCGTGCGCCACCTTGCTGTTGGCGCTGTGGTCGCTGGTACAGCGGCGCTCCCGCTTGGGGATCGAGCGCCTGCACATGCTGGAGGAAAGGCGCCGGATGGCGGAACAGGCCAGTGAAGCCAAGACTTCCTTCCTGACCATGCTGAGCCATGAGATCCGCACGCCGATGACCGGCATCATGGGCATGACCGAGCTCTTGCTGGGCAGCTCCCTGACGTCGGTGCAGCACGATTACGTACGCTCCATGCAACGGTCGGGCAGCATGCTGATGCGTTTGCTCAACGACGCGCTGGACCTGGCGCGCATCGAAGCTGGCCGGCTGGAACTCGAACCCGCGCCGTTCGACCCCCGCGAGCTGCTGCGTGAGGTCCGGCAGTTGGAGAGCGGCTTGGCCGAACTCAAGGGCATCCGGCTCGAGTGCCACGTGGCGGATGATCTGCCTGAGCAGTTCGCGGGCGACGCGCTGCGCATCAAGCAAGTGTTGCTGAACCTGGTCAGCAACGCCTTGAAATTCACCGAGTCCGGCAGCGTGCGCATGGTCGCCGAGACCAGCGCGGCTGGATTGCACTTCAGCGTAAGCGATACCGGACCTGGCATTTCGGCCGCCAATCATCCACGCCTCTTCCAGCGCTTCGAGCAGCTTCCGGGCCCGCATCGAGCGGACGGCAGCGGACTTGGTCTGTCGATTTGTCGCGAGCTAGTCTGCTTGATGGGCGGCAGCATCCATGCGGAACCTGGAACCAGCGGCGGTACAACGTTCCACGTCCAATTGCCTTTGCCGGTGTTGCCGGCGTCCCTGGCGCCAGCCGGCGCAGGACTCCTGCCCGAGCCACACTGGGCGGTGTTGCTGGTCGAGCACGAGGCCGAGGTGGCGCTTGAGGTTCGTGCCAAGCTCGAGGCCCAAGGGCATTCCGTGCACCAGGTCAGCAACGGTCTGGAGGCGTTGGGCGAGCTGGCGCACGCGAGTTTCGACCTGGTCCTCGTGGAAACCGAGTTGCCTGGCCTCGACGGCTTTCGGGTGGCGCGGCTGATGCGCAAGGCGGGGCTGGATCCGCCGGAGCCGGCGATCGTGGCCATTGCCACGCGGGTCGACGAGGCGGGCGCGGCGCGCGTCCGCGATGCGGGCATGAATGGCCTGGTGTGCAATCCGCTCGATGGCGAGCAGTGGCTGCATGCTTTGTACCGGGTCATGGCATCCCAACTGCTGCACGGCCAGCCGGCCCAGGGTCCGGATGGCTGACCGGCCGCACGCGCAGCGGCTTGGCCTCAGATGTCGAGCTTGCGCAGCTGGAAGCCGCGCTGGTGGTATTCACGCCAGCGTTCGCGCGAGCCTTCGCGCTCGCTTGGCTCCGCGGCCACCACTTCCAGCACCCGCTCATATCGGCCTGGCGCGCAGGTCGCGCGCAGGTTGATGACCAAGGGCCGATCCGGGGTCTCGACGCCGGGCGGCACGATGAGCACGGCGGTGTGCGCATCTTCCTCGTCGCCCGCCAGCTGGTGCGGGATGAACGCCTCCTCGTCGAACGCCCACAAGAGCTCGTCCAGCGCGTCGGCCTGGTCGGCGTCGCGGGCCAGGATCAGGGTGGGTTGCTGGGCGATGAATGCTTTCCTCGCCAGCTCGCAGACCAGCAGTAGCGGTTGTTCGCGAAAGCGTGGCTTGTCGATCAGGTAGAAATCGGCTTGCGGCATGGTGGAAATCGTGGGCTGTCCGGAAACGGTGGTCGGGCCCGCGAAGGTTACGCCATCGACGTCCCTGGCGTCGCCCCGCCGCGCCCTGTCGGTATGGCGACCATGCACACGGTAAACTGCCGTGTGCCGCCAGCACCTGCAGCTGGCGACTGCCGGGGCGCCAGGCGCACCGCGCCGACGCCGCAGCCAAATCGTACCCCTGGATTGCCGGGACGCATGCTCAGTATTCTCGACCGCTATTTCCTGCGCGAGCTGGCCCAGACCATTGCGGCGACCGTGGTGGTGCTGCTGGTGATCGTGGCCGGCAGCGCGTTTGCGAAGGTACTGCAGCAGGTCGCGAACGGCAGTTTTCCGCCTGGCATCATGCTGCAGATGCTCGGCCTGCAGACGCTGGCCGGCCTGACCAATCTCTTGCCGCTGGCCAGCTTCATTGGCGTATTGCTGGCCCTTGGGCGCATGTACCGCGAGAGCGAGATGCATGTTCTGGCCGCCTCCGGCATGGGGCCGTCCGGCCTGCTGCGGCCGGTGCTGCTGCTGGGGGCGGTGCTGGTGGTCATCACGGCGGTGGTGGCGTTGTGGCTGGGTCCGTGGGCCATCCGCACCAGCGGGGACCTGGTGGCGGAAGCCAACCGCTCGGTCGTGGCCGCCGGGCTGGAGGCGGGTCGCTTCACCGAGCTGCCGAACGACGGCGGCATCATCTTCGTCGATCGCCTGAGCCGCGACGGCACCAGCCTGGGCCGCAGCTTCATCGCCACGCAGCGCGTCGGCGCGGGCGGGCAGGCACATCTCAGGCTGGTCAATGCCGCCAGCGGCCATCTGTACCAGGAGGGCATGGGCGGCGGGCGTTTCATCGCCTTCACCGACGGTTGGCAATATGACTTGCCGCTTGGCGCCGACGACTGGATGCAGATGCATTACGCGCGCAACGACCTGGCCCTGTCGGCGGTCACCGATGACGACGCTGACGATCCGACCAGCGCGGCATCGAGCCTGGCACTGCTGCATGGCGACGATCCGCAGGGGCGGGCGGAGCTGGCCTGGCGCACGAATGCCCCGGCCCTGACCCTGGTGTTCCTGCTGCTGGCCTTGCCGCTGGCACGGCAGAGCCCGCGCGAACCGCGCTATGGCCGCCTGCTGCTGGCGGTCGTCGGCTTTTATCTCTATTACTCGCTGCTGGCGCTGGGCCGGGCGCAGATCGCCAAGGACCATTGGCATGGCCAGGGGCCACTGTGGCTGGTGCATGCGCTGGCGCTGGCGTTCGCGTTGTGGCTGCTGTGGCGCCAGTACGCGCCGCGCCGGCAGCGCGTGGGGCAGGCGCGATGAGCGTGCTGACGATCAAACGTGTCGACCGGCTGATTGGCACCGGCGTGCTGGGCTCGGTGCTGACCGTATGGCTGGTCCTCGCCGGCATGGACGCCGTGTTGCAGTTGTTGCGCCAGATCGGGAACATCGGCAAGCATGGCTACGCCATGCGCGACGCGCTGATGTACGTGCTGGTCACGTTTCCGCGGCGCGGCTACGAGATGTTTGGCTACGCGGCCCTGATCGGGGCCTTGCTGGCCCTGGGCAGCCTGGCCGGCAGCGGCGAGTTGACCGCACTGCGCGCCGCCGGCATGTCCCGCTTGCGCATTGCGGGATCCGCGGCGGGCGTCATTGCGGTGTTGATCGCGGCGGTGGTGGTGCTGGGCGAGACGGCCGCGCCCTGGGGTGACCAGGTGGCGCAGTCGATGCAGTTGCGCATGCGCTCGGGGACCTTGGGCATCGGCACGCGCAGTGGGCTGTGGACCCGGGACGGCGACAACTTCATCAATGCCCGCGGTACGCTGCTGCTGCAGCGGGACGGGGCAAGTCGGGTGCAATTGGCGGACGTGCGCGAATTCAGCTTTGCCGACGATGGCAGGCTGCAGCGCTTCACCCAAGGCCGCATGGCGGAGTCCGACGGTGCGCACTGGGTGCTGCACGACGTGCGCACCACGACACTCGATGCACGGGGCGTGCACAGCAGCACGACGGCGACCCAGCCCTGGCCGGTGCACATCGACCCGCAGGTGTTGGCGCAGTCGCTGGTGCAGCCGCAGTACCTGTCCATGCGCGACCTCAGGCGCAACATCGGCTACCTGCGCAGCAATGGCGAGCAGCCGGGCGGCTACGCCTTGGCGTTCTGGACACGGGTGATGTATCCGTTCAACGTGCTGGTCCTGGTTTTGTGCAGCATGCCGTTTGCGTTTGGCGCGCTGCGTTCGGGGGGCCTGGGCAAGCGCATCTTCGTCGGCATGCTGCTGGCCGTCGCCTGGTATTTCCTGCAGCCGGCGCTGGTGAATGTCGGTACCCTGTACGGCTTGTCGGCGATGTGGGCGAGCCTGCTGCCGGCGGTGCTGCTAGGGGTGCTCGCGGTGGTGTATTTTCGGCGCCGCACGGGATGAAGCGCCGGCCCATGGCGGGCCGGTCCATTGCTTGGGAGCGATGATGGACATGATTGATCTGCGCAGCGACACCGTCACCAGGCCGACTGCGGCCATGCGGGCGGCGATGCTGGCGGCCGAGGTCGGCGACGATGTGTATGGCGAGGACCCGACCGTCAACGCCTTGCAGCAGCGCCTGGCCGACGAGCTTGGTTTCGAGGCGGGCTTGTTCGTGCCCAGCGGCACGCAATCCAACCTGCTGGCGATGTTTGCCCATTGCGAGCGCGGCGACGAATACCTGGTGGGCGCCGACGCGCACACCTTCAAGTACGAGGGCGGCGGCGCCGCCGTGCTGGGCTCCATCCAGCCGCAGCCCATCCCGCAGGCCGAGGATGGGACGCTGTCGCTGGAGCACATCGAGGCCGCGATCAAGCCGATCGATCCGCACTTTGCCCGCACCCGGGTGTTGGCGCTGGAAGACACCTGGCACGGGCGCGCGTTGCCGCTGGAGTTCCTTGCCGGGGCAGGCAGCCTGGCGCGGCGGCACGGGCTGGGCATGCATCTCGATGGCGCGCGGCTGTACAACGCGGCCTTGGCCGGCCAGGTCAATCCGCGTGCGATCTGCCGTCATTTCGATACAGTGTCGGTCTGCCTGTCCAAGGGTCTTGGCGCACCGGTGGGCTCGGTCTTGCTCGGCCCCCGCGCCTTGATCGACAAGGCACGGCGCTGGCGCAAGGTGGTCGGCGGCGGCTGGCGCCAGGCCGGCATGCTGGCGGCCGCCGGCCTGTATGCGCTGGACCACCACGTGGCGCGGCTGGCCGAGGATCATCGGCGCGCTGCGGCACTGGCCGGCTACCTGCGCGGGATGGATGGCGTGCGCGTGCTTGGCCAGCACACCAACATGGTGTACGTGGTCGTGCCGCCGGCGCGGCTTGGTGCTCTGGATGCGCACCTGCAGTCTGCGGGCGTGCGCATCAGTGCCGGCCATGACCCGGCGTTGCGCCTGGTCACCCACCTGGACATTGACGACGCCGGCATCGCCCGCGTGGTCGAGGCCTTCGCCAGCTTTTTCGCGCCGGGCGCCTAGGCGCGCGACCGGGCTGCCTGGCGCACCCGCCTGCGTGTCGCCAGGGGTTTGCCGGCGACACGGGGCGCGCGGTCGAACTGGCGGATGAAGTCGCGCAACTGCGGGTAGACGACTTCGCGCCAGCGGTGGCCGCTGAAAATTCCGTAGTGGCCGGCACCCTCGATCACCTTGCCGGTCTTGCGGCTGTCCGGGATGCCGCTGCACAGATCGAGCGCGGCCATGGTCTGGCCAAGTCCGGAAATATCGTCAAGCTCGCCTTCGATGGTGCACAGCGCGCTGCCGGTGATGTCCTGCGGCTTCACCCGTTCGCCAGCCACGTCCCACAAGCCGCGTGGCAACAGGAATTTCTGGAATACGGTCTCGATGGTGTCGAGGTAGAAGCGCGCCGGCAAGTCGAGCACGGCATTGTATTCGTCGTAGAAGCGGCGATGTGATTCGGCGTCTTCGAGGTCGCCGCGCAGCAGGTGCTGGTAAAAATCCCAGTGCGATTGCAGGTGCCGGTTTGGATTCATGGCCACGAAGCCGGCGTATTGCAGGAAGCCCGGATACACCTCGCGCCCATGGCCGGGATAGTTCGGCGGCACGGTCTGGATCACGTTGCCCTGGAACCAGGCCAGTGGGCGGTTGGTGGCGAGGTTGTCCACGCTGGTCGGGCTGCGGCGCGGGTCGATCGGCCCACCCATCATGGTCAGGCTGCGCGGCGTGGCTTCGCCGCGCGAGGCCATGAGCGACACTGCGGCCAATACCGGCACGGTGGGTTGGCACACCGAGACGACGTGCAGGCGCTGCGCGCCGATGTGGCGTATGAACTGCTGGATGTAGGCGACGTAGTCGTCCAGCCCGAACGTACCTGCCTCGGCGGGCACCATGCGCGCATCGACCCAGTCGGTGATGTACACCTTGTGCTCGCGCAGCATGGTGCGCACGGTGTCGCGCAACAATGTTGCGTGGTGGCCGGAGAGCGGCGCCACGATCAGCACGACGGGGTCGTCCTTGGTCTGCTGCACGGTGGCCGGGTCGTCGCTGAAGCGCTTGAAGCGCTTGAGCTGGCAAAACGGCAGGTCCAGGTCCACGCGCTCGATGACCGCGATTTCGCGGTCATGGGCGATCGCGGTGTGGATGCCGAACTCCGGCTTCTCGTACTCCTTGCCGAGCCGATACAGCATCTCGTAGGTCGCGGCCAGCCGGGGTGCCCCAGGCAGCTGGGCGAATGGCGCATGGCGATCGCTGAGCAACCGCGCACCGGCCTGGGCGAAGTAGCTCATTGGTCCGAGGAACGCCCGTTGCCATTCGTAGATTTGATAGAGCATGCACTGCGCCCACGTGGATAAAACTACGCATCATAGCTGGCCTGCCATGCGGGGCGGGTCCATCCAGGGTATCGGCAGGTCCTCGGCGCGCTGAAACGTGGGCTCGCCGCGATGCAGAGCGTCGAATCTGCTCTTTCTTGTGCAGCGACGCACGGAAACCGCCATCGGCGCGACGTGGTGCCGCGGCCGGCGACCGTGCGCTCAGCGCAGCCGCTGCAACTGCGTCCCGGCGAGCAGGTCGTGCACGGCACGGCGTCGCGGGTCGAAGAGTGCCGGCGCAAACCAGAGCGCCCACGCCAGCAGCATGGCCCACAGCGTCGGCCGCAGCCCCAGGGTCGGGGCGAGCCACAGCAGGCCGAGCGGGCTGGCGGCCACCACCAGACGCAGCAACACCTGTGGCCAGGACGCGGCATCGCCCGCGCTGGAGCGCAATTGCACGTGCCAGGGGCGCATGCCCAAGGTCTGTCCGCCGTAGCGCCAGGACGCGGCGAAATACCCGCCGAGCACCAAGGCCTGCAGTGGGCGATACCAGGCCGGGATCACCACCTCGGTGCCGGTGCCGACGAGGTGGCCGCCCGTGGCCAGTTGGGACACCAGGCCAACGACCATCACGATCGCCATGCCCGCCAGCAAGTCGTAGACCAGAGCGGCCAGGCGTCGCCAGAGTGGGCATGCCGGAGGACTTTCGAGGTGATGGTGGCTCATGGATCGCTTGCGTCGCGTGCGCACAATGCGCAGCATCGTGGGCATGGAAGAGGAAACCGCAGCGCGCAGTATCGCCGATGTCGACCAGCGCGGCATCGAGGCGTTCCTGGAACGCGCCTGGTCCGAGGACGGGCTGGCCGACCGCACGCTGGAGGCGTATCGCCGCGACCTGGAAGGGCTTGCGCGTTGGCTGGCTGGGCGCGGGCGCCACCTGCACGACGCGCGGCGCGAGGATGTTTCGGCCTACCACGCCGCGCACGGCGGGGCTGTGCGCTCGATGGCGCGGCGGCAGTCGGCCTTCCGTCGCTATTACGCGTTCGTGGTGCGCGATCGGCCCGGCTTCGTCGATCCGACGCTGCGCATCGAGCGGCCCAAGCTTCCGCACAGCTTGCCCAAGGCCTTGTCCGAACGCGACATCGAACGCCTGCTCGCGGCGCCCGATGCCGGCACTGCGCTGGGCTTGCGCGACCGCGCCATGCTGGAGCTGATGTACGCCAGCGGCCTGCGCGTGTCCGAGCTGGTGGGCTTGCCGTTGACGGCGCTGAATCCACGGCAAGGCGTATTGCGCATCACCGGCAAGGGCGGCAAGGACCGGCTGGTGCCGGTCGGCGAAGTGGCATTGGACTGGATCGACCGCTACCTGCGCGAGGCCCGTCCGCAGCTGGCGCGCGGTCGCCGGCCTCCGGCCTTGTTCCTCAGCCAGCGCGGTGCGGCGATGACCCGGCAGATGTTCTGGACCCTGGTCAAGCGCCATGCCGTGGTGGCCGGCATTCCGGCGGCTCGCATTTCGCCGCACGTGCTGCGGCATTCGTTTGCGACGCACCTGCTCAACCACGGCGCGGACCTGCGCGCGTTGCAGATGTTGCTGGGGCACAGTTCGCTCAGCACGACCCAGATCTACACCCTGGTGGCGCGCGAGGGCCTGAAGCGCCTGCATGCCCAGCATCACCCACGCGGTTGAAGCATGGTTGACGCTGCCGTGGCGGCGGCGTAGATACTCGATGGGTTGTACGTCACGCGCGCCGCAGCGCGTGCCGCGCCATCCACCATGTCGAGGGGCTTGAGATGATGTCTGCGAAGATGCGTGGCAGCCTGCGGGCGCTGGCGTTTGCCGGCCTGTGGGCGGCAATGGCCTGCTGGGCCGCGCCGCCCGTGTCGCCCGCGCCACCCGTGTCCACGCCGACGCCGAAAGACGTGCCGTATCCAGGCATGCTGAAGCTGGACGTCGACCTGCGCGACGCACCGCGGCGCATCTACCGCATGCACGAGACCATCCCGGTCCAGCCCGGCCCGTTGACCCTGTATTACCCGAAGTGGCCCTTGCCGGACCATGCGCCGGATGGCGCGATTGCCAACATTGCCGG
>DATNBK010000120.1:0-6372 GCA_035571995.1 Rhodanobacter sp.
TTCATGTCGGTGGCGCCCGCCTTCTCGAACGGCTCGAAGAACGTGCCCTTGCGGTTTTCCGAGCCGGAGAACATCAGGTGCTCGAACAGGTGGGCGAAGCCCGTCTTGCCTGCCGGTTCGTCGGCCGAGCCGATGTGGTACCAGATGCTCACCGCCACCACCGGCGCCTTGTGGTCCTCGTGCACCACCACGGTCAGGCCGTTCGGCAGCTTGAAACGGGTGTAGGGAATGTCCGGGATCGCTTGCGCCGGGGTGGCGGCAGCCGCAGCCGGTACCGCGGCAATGCCGCCGACGACCATGAGCACGTTGGCAATCAGCCTGACGAGTGATTTCTGGGCCACGAAAAACTCCGCATACGGGGGTTAAACGCTCAGGCTACCGGCGACCGGCATCGGCGGCAAATCCGAGCTGGTGTGCCGCGGGTGCTGGCGCACGGTGCATGCGGACGCGGCGGCGCCACGCCAGCTATGCTGCAACGGTGTCCCGTCATTGGAAGCGGCTCGCGTGAAGACCTCCCGGTCGTGGTCGACGGCTCGGCCGTTATGGCTGTCCAGCGCACGCCTGGAAGTGCTGCTGCTTGGCGTGTTTGCCCTGCTGCTGCTCGGGCTGGGCATGGGCCTGCGCGATCCCTGGCCTTCGGACGAACCGCGCTTTGCGCTGGTGGCGCGGGCCATGGTGGAGCATGGGTACTGGCTGTTCCCGCATCGCGGCGGCGAGCTGTATGCCGACAAGCCGCCGCTGTTCATGTGGTTGCAGGCCGGGGCCTACCTCCTCACCCGCGAGTGGCGCGTGGCTTTCCTGCTGCCCTCGCTGCTCGCGGGGCTGGGCACGCTGGCCCTGGTCTACGACCTGGGACGCCGGCTGTGGAACCATCGCAGCGCCTTGCTGGCCACGGCAGCCTTGCTGCTGACAATCCATTTCACCTACCAGATGCGCAATGCGCAGATCGACCCGCTGCTGGTCGGCTGGATGACCCTGGCCAATTACGGGATCCTGCGCCACTTGCTGCTTGGCCCGGCGTGGCGCTGGTTTGCCGTGGGTTGTCTCGCGGCCGGGCTTGGGGTGATCACCAAGGGCGTTGGCGTGCTCGCGCTGCTGATGCTGGTGCCTTATGCGCTGGCGCGCTGGCGCGGCACGGCCAACCTGCCGTCGTTTCCCGGCGGCTGGCGCTGGACCCTCGGGCTCGTTGCCTTCCTCCTGCCGGTGCTGGCCTGGCTGCTGCCGATGCTGCTGGTTGCCCGGGCCGATGGCGACCCGCAACACGCCGCCTACGTGCGCGAGATCCTGTTCGGGCAGACCGTGCATCGCTATGCCGCGCCCAGCGGCCACCTGCATTCGCCGCTGTATTTCCTCGGCATCATCGTGGTGGACTGGTTGCCGTTGTCGCTGTTGCTGCCCTGGGCACTCCCGGCCTGGTGGCGGCGACTGCGCCGGGGCGACGGGCGCCACTGGCTGCTGCTGGGTTGGGTCGTCCTGTTGCTGGTGTTCTTCTCGCTCAGCCCGGGCAAGCGCGATGTGTATATCCTGCCGGCCCTGCCGATGCTGGCCCTGGCGCTGACGCCGCTCCTGCCCGGTTTGCTGCGTCGGATCGGGGTAAGGCGTGCGGTCTTCGGCCTGAGCGTGTTGCTCAGCGGCGTCCTCACCTTGGCGGCGGTGCTGGCCCTGACGCGCAACCCGCGCTGGGCCGTGCGCATCGGCGAGACGCTCGATCCACGCATCTGGTGGCTGTTCCTGGCAATCGGTCTGCTTGGCCTGGCGATCGTGGCCGCGACCAGGGTTCGTCATGCAGCGATGGGCTGGCTGTTGTTTGCCGCTGCGCTCTGGTCGCTGTATGGGCTGTGGGGCTATCCGCTGTTGAATGGCGGACGCTCGGCGGGTGCGGTGATGGGCGAGGCGCGGGCACTCGCCGGGCCGCAGGCTCCGATCGGCCTGGTGGCCTGGAAGGAGCAGAACCTGCTGATGCTGGAGGGCCCGAGGGCGGAATTCGGGTTCCTGCAGCCGTGGCCCGAGCAATATGCGCGGGCAGTGCGGTGGCTGCAGGCCGATCCCGCGCGGCGGTGGGTGTTCATCCGTGCCGCGGCCATGGGCTCGTGTGTCGATCGCCGGCAAGCGCGTTTCATCGGCCTCGCCAATCGTCGTGACTGGTGGATGTTCCAATTGCCGGCCGTGACGCCCGGCTGTGTTCCGCAGGTGAGCGCGCCGGCACAGATCGAGGACGAGGGCTGAGCCTGCCGTTCATCCTGGGGGGATGCAGCTATCCTTAAACTCACGGCCGCGCGGCGCATCGATCCCGGCCCGGGGCGTCGTCAGGACGACGCACCGGCTTACCCCACTGTCCAAGGCCCACTGTGCAAGCCGTATTGAAGTCGTGGCAACCCGTGGCACTCTCGGTGCTGCTGGCGGTCATCCCGTTGACGGTGTCGGTCGACCATCGCCTCAAGGTCCTCGTCCCGGCCGTGCTGCTCGTCGCGGGAATCTGGTTCATCGCCAGCAGTGCGGCGACGCGGCGCAGCTACCGGCAGGCCTGGCCCGCGGTGCTTGCGGCACTGGTGTTCTTTGCCTGCATCGTGGGCAACGTGCTGTGGCATCAGCTCGGCTGGCGGCCGGTGGACCGGGCAGCCCATGTGTTGCTGTATCTCTTGATCGCCGCGGCATTCACCCGCGCCCTGAACCTGCCACTGTTGTGGGGTGGCTTCGGGGCGTGTGCGGTGGTACTGGGCGTGGTGTGCCTGGACCAGCACTATGCGCAGGGCATCGATCGGGCGTATGGACTGAACGGCGGACCCTCCGCTTCGATTGAATTTGCCACCGTGCTGCTGGGCTTGTCGTTGTTGGCACTGTCGCGCCTGCTGGGCGCGCGGACTGGCGTGGCCGAGCGCGTCGTGCTGCTGGTGGCGGTGGGCTTGTCCGTGTATGGAGCACTGCTGACCCAGAGCCGTGGACCATTGCTGGCCTATGTCCCGGCGCTGATGTTCCTGCTCTTCTGGCATGCGCGGCGCACCGGGCGCTGGCGCCTTGTGGCGTTGGTGCTGGTCGGCATGGGCGTCGGGGCGACCGTGGCGACTTACGCCACGCATGACGAGCTGCCCGAGCGCTTTGCCTCGATCGGCCCCGCCGTGGCCACCTACGGCGAGCGCCACCACGTGCACAGCGCGATCCACCAGCGCCTGGACATGTGGCGCGCTGCGGGTCGAGCGCTGCGCGAACATCCCTGGGCCGGCATCGGCACCGGCAACTTTCATCAATACGTCCAGCGGGAAATTGCAGCCGGACGCAGCAGCCCGGCCATCGGGCGCTACAACCAGCCTCATAACGAGTATCTGGACGCCGCCGCCAGCATCGGGGTGCCGGGGTTATTGGTGTTGCTGGTGACGTTCCTGCTGCCGCTGGGCTATTTCGCGCGCGGCATCCGCGACACTGACGCGGCGGTGCGCGTGCCGGCTTGCGCCGGTATGGCGGTGGTCATTCTGTACATGGTCTGCGCACTGACCGACAGCGTGTTTTATCGCGTCATGCCGTTGTCGTTCTACTTTTTTGTCGTGCTCGGCATGGCGCTCTTGATTGGCCACCAGCGCTCATCGGCGCTCGCTGCCGACTGAGGCGACGCGCGGGCGAGAGAGCGCCGTCGTCGCCATGTTCCATCCGGGCGCCGCCGGCAGCGGCCGGGCAAGCGCCCGCGGTATGACGCCGAGGGCGCGCAGGTCCTGCGGCGGGCGGGCGAATTCAGCCAGGTGTTGCGCCACGCCGTCCCGGCAGCGCAGCAGGCCCTGGTCACGCGTGGCCTGCAGGATGTGGTCGTTGGGGTTGCTCGGCCCGCCGTGCTTGCGCGTGGGGTGGTAAAGATGGGTGGCGAGCGCGCTGAAGCGCACGTCCCGACGCAACAGCCCGACATGGAATGCCCGCACGGCCAGCTCGGTGTCCTCGCGGCCCCAGCCGGTCATGGCTTCGTTGAAGCCGTTGACGCGCAGCAGGTCGTCGCGCCAGAACGCCATGTTGCAGCTCTTGATGCCGCCTTGGCGCATGCCCGGACGCGTGCTCCAGTAGGCCAGGGTAGGCAGGCGCAAGGTGTGGCGGCGGCGTTCGATGCCGCGCGAGAAAAAGTGCGGCATTGAGGGCGAGCACCCCTGCGCCAGCATCTGCGTGGTGAGCGCCGAATCGCTCAGCACCCGCGAACCCTGCACGAAGCACCCCTGACGCGCAAAAGACCGGTGGTCGGCGATGAAGTGGCGCTCGACCACCATGTCGCCGTCCAGCAGGATCACGTAGTCGCCTTGTGCCGCGGCAATGGCGCGGTTGCGCGCGCGGCTCATGCGTGCTCCCTGGTCAGGCTGCCACAGGTGGACCAGGCGGGTCGGGTAATCCGGCGCCAGGCGCAGCAGGCAATCGCGCGTGGCGGCCTGCGAGCCATCGTCGGTGACGATGACCTCGAGCGGCAATTCGGTTTGCGCGGCAAGCGCCCGCAGCACCAGTTCCAAGGCCTGCGGCCAGTTGTAGGTGATGACTGCGACGCTGATGCGCATGTTGCGCGATGTGAGGCCGGGCTCGAACAACATCACGCGGCACCTGCGCGGCGGGTCGACTTCCAAGGGCGCGTGCCATGTCCTTGCGGGACCCCTGGCAACGTGACCATCACCTGAACTGCGTGCACGTCATTCCCCCAAAGGAACTTTGCCATGCTCGATGCACGGTTTCGTGACGGGGTATGCACGTACCGTTCACACCTGTCGCTTATCATAACCAGTTTTCCATGGCTTGGCGTGTTGCGACCGCACATGGAAAAAGGGGCGGAGACCGGGGTGGAAACGGGGCCGTATCGGCCCGATCGGCTAGAATTTGGCGCATGCGCACACTGCCGTTAAGCCTGGTCGTCATCACCCGCAATGAAGGCCCGACCATCGCCCGCTGCCTGGACAGCGTGCCGTTTGCCGCCGAAAAGCTCGTGGTCGACAGTGGGAGCGAAGACGACACGGTGGCCATTGCCCAGGCCCATGGGGCGCGCGTGGTGCCCAACCCTTGGCCAGGCTTTGGCGCGCAGCGCAACTTTGCCAGCGCGCAGTGCACGCATGACTGGATCCTCACCCTCGATGCAGACGAGTATCTGAGCCCCGGCCTGGTTGCCGAGCTCGAGGCGCGCTTGCCCGAACTGATCGACAGCGCGGTTGCCGCCGTTTACCTGCGCCGGCGCACCATCTACATGGGGGCGCCCATGCGCTGGTATCGCCCGGCGGTGGGGGAAAAGTTGGCCCGCCTGTACCACCGCGGACGGGCGCGCTGGAGCGATGCCAGGGTTCACGAGCGCCTGGTCTTCAACGGCGCCGCGCCGGTGCTCCGGCAACCGTTCGAGCACGCCAACAATCCCACCCTGGTGCACAAGCAACTCAAGGTGCTGCGCTATGCCGAGCTGAAATGCCTGGACTGGCGCGACCGTCGCAAGAGCGTGCGCATGTGGCAGGCGCCGTGGGTGTTTATCCTGGCGTTCCTGAAGGATTATCTTGTGCGCCTCGCGTGGCTGGATGGCTGGCGCGGTTTCACCATTGCCTGGACGGCCGCGAACTATGCGCTGTACAAACGCCTGCGTTATTACGAGATGGTGCACAACCCCGATTCGGTCGACGCCGCCGCGCGTGCGTTGGAACAGCATGCCATTGAACCCTGAGCGGTTGCCGCGTGCCCCATGGGTACTCCCGTGCGCCGCGGATCGGTGCCCGCCTCCTGCTGGCTCGTGGCTTGCCCCGAGCGCAGCACATCGGCAGGCGGATTGCCGATGACCGCCGTCGCCAGTCCAAAGCACTACCTGCTGTACGGTTCCGAGCGCTATGCGCTGGCGATCCTGCGTCCGGTGCAGGAGGCCATCCGCGCACGCGGCGACGAGGCGGCATGGTTTTTCGACGGGCCGGGCGCCGCTGACCTGGTGGCCGGCGAACGCCTGCTCAGCGTGGCCGAAGTCCGCGCGTGGAATGCCTGCGCCGTCATCACGCCCAGCAACGCGGTGCCGCATTTCTTTCCCGGGGTGAAGGTCGAGACCTTCCACGGCTTCGATGCCGGCAAGCCGCGGCACATCTATATCCGCGGCTTCTTCGACCTGTATTGCACCACCGGGCCGCGTGACACCGTGCAGTTCCAGGCGCTGGCCGATCGGCTTGGGCATTTTTCGGTGATCGAGACCGGCTGGCCCAAGCTCGATCCGTTCCTGCGCAGCATTGCCGGGCCGCTGCCGCCGGTGCACGAGCCGCCGGTGATCCTGTACCACTCGACGTTCTCGCCGGCGTGGAGCGCGGCGGAGATTTTGTACGACGAGGTGAAGCGCCTGTCCCGTGACGGCCGGTGGCGCTGGATCGTCACCTTCCATCCCAAGATGAACCCGGACACCCG
>DATNBK010000121.1:0-22749 GCA_035571995.1 Rhodanobacter sp.
CGGGCGACGGTAAGCGCGAGGGCATCGGGAGCGCGGGCAACGTCGTTGTGCAGGGCGCGGGCGGTCCGCTCAGCCCAGGAGCAACGCCCGGACGACGCCAATCGCCGCCATCACCAGCAGGACCAGGAAGGCCAGCATGGCCACGCTGAAACCGGGGCCACGCCTGGCGGCATCGGCCCAGTAGGCAAGGGCGTACCAGGTCCGGCCGGCCACCCAGACCAGACCGGCAATGCCCGCCCAGCCGCCAAAGCCGTAACTGGCTGCCAACCAAAGCACGGGCAGGAACATCACGCTGCCCTCGATCGTGTTCATCTGCACGCGGTAGGCGCGCTCGAACGCCGGATGGCCGCTGGTCGCCGGTGCCTTGACGCCGTACTTGTAGCGTGCGCGCCCGGCGACCCACAGTGTGGCAAACAGCAACAGGACGGTGAGCAGGGTGGCCAGGGCGGGCAGTTCGTGCATGCGGCTATCCTCGCGAAAGACGTTTACTGTAGCGGTTGTGTGCGCCTGGCGTGAGTAGGCGCGGCAGGTTATCTTCCGTGTCGGTACCGGTACGGCTTCTGCAGCGGGGGCGGCATGGATTGGCAAAAGGGCGGCAGCAGCAACAACATCGAGGTCGGCAGTGGCGGTGGTGGCGGCCGTGGCTTCGGCTTTGGCGGCGGACGCCTGGGCCTCGGCGGCCTGATCGTGCTGGCCCTGATCGGGTGGGTCTTCTTCAAGAATCCGCTGGCCCTGTTCGACCAAGGTGGCGCGCAACTGGACGACTCGGGCCCGAGCGTACCGACGCAGGTCGATCCGCAGCAGAAGGCCTTCGTCAGCGCGATCCTGCATTCGACCGAGCAGACCTGGGGCGCGATTTTCCAGGCCAAGGGCATGAGCTATGTCGACCCGACGCTGCACCTGTTCAGTGGCGAGGTGGCCACGGCCTGCGGTGGTGCGACCGCGGCGGTGGGCCCGTTCTATTGTCCCGAGGACCAGAAGGTGTACCTGGACCTAGGGTTCTTCCAACTGCTGCAGGATCGCCTGCATTCCTCTGGCGACTTTGCGCGGGCCTACGTCATTGCCCACGAGGTCGGCCATCACGTACAAAAGCTGACGGGCGTGTTCGACCAGGTCGTTGCCGCGCGGCGCCGTGGCGCGCCGATGGATGGTGCCAATGGCTTGTCCGTGCGCCAGGAGCTGCAGGCCGACTGCTATGCCGGCGTGTGGGGCAACCACAGCGAGCAGCAGTTGCAATGGCTGGAGCCGGGCGACATCGAGTCGGCGCTCAACGCCGCCAGCCAGATCGGCGACGACACCTTGCAGCAGCAAGCCCAGGGCCGGGTGCGGCCGGACTCCTTTACCCACGGCACCTCGGCGCAGCGCGTGCACTGGTTCAAGGTTGGCTTCGAGAGCGGCGACATGGCCAAGTGCGACACCTACGCCGGCGCGCTTTGAGTACAGTCGCCCGCTCACCTCGATCCGTCCTACGGGGTGACGCAGGTCATTTGCGACGGGGTGGTTTGAAGCCGTCGGCGTGCGGCTTGCGCGCGGGCGGACGGTATTTGCCAGCGCGCGGAGTGCACGGCTTGCGTGCGGGTGGCGGTGTGGCTGCGTCCTCGGGACCTTCCTTGCCGTCCCACTCGTGGATGCGCAGTTGCTGCTGCATCACCCAGACTTTTTTCAGGTGTTCGAAAATCTCGGCAGGCATGCCCTCGGGCAGGTCGATCAGGCTGTAGTCGCCGCGGATACTGAGACGGCCGATGTAGCGGCTGTCGAGGCCGGATTCGTTGGCAATCGCACCGACAATGTTGCCGGGTTTGACGCCGTGCTCGTGGCCAACCTCGATGCGGTAGGTACGCTTGCCGGCTTCGGTGGCATGCGGGCGCAGCGGGTGCTGGCGGGTCTCCTGCGTCTTGGCACCGCCGCGTGGCTGGCCGGAGTCGCCGGCAGCGCGTCCGGCTGGCGCCTCCCATGGCTTGTCCGCTCGCGCGCGTGCCGGCCGCTCGCGCGCGCCGCCGGCTGCGGGCGGCCGCGTGGGCGTTTCGTGCTTTGCCGGCGGCGGCAGCAGCAAGGGGCGGTCACCTTGCGCGATGCGCGCGAGCGCGGCGGCGATTTCCAACGCCGGCACATCGTGTTCGCTTTCGTATTGTTCGACCAGCTTCTGGAACAGTTCCAAGCTCCCCACCGCCAGCGTGTCGCTGATGCGCTGCTTGAACTTGTTGATGCGCAGGTCGTTGACTGCCTCCACCGTCGGCAGTTGCATCTGCTCGATCGGTTGCCTGGTTGCGCGCTCGATCGCGTGCAGCATGCCCCGCTCGCGCGGCGTGACGAAGAGGATCGCCTCGCCGCTGCGTCCCGCGCGACCGGTACGACCGATGCGATGGATGTAGCTTTCGGTATCGTAGGGAATGTCGTAATTCAGCACATGGCTGATGCGCTCCACGTCCAGGCCGCGCGCGGCGACGTCGGTCGCGACCAGGATGTCGAGCTTGCCGTCGCGCAACTGCTGGATCACGCGTTCGCGTTGCGCCTGTACGATGTCACCGTTGATCGCGGCCGCAGCCAGGCCGCGTGCCTGCAGCTTGCCGGCCAGCTCGTCGGTCGCCAGCTTGGTGCGCGCGAAGATGATCATGGCGTCGAACGGCTCGGCCTCCAGGATGCGCGTCAGCGCGTCCAGCTTGTGCATGCCGCTGACGAACCAGTAGCGCTGGTGGATGTGCGGAGTGGTGCTGACCGAGTTCTTGATCACCACCTCCACCGGATTGCGCAGGTGCTTCTGTGCGATCTTGCGGATCTGGCTGGGCATGGTCGCGGAAAACAGCGCGACCTGGCGCTCCGGCGGCGTTGCCTGCAGCACGCGCTCCACGTCGTCAATGAAGCCCATGCGCAGCATCTCGTCGGCCTCGTCCAGCACCACGAAGCGCAGCGCGGAGAGGTCGAGCGTGCCCTTGTCCAGGTGGTCGATGACGCGTCCCGGCGTGCCCACCACCACGTGCACGCCGCGCCGGAGCGCGTGCAGCTGCGGACCGTAGCTCTGCCCACCATAGATTGGCAGCACCTGGAAGCCAGGCAGGTGCGTGGCATAGCGCTGGAAGGCCTCGGCGACCTGGATCGCAAGCTCGCGCGTCGGCGCCAACACCAGGGCCTGCGGCTTGCCGGGTTGGCGGTCCAGCAGGGAGAGGATGGGCAGCGCGAACGCCGCCGTCTTGCCGGTACCGGTTTGTGCCGTGCCGAGCACGTCGCGGCCCCCCAGCAGGGGCGGGATGGTGGCAGCCTGGATGGGCGAGGGGGATTCATAGCCCACGTCGGCCAGCACCGCGAGCACGTCGGGATGCAAGCCAAACGTGGTAAAGCCGGCTGGTGCCGGCGCGCCAATACCGGCTTGCGCCGGGGCGTCATCGGGGGCGGGGGCGGACATGAGGAACCTCGAAGGGGAAGCGCGGCATGCAGATCCGGCGCAGGGGTGGAAGTTTAGCAGCCGGCCCTGCGCTGCCGATGAAGTTGTGTTCTCCGCGTGCGCAGGTTGGCTACACTCATGGCCGCCTGCCTGGAAGGAGAAGTGTCGTGCTTGAAACCTTGAGCGAACAGCGCTGCCATGGTGGTGTGCAAGGTTTCTACCGGCACCCGTCGCAGGCATGTGGCGGCGACATGCGTTTTGCCCTGTTCCTGCCGCCGCAGGCCAAGGTGCGCTCCTGCGCCTTGCTGTATTTCCTGGCCGGGCTGACCTGCAGCGAGGAAACCGCGACGGTCAAGGCCGGCGCCCAGCGCCTGGCCGCGCAGTTTGGCCTGGCCCTGGTGATGCCCGACACCAGCCCGCGCGCCACCGGCATTGCCGGTGCCACTGACGACTGGGAGCTGGGCGAAGGCGCCGGCTTTTATCTCGACGCCACCCAGGAGCCCTGGTCGGCACGTTTCCGCATGGAGGAATACCTGACCCTGGAATTGCCGGCCTTGTTGGCGGCCAACTTTCCGCTGGACGTTGCCCGCAGCGGCTTGTGCGGGCATTCCATGGGTGGCCATGGCGCGCTGACCCTGGCCTTCCGGCACCCGCGTCGGTACCAGTCGGTGTCGGCATTGGCGCCCATCGTGGCACCCAGCCGCGTGCCCTGGGGGCGCAAGGCGTTCACTGCCTATCTTGGCCCGGACGAGGCTGGCTGGAGCGCGCACGATGCTTGTGCGCTGGTGGCGCGGCAGCGCTTTCCCGGCACCATCCTGATCGACCAGGGCGAAGCCGATGCGTACCTGGCGGAGCAATTGCAGCCCGAGTTGTTCGAACAGGCCTGCGCAGCCGCCGGGCAGCCGCTGCTGCTGCGCCGGCATCCCGGCTACGACCACAGCTACTACTTCGTCACCAGCTTCATCGACGACCATCTACGCCATCATGCGACGGCGTTGAACCTGCTCTGAGCCGTGGCAGGGCGCCTGGCCGCGGCATCCGTGGGCCGGTTCGCTACGCCGCTCAGGCGTTGGCCGCCGGCCGTGGCCCCGAGGTGCGTCGGCGTTGCTGGTTGCCCTGGCCACGCCCGCCGCGGGCCTGCCCCTGGTGCGGCTTCGGGTTGGTGACGCTGGTGGATTTGCCCTGGAGCGAGGGCCCGCGCCGCTGTCCGCTGCGCTGCGGGCGGGGCGCGCCGGCATCCAGGCGCAAGGGGGTGGACGGCTCGTAGCCGCTGACCGGGATGATCGCGATTTCCTGATGCAGCAGCTTGCGGATGTCGCGCAGCAGGCCAGCCTCGTCGTGGCTGACCAGGGAAACGGCGTGGCCCTCGAGGCCTGCGCGCCCGGTACGGCCAATGCGATGCACGTAGTCCTCCGCCACCATCGGCAGGTCGTAATTGATCACGATCGGCAACTGCTCGATGTCGATGCCGCGCGCGGCGATGTCGGTCGCCACCAGCACAGTCACGCGATGTGACTTGAAGTCGTCCAGCGCACGCGTGCGTGCGTTTTGGCTCT
Organism: Rhodanobacter sp.; assembly: GCA_035571995.1. Lineage (GTDB taxonomy): Bacteria > Pseudomonadota > Gammaproteobacteria > Xanthomonadales > Rhodanobacteraceae > Rhodanobacter. The sequence goes on from DATNBK010000121.1 coordinate 4,936, forward strand.
TGTTGCCATGGATTGCCGCGCTGCGCAGCCCGGCGGCATTGAGGAACTTCACCAGCTTGTCCGCGCCGTGCTTGGTGCGGCTGAACACCAGGGTCTGCCGGCGGCTGTCGGCAGCCAGCAGGTGCAGCAGCAGGTCGCGCTTGCGCGCTGCGTCCACCGGGTGCACCTCGTGGCTGACCAGGGTGGCCACCGCATTCGGGTTGCTGACGGAAATTTCCTGCGCATTGCGCATGAACGCCTTGGCCAGCAATTTTATTTCCGGCGCGAACGTGGCCGAGTACAGCAGTGTCTGGCGCTTGGCCGGCACGGCCGCCAGGATGCGCTTCAACGCCGGCAGGAACCCCATGTCGAGCATGCGGTCGCCTTCGTCGAGCACCAGGGTTTCCACCGCGGACAGCTCGAGCGTGTGCTGTTGCATATGGTCGAGCAGGCGCCCGGGCGTGGCGATGACGATGTCCACGCCGCGGCGCAGGGCGCTGACTTGCGGTCCCATGCCGACGCCACCAAAGATGGTGGTGCTGCTGACGCGCAGGTGCTTGCCGTAGCTGCGGAAGTTGTCGTGGATCTGGGCGGCGAGCTCGCGCGTGGGGGTGAGGATCAAGGCCCGCGGGCGGCGGGTCATCGTCTCGCCGGACGTGGCGAGCTTCTGCAGCAGGGGCAGGGCGAACGCGGCGGTCTTGCCGGTGCCGGTCTGGGCGGCGGCGAGCAGGTCGCGGCCAGCCAGCGCCGGCGGGATGGCCGCCGCCTGGATCGGCGTGGGTTCGGTGTAGCCGTATTCGGCAAGCGCGCGCAACAACGCGGGCGCAAGGCCCAGCGATTCAAAAGACATGTGACACTCCTGAGCAACCCGGAGTGTCCACACCGTGTTGCGAGATGAAAGAGGCGACTGGCAGTCGCGGCAGCCAGAACGACTGCGCGGCGCAGTATAACGCCTGCCGGCCAATTGCGCGCACGTGCCAGTCGGCTAGCTGAACGCGGCTTGCAGTGAAAGGCGGCTCCGGCTTTCGACCTTGAGCCGCCCTACCAGGTGCCGAGTTGTCCATAGGATCGATCCGCCAAGGGGGCGGAAGCGCCGGCGACGGATCCGCCAACGCGCCACCTCCCGGCTCGCGCCGGAAAAGGTGCAGGCCGGCCCGTGACCGGAAGGAGGCCCTGGTGGACGGGCAAGGCTACTACGCGGCCCCGGAATCCAGCTGCCGGTGGCGCGCCACCAGCAGGTAGCTGTTGTATGGCGTGCGGCCACGCAATGGCGCGATGTGCACGGCAAGCCCGGCCGCTTCCGCCGGTTCGCGCAGTTCGGCGGCGCTTGGATAGTACTGCGCGCCGCCCGGGATCCAGCCGCTGTAGCGCAGGAAGAACTCCTCGACCCGGGTGGCGTGGAACCGCCAGTTGGCCTCGCGCAGCACGTTGCGGATCACCAGCAGTCCGTCCGGCGCCAGGTGTCCGATGGCGACCTGCAAGAGCTCGCGGTGGCGGGCGGCCGGCAGGTAATGCAGGATGTCCAGCAAGACCACGTGGCCGCTGACCGGGGGCAGGGTGGCGGCGTCGGCGCAACGCAGATCCAGCTCCTGTTCGAGCCCCGCATGGCGCGCTGCCGCCTGCGCGATCCCGATCTTGAAACCGTCGTGGTCCACGCCCTTGTAGCGTATGCGGGCGCCACTGGCGTGCAGGTACTGCCCAAGCAGGCCAATGCCGCAGCCGACGTCCAGCAACGGCAAGGTCGAATCCTTGAGCAGGGCGGCCGTGGCCGCATAGGCTGGATCGGTCTTGAGTTTCCAGCGTGCGTAGATGCGATGACGCCGCTGCGCATAGTGCGCGGCGATGGCGTCGCGTGCCGCCGGATCCAGCAAATGCATGGTGCGTCCCTGTGCGCGGTACGATCCCGGTGGCGTCCATCATGCCACCGCGGGCCGGGTGCCGCGCCGAGGGCGGCGATGGTCCGGCCAGTGTGGTAGTTTTCGCGGGGATTTCCCCCCGGACATGACCCATGCGGATGTTTTCGCCGCTGCGCGAACTCGACCACGTGCAACGCCACACCGTGGCGGCGAGTTTCCTGGGCTGGATGCTCGACGCCTTCGACTACTTCCTGCTGACCTTCGTCATCGTCGCGATCGCGCAGGAGTTCCAGGTCGAGAAGGTCGAGGTGACCTTTGCCTTGTTCCTGACCCTGGCCGCACGCCCGCTCGGTGCCTTGTTGTTTGGACGGCTGGCCGACCGTTTTGGCCGGCGCCCGATCCTGATGCTCGACGTGGTGCTGTTTTCGATTTTCGAAGTCGCGACGGCGTTTGCCCCCTCGCTCACCGCGCTGCTGGTGTTGCGCTTCCTGTTCGGCATCGCCATGGGCGGCGAGTGGGGCATTGGCGCCTCGCTTGCCATGGAGTCGATCCCGGCGCGTTCGCGCGGCATCGTTTCCGGCTTGCTGCAAAGTGGCTATCCCTGCGGATTCTTCCTTGCCGCGCTGGTGAACTGGCTGCTGGTCGACCACGTTGGCTGGCGCGGCCTGTTCATTGTCGGCGCGCTGCCTGCGCTGCTGGTGCTGTATATCCGCAGCAAGGTGCCGGAATCGGCGGCCTGGCAGGCACAGCAGCGGCAGCCGCGGCAAAGCCTGCGCCAGACCATGCGGGGGCATTGGAAGCTGGCCATGTACCTGATGCTGCTGATGGCGGCGTTCAACATGTTCAGCCACGGCTCGCAGGACATGTACCCGACGTTCCTGCAAACCGACCTGCACATTGCCGCCGGCTCCGGCACGGCCTTCATGCTGGCCGCGCTGCTCAATCTCGGGGCGCTGGCTGGTGGCCTGTTTTTTGGCTCGCTGTCGCAAAGCATCGGTCGGCGCAAGGCCATCATCATCGCCACGCTGTTGGCGATACCGGTGATCCCCTTGTGGATGTATGGCGGTTCCCTGCTGCTGCTCGGCCTGGGCGCGTTCCTGATCCAGGTGATGGTGCAAGGTGCATGGGGCGTGGTGCCGACCCACTTGAACGAACTCTCGCCCGGGCCGGTGCGCGGCACGCTGCCCGGCTTTGCCTACCAGATCGGCAACCTGCTGGCGGCGATCACGGCCACGGCGCAGACCTGGATTGCCGATTGGCATGGTGGCGATTTCGCGTTCTCCATGTCGCTATGGATCGGCACCGTGGCGGTCGTGCTGGCCTTGCTGGCCTGGCTGGGTCCCGAGGCGCACGGCGCCAGCCTTGGCGGTGAAACGGTGGATTCGGCTGCGACGCCTGGGTGATCTGCTGCTAGACTTCGCGGCTGCTTTTCGCCAATGGGGCCCATCATGCAGGCAGGCAAGGACAAGGTCATTGCGCTTCATTACACGCTCAGCATCGATGGCGAGCAGGTGGAGAGTTCGCATGATCGAGGCCAGGAGCTTTGGGTCCTGCTCGGCCATGGACAGCTCATCTCCGGGCTGGAAACCGCGATCGAGGGGCATGAGACGGGCGATACCCTGAGCGTGGATGTCGCTCCCGAGGATGGCTACGGCGAGCGCCAGGAAGGCCAGATCCAGCGCCTGTCGAAGAAGTACGTGCCTGCCGCGGACCGGCTGAAACCCGGAATGACTACGGTGCTGACGCTGAAGGACGGGGGGCGCCGCGTGGCGACGGTCCACAAGGTCGGCATGAGCACGGTGGACCTGGACATGAACCATCCCATGGCCGGCAAGACCTTGCATTTTGAGGTGAGCCTTGGCGCCATGCGCGATGCCACGCCCGAGGAACTCGCGCACGGCCATGCGCATGCCCCGGATGCGGCGGCGCACTGAACGCGGCTGAGGAGCGGGCGTGACGGCAGGGCGGATCAGCTGTCAGTGGACCGGCGGGGGCAATTCACTGGCGGCTGCGGCAGCTCAGTTCAGCAGGCGCTTGCCGTAGGCGAAATGGCTGCGCCAGTAGGGCCCATCCAGATTGTCCAGGCGCACGGTCCCGCCGCTGTCCGGAGCGTGCACGAAACGGCCTTTGCCGACATACACGCCGACGTGGCTGATGGCACCGCCAATGGCGAAGAACACCAGGTCACCGCTCGCCAGTTGCGCCATGCGGCGGATCTTTTCGCCGTCCACCGCGGCCATGGCGCGTGAGGTGCGCGGCAGCTTGATTGCCGCCTCGGTACGGTAGATGTAGTCGACCAGGCCGCTGCAGTCGAAGCCACTGTCGGGTGTATTGCCGCCCCAGCGGTAGGGCGTGCCGACCAGGCCGATTGCCCGGAACAGGATGTCGTTGGCGGTACCGGCGCTGGCAGAGGACGGCGCCCGCGGCGGCAGCTTGGCCAGCGACGACGGTGGCGGCGCGCCGGCGGGCGCGCGCCGCGTCGGACCGCTGGCACAACCCGCGAACAGGATGCCTAGTGCCAGCACCGGCAGCAGGCGCAGCAGGGACGCAGGCGTTGGCCGGAAACCCGGCAATGGTGATGGCGGCTGATGCATGGCAATCCGGTCAGGCTCGACCCGGAGGTTAGCAATTCGCCCCGCGAGCCGAAAGCCTGCACCCGGCACGACGTCGTCGCTGCATCGATTGCTGGTCGATGCTGCCGGCGGTGGCGTCGTGGACAGCGCTGGTTGCCCGAGTGGACGGCTGGGAACACCGGCTTCAATCCGGCGGCACCTGCAAGGCCTGGTTGGAGAGCGTGCGGCCAAACATGTTCGCGGCGTGCAGGCTGTAGGTGCCAGGGCGCAGGTACAGGGTGCTGCTTGCCGGTGCCACCAGGAAGGCGTAACGGTCGGCGGCGACGGCATCGTCGGCTTCGTTGGCGTATCGCGCTTCCACCACGCACGGCGCGACTCCCTGGCATAGCGCGGTGCTGATAGGGATCGGGTGCCGCTGGCCATCCAGGCTCAGCCATGCCGGACGTTGCATGAAGCTGCCCGCCGCGACGACCTGGGTCGGTCGCGGCGAGCCGTCGGCGTTGCCGGTGCGTGGTTCCGCGGCGCCTTCGGCGGCCACGCCGAAGGCTGCCATGCTCAGCACCGGCGGCAGGATGACGCTGACGTCGTACAGCTTCGGCTGCGCGCTCCACGGCTTGCCGTCGCTGCGGGCCAGCAACACTTGCGGGCCGGCCGCCGGGAACGCCGCGGCCAGCCGATGATAGGCGTCGCCCTGGTCCAGGCCGACCTCGAGGAAGGCGGTCTGGTCGATCGACAGCGGCTGCTGTCCGCTCAACTTCTGCAGGATCTCGCCCATAGGCTGCATGTCGTCCAGGCGGTCCGGAGCCTTGTCGATGTGCGCGTATCCCGCGTGCACGAACAGTCGCGCGGACGGGTCGCGGGCCAGGGTCTGGCGATACAGGTTGCGGGCTTGTTCGCGCTCGCGCCCCTGGCCTGGGCTGGCCGTGTCGTAGGCGATCACGTGGTAGCCGAGGCGCAGCGCGGTACGCACGATGTCGCCGTAAAGCGGCTCGCGCAGGTATTCGGTACCGCTGCTCTCGAGCGGATAGCCGCGCTTGTTCAAATCCGCGTCCGCGGGCAGCAGGGCCTCGGCGGCGAAGTAATTGAAACCGAGCGCGCGCAGCCGCGGCAGCAGCTCCAGGGTGAGCTGCCGGGTGTGTGCATCGTGATGCGCCTCGTTGATCATGATGATGCGCAGATCCGCGGCCAGGGCGGCGATGCTGGCCGCGGCGGGCGCTCCACGCCATTGCTGCGGGGCAGGCAATTCCAGGCCGGCGGGTGGCGTGATCACCAGGGGAAAGCTGAGCACGGCCTGCGTATAGATGCCCAGTTCGCACTGCGAGAAGGAAAGGTATTGCGCCGCCAGTTGCCGGTTCCGCGTGGACAAGCCCGGCATGGCCTGCGCCAGGTAGACGTAACGCGCGAGGTCGGTGGGCTGCTTCTGCATGTTGCGCAGCAGGTCGCGTGCCGCACCATCGAAGACCTGCGCACTCCCCGCGGTGGGGTGGACGAGTGCCGACAGCACCAAGAGCGTGAGGGCGATTCTGGTCAACATGTCGATCGTCAGCTGCCTGCGATCCGCGCCGTGCGTCGCGAAAACGTATGGCCCGATCATGCCCCAATTCCCGGCGGCATAGAACCCGCGGCGGCGGTACCCACATCCCCTGTGCCGCGCCACGCGGCGTGGCGAGCAACTACAATCCCGGGGCATGGACACTTATACCTTGCACCGTGGGCACGTGCCGCTCCTGATCAGCCTGCCGCACGACAGCAGCGTGATTCCTGAAGGGCTCGCGGCGCGCATGGTGCCTCGTGCGCGGCGTTCCGTGGATACCGACTGGCATGTGGCGCGGTTGTATGCGCCCATGGCCGAGGAGCTCGGTGCCAGCGTGTTGACGGCGAAGCTGTCACGTTACGTGATCGACCTGAACCGGCCCGCGGACGGCGAGCCGCTGTATCCGGGGCGGCAGGAAACCGGCTTGGTCCCGACCATGGGTTTCGATGGCCAAGCGCTGTACGCGCCAGGCCAGGAGCCGGATGCCGCGGAGGTCCAGCAGCGCATCGAGTCCTATTGGCGACCCTACCACCAGGCCATCGAGCTTGAGCTTGACCGCTTGCTGGCGGCCCACGGGCAGGCCGTGCTCTGGGACGGCCATTCGATCCGTGGTCATGTGCCGGTGCTGTTTTCCGGCCGACTCCCCGACTTCAACCTGGGGACTGCCGGCGGCGCGAGCTGCCATCCCCGCCTGCAGGGGCGCCTGGGAGAATGCCTCCAACGGCAGGACGTTTTCAGCCATGTGTCGAACGGGCGTTTCAAGGGCGGCTACATCACCCGCCACTACGGCCGTCCCGGGCACGCGATCGATGCGGTGCAACTGGAGCTGGTGCAGGAAACCTACATGGACGAGGCGAGTTTCGAGTTCCTGCCCGAGCGTGCAAAGCCCGTGCAGCAGCTTATCGGCCAGCTCCTGCGGTTGTGCGTCGACGACGCCCGGCGCGGCTGAGCGCTCCTAGGCTCGCGGTACGAGCCGCTGCAAGGCGTGCTCATAGCTGGCTTCGAGCGCGTCGAAGCGGTTGACGTCGGTGCCCAGGTCGTGTATGTGGCCGTCCTCCAGGCCATAGCACCAGCCGTGCACGGTCAGCTCCTGGCCACGATCCCAGGCCTCGCGCACCACCGTGGTGTGGCAGGCGTTGGCGACCTGCTCGATCACGTTGAGCTCGCACAGGCGGGCATGGCGCTGGCTGGCCGGGACCTCGTCCATTTGCGCCTGGTGCTTTTCCAGCGTGTCGCCAATGTAGCGCAGCCAGTTGTCGATCAACCCCAGGCGCTCGCCGTCCAGGGCTGCCTTGACGCCGCCGCAGCCATAGTGGCCCACGATCAGGACGTGCTCCACCTTCAACACCTCGATTGCGAACTGCAGCACGGAAAGGCAGTTCATGTCCGAATGCAGCACCAGGTTGGAAATGTTCCGGTGCACGAAGACCTCGCCTGGCGCTAGTCCCAGCAATTGGTTGGCTGGCACGCGCGAGTCCGAGCAACCGATCCACAGGTACTTCGGCGCCTGTTGCTTGGCCAATTCGGAAAAGAATTGCGGGTCTTCCCGGGTGAGGTCGGCGGACCAGCGCCGGTTGTTGTCGAGCAGGTCTTGCAGTGGGCTGTTCAATATGGTTTCCATGCGTGCAGTGACGTATGCCGGCGTCGACGCGGACGAGGGCGAGGTCGAGGTCGAGCTGTATGTAGGGTGCTGGCGCCGACACGGAGGTTGCCGTGAATCGACAGGGCGGGCGCAAGTTTAAATCCGGCGACGCTTGCGTGCATCTTGCGGGCAGGTCCCAAGTGCGGCGACTGCCTGGTGGCAGCCATGGCGTGCTCAGTGCAAAAGCAGGCGCATGCCCACCGCGGCAAGCCAGCACAGCCAGCCCAGGCCTGGTGCAAAGCGCCATACGCGCCGCCAATTCGTGATGCGGGCATCCTCCAGCGCGGGCAAGACCGGCGATTGCAAGGCGCGCTGCAGGCGGATCCAGGTCTTGAAGCCCGAGGCCGGTCCCTCGTCCGGCGTGGCGATGATTTCCCACTGGCGCGGATGGGCCTTGCGCATGCGCTGGGCGATGCACCATTGGGCGATGAAGGAGGCCGCGAACAGGATGAGGCCGGCGAACAGCAGGCCCAGGTAAAGCGCGATCATGGCGTCACCGCACCGCCGGTGCGGCCGGTGTTGGGGTGCGCCGTACCGGGCGCGGGACGACCGATCCACGGCACGGCCGGCATGGCGCCGCGCAGGGTCTTGATCACGCCGTCACCCGTGGTGGCCTTCTTGCAGATGGCGCTGTCCAACGCGTCAGCATAGGTCTTGTCCATGAGGCCGACCCATATCGTGCCGTCTGGCCCATGCGGAACGTTGAAGCTGCCGGCCGAGTTCATCTGCAAGGTCGCCGTGTTGGAGAACGCCGCGGGCGACTGTTCCCAATAGGTCTTGCCGGCTTGCTGCGTCGCCGAGCTGTAGACCAGGAGGTAGCGGGCCTGCGGCTGGGTCACCTCCAGGCTGCCGAAGGCGCCGGTGGTGTCACTGCTCCAGCCCATGTGTTCGCACAACGGGATGTCCTGCTTGAGCAACGGCTGGAAGCCCGAGTCCAGCACGATCACGGAGGGCGCGAACAGGTAGCTGGAATGCAGCCAGCGCCCGTTCAATTCGGATTTCAAGGCGATGCGGTAAGGCAGCTTGCTCGCGGTGGGCAGGCGGAACGCGAGGAAATAACTGTGCGTGCCGTCGAGGTTGGCCACCATGCTGCCCGGGCCCAGGGTGAAGCGCTTGGGCTGCCAGGGCAGCATGGTGCGGTAGGAGAAGTCGGCCAGGTTGCTGCAGCAAGGCGTGGCTTGCTGCAGGGTGTCCATTGCCGCCTTGCGCGCGTCCCCGGTGCTTTCTGCGGGCCGCAGGTTTGGCGGGATGAGTACCTTGGCCGCATGGCAGCCAGCCAGCACGGCCAGCGCGGCAGCCAGGGCGGCGGGGGCGGCAAGTCGGGCACTACGGCAAAACATGGAGCGTGCGAACCTCAAAATTCGGCGCTGCCGGCAGCGCGTGGATAGGGAATGGCGTCGCGGATGTTGGCCAAGCCACAGATGTAGGCCAGCAAGCGCTCGAAGCCCAGCCCGAAGCCGGAGTGCGGGACCGTGCCGTAGCGTCGCAAGTCGCGGTACCAGCCATAGGTGGCGGGGTCGAGGCCAAACTGCTGCATGCGCTGGTCGAGATGGTCGAGGCGCTCTTCGCGCTGGCTGCCGCCGATGATCTCGCCGATGCCGGGCGCCAGCACGTCCATTGCCGCCACGGTTTTGCCGTCGTCATTCAAGCGCATGTAGAACGCCTTGATCGCCTCTGGATAGTCCATGACCACCACTGGGCGGCCCACGTGTTTCTCGGTCAGGTAGCGCTCGTGCTCGGTCTGCAGGTCGATGCCCCACGTCACCGGGTATTCGAAGTGCTGGCCCGAACGCTGCAGGATGTCGATTGCCTCGGTGTATTCGATGCGGGCAAACGGCTGGCTGATGAACGCCTCCAGGCGTGTGACCGCATCCGGGCACACGCGTTCCGCAAAGAACGCCATGTCATCGGCCTGTTCATCCAGCACGGCGCGGAAGATCGCCTTCAGGAATGCTTCGGCGTAGTCGGCATTGTCGTTGAGATCGGCAAAGGCGATTTCCGGCTCGACCATCCAGAATTCTGCCAGGTGCCGGGCCGTGTTCGAGTTCTCGGCGCGGAAAGTGGGGCCAAAGGTGTACACCTTGCTCATGGCCAGCGCGTAGGCTTCGACGTTGAGCTGCCCGGAAACGGTGAGGAACGCCTCGCGGCCAAAGAAATCCTGGCGGAAGTCGATCCTGCCTGCGGCGTCGCGCGGCAGGTTGGCCAAGTCCAGGGTGGAGAGCCGGAACATGTCGCCCGCGCCCTCCGCGTCGGAGGTGGTGATGATCGGGGTGTTGACCCAGAAGAAGCCCTGCGCGGTCAGGTGGCGGTGGATGGCCATCATCATGCAATGGCGTACCCGGGTGATGGCGCCGAACAGGTTGGTGCGCGGGCGCAGGTGCGCAACCTCGCGCAGGAATTCCATGGAGTGCTGCTTGGGCTGGATCGGGTAGCTCTCGGGATCGTCGACCAAGCCAACCACGATGATCTGGTCCGCCTGGATTTCCACGCGCTGGCCTTTGCCCTGGGAGGCGACGAGCGTGCCGTGGACGATGATGCTGGCGCCAGCAGTGAGGTGTTTCACTTCGCTGGCGTAGTTGTCCAGGGTGTCGGCCGCTACGACCTGGATCGGGTCGAAACACGAGCCGTCGTACAGGTTGACGAAGGACAGGCCAGCCTTGGAGTCGCGCCGGGTCCGCACCCAGCCACGCACGCCCACGGCACTACCGACCGGCAGCGCGCCGGCCAGGATTTGCTTCACGCTGCATGTCGCCGGCTTGGGTTCCAGCATGGGTTTGCCACTCCAGGGATGATCCGGGGCGCGCGCGGGTACTGCGCAGCTGCGCCAGCGCGCATGATAATGTAGTCGCCGCACCTGCCGCGACCCGCGCGGTACCCGCCACCCAGCAGGTCCATGCCATGAACATCACCATTACGCCCGCCGCTGGTGAACGCATGCGGCACTTCCTTGGCGAGGCCCCGGCTGCCGCGGGCGTCCGCTTTGGCGTCAAGCGCACGGGCTGTTCGGGATTTTCGTATGTGGTCGACCTGGCCCAGGAGCTGGATGCGGGCGATCTCCTGGTGCAGGTCGACGGCGTGCCCCTGGTGGTAAGCGCGGCCAACGCCAGCCTGGTCGACGGCACGGTGATCGACTTCCAGCGCCAGGGGCTGAGCTCCAGCTTCGTGTTCCACAACCCGAACGCAACTGGCGCCTGCGGTTGCGGCGAGAGCTTTACCGTTTCCTAGGCCCGGCCTTGGCTGCCCACGCATAGGGCGCCCTTGCGTGTGCCCCAGCCGCGCAAGTACCATAGTCAGTCTGCCCGCGCGATTTGTGGCGGCAGAACAACTTGCCTCACCGCATTGACGGGAGGCTGCCAGGCCGTATGGCCGCATCCACAAGGAGCAAGTCCCGAGATGACCCTGCGTCATTACGAAGTCGTGTTCATGGTCCATCCGGACCAGAGCGAACAGGTCCCGGCAATGATCGAGCGCTACAAGGCCTTGATCGAGACCGACGGCGGCAAGGTATATCGCCTGGAGGATTGGGGCCGGCGCCAGCTGGCGTACCCCATCGCCAACCTCGCCAAGGCCCATTACGTGCTCCTCAACATCGAGGCCAGCCAGACGGCGCTTGTCGAGCTGGAGTCCGGATTCCGTTTCAACGACGCGGTGCTGCGGCACCTGATCATCCGTCGCGACGCCTCCGACGTGGCCAGCGACACCGAGCCCTCGTTCATCATGCGCAGCAAGGAAAAGGATGACGTCAAGTCGTCCCGCCACCGCCATGACGATGATGACGGCCACGATGTCGACAACGATGATTGACGCCTGAACGGGAGCCCAGACCATGTCCAAATTTTTCCGCCGCCGCAAGTTTTGCCGTTTCACCGCCGAGGGCGTCAAGGAGATCGACTACAAGGATCTCAACACGCTGCGCCAGTACGTCAGTGAGAACGGCAAGATCGTACCCAGCCGCATCACCGGCACCAAGGCGCGCTACCAGCGGCAGCTCGCCACGGCAATCAAGCGCGCGCGTTTCCTTTCCCTGTTGCCGTATACCGACAACCACAACGTGTGACATCGATGGGAAGGGTCGGTGGGGAACCAGCCAGGCGCTGCCCCATCGACCATTCCCGCTCTTCGGACAACCCTTTACCAGGTTGCGTCGACCCGATCGGCGCTAACGAAAAGGAAAGATCATGGAACTCATTCTTCTGCAGAAGGTGCGCAACCTCGGCACCCTGGGCGACAAGGTCAACGTCAAGCCCGGCTACGGCCGCAATTACCTCCTGCCGCAGGGCAAGGCCGTGCGCGCCAATGCCGCCAACCTGGCCGCGTTCGAGGAACGCCGTGCCGAGTACGAGGCCAAGGCCAACACCTCCCTTGCCGAGGCGCAAGCCCGCCAGGCCCGGCTTGCCGACGTCGCGGTCACCATCTCCGCGCATTCCAGCGCCGAGGGCAAGTTGTTCGGTTCGGTCAGCCCGCGCGATATTGCCGCGGCCTTGACCGAGGCCGGCCATCCGACGGCCAAGGGCGAAGTGATCCTGAGCGAAGGTCCGCTGCGCAACCTCGGGGAGTACGACGTGGCCTTGAGCCTGCATGCCGATGTGCACGCCTCGGTGAAGGTCATCATCGTCAGCGACAACTGAGCATACGGGCGCGGTGCGCCCGATTTTTGCGGTACTGGAAACGGATGCCCTGGGCATCCGTTTTCGCATGCCCGGAGTCTTTGCGCCGCAGGTTTTTTGCTTGCACGCGCGGACCACAAGTCGGGATCAATCATGCCCTCGTGCATACACAGCTTATCCACAGGGAATCACAGGATTCCCACAGGTTTGTTGTCTCGGCGGATGAGACCGCGCCGCGTATCATGACTGTCGGGCACGGGCCCTGCGTGTTGTCCGTCTGCCTTCCGTTTTCCCGTGAGGTCATGCGATGCCGTCGTTTGCATCCGAACGCCAGCCTGCCGCTGCTGCCATCGAGGCGCTGCGCGTACCGCCACATTCGATCGAGGCCGAGCAGGCGGTGCTGGGCGGGTTGATGCTGGCGCCGGACGCGCTCGACCGGGTGGCCGACCGCCTGGCCGAGCAGGATTTCTACCGCAAGGACCATCGCCTGATCTGGCGCGCCATCAACGAGCTGGCGAACAAGGGCATGCCTTGCGATGCGGTCACGCTTGGCGACTGGTTCGAGAGCGGCGGCCTGGCCGACATGGCCGGGGGCGCGGCCTACCTCATCGAGCTGGCCAACAACACCCCCAGCGCGGCAAACATCACCGCCTACGCCGGCATCGTGCGCGAGAAATCGGTGCTGCGCCAGTTGATCGACGCTGGCACCTCGATCACCGAGGACGGCTATCGGCCGGAAGGGCAGAGCGTGCAGGAGGTGCTGGAAAACGCCGAGCAGCGCGTGTTCCACATTGCCGAATCTGGCGCGCGCGGCAAGCAAGACTCGGTGTCCATGCGCGAGGCGGTCAAGGATGCGTTCCGCCTGCTCAGCGAGCGCTACGAGAATCGCGGCCAGCTCACCGGCATTTCCACGGGCTTCGCCGACCTGGACGAATTCACCTCGGGCCTGCAACCCTCCGACCTGATCATCGTCGCCGCCCGTCCATCCATGGGCAAGACCGCGTTTGCGCTGAACGTGGCCGAGACCGCGGCCTTGCGCAACAAGAAGCCGGTGGCCGTGTTCTCGATGGAAATGTCCTCGTCGCAGCTGGCCTTCCGCCTGATCTCTTCGGTGGGCCGTATCCACCAGCAGCGTCTGCGCAACGGCGACCTGGAAGAGGAGGACTGGCCGCGCGTCTCCAATGCCATCTCGATCCTCTCCGAGGCCAAGATCTTCATCGACGACACGCCGAGCCTGTCCCCGGTGGAGTTGCGCTCGCGCGCGCGCCGGCTGCACCGCCAGAACGGCGGCCTGGGCTTGATCGTGATCGACTACCTGCAGTTGATGCAGGTTCCCGGCAGCCAGGAGAACCGTGCCACGGAGATTTCCGAGATCTCGCGCTCGCTGAAGGGGCTGGCCAAGGAGCTGAATGTCCCGGTGGTGGCGCTGTCGCAGCTGAACCGCTCGCTCGAGCAGCGCGCGGACAAGCGGCCAATGATGTCCGACCTGCGCGAATCCGGCGCCATCGAGCAGGACGCCGACGTGATCATGTTCATCTACCGCGACGAGTACTACAACAAGGACACCCAGGACAAGGGCATGGCCGAGATCATCATCGGCAAGCAGCGCAATGGCCCGACCGGCATGTGCAAGCTGACCTTCCTGGGCCAGTACACCAAGTTCGAGAACTACGCGCCCGACAGTTTCGTCGGGGCGTTCGATTGAGCAGGCCAAGGGTGGGCACCCGGAGACGGCAACCGATCCGGCACGCCGTCCGGGCTATTCCGGCGCCCACTCGAGGCTGCCATCGATGACGGTCCGGCACGTTCCGCCGACCCAGATGGCGTCCGTCTCGATGCTTACCCGCAGGCGTGCATCGTGGCCGATTTCGCGGCCTTGGCTGACCACGTAGCCTCGTGCCAGCTCGCCGTCGGGCTCGGCCTGGGCCAGGTACGCGGCAAGCAGTCCGTTGGCCGCGCCTGAAGCGGGATCCTCGACGATGCCGGCGCCCGCGGCAAGGGCGCGCACCACCAACTGGTGGACGGGTTTCCCGCTGGCGGTCTCGGACTTTTTCGGGACGCGGGCAAAGGCACACAGTCCCATGCACGAGCTGGCTTCGGCCAGCGCCTTGATCGCGCCGTGGTCGGGCTGCCAGCTGCGCAGGCTGGCGGCATCGGCAACCTCGGCCAACCACCAGCGCCGGCCGCCTTCGACCAGGGCCGGCGGCAGGTTCCCGCTTGGCACGCCGGCCAGTGCCATCGGCAGCAAGGCATGCGCGTCATGGCCGGTGTCCAACACGCGCGCGGGAGGCGCACGCAGCAGCAGCTCGCGTGAAGCGCCGTCGCCCTCGATCCGGATCGGAAGTACGCCGGCCAGGCACTCCTGCCACAGCAGCCCGTCGCGCGCCTGGGCCAGGCCGCAATACAGCGCCGCGTGGGCGCTGCCGACACTAGGATGTCCGGCAAAGGCAATCTCGCGCTGCGGCGTAAACATGCGCACGCGGTAGCTTGCGGTGGCGACGCCCGCCGGGGCGAGGAATACCGTTTCCACCAGGTTGGTCCAGCGCGCGAAACCTTGCATGGCCGCGTCGCTCCATCCCCCGGCGTCCACTACCACGCCGAGATGGTTGCCGCCGCCGGGACTCGCCGCGAAGACATCCAGGTGCAGGTAACGAAAGGCGGGCATGGTGGGGCTGCTTCAGGGCTTCGCCGCAGGCATCGGCTGCGGACGTGGATGGATTGACCGTGATGGGGTGCAGACACAGGTCGCGTGGCGGCCCATGAAGTCGACAAGGCAGCGCGTTGGCGCCAAGATGCCGCGTTGCCAACCAGCCTAGCGGAGATTCCTTTGCCGGTCACCCTGATCATCATCGCCATTACCTGCGTCGTCTCGTTCATGGCGCTCAGGAACCATCGCTTGCTGGATGACTTGATCCTCTGGTCGCCAGCCATCAGCCGCAAGCACGAGTACCACCGGCTGGTCACCTATGGCCTGGTGCACGCCGATTTCGGCCACCTGCTGTTCAACATGGTGACCTTGTATTTCTTCGGCCGCATCATGGAGAACTTTTTCGGCGAGCGCCTCGGTCCGTTTGGCTTCGCACTGTTCTATATCGGCGGCTTGCTGGTTTCCATCCTGCCCAGCTACTGGAAAAACCGCGACAACATGCAATACCGAAGCCTGGGCGCGTCGGGGGCGGTGTCCGCGGTGTTGTTTGCCTTCATCCTGCTGGCGCCGTGGCAAATGATCATCGTGCTGATCGTGCCTCTGCCGGCCATTGTCTACGCGGTGGCGTACACCGCCTATTCGATCTACATGGACCGGCGTGGGGGTGATTCCGTCAACCACAGCGCGCACCTTTGGGGCGCAGCCTATGGCGTCGTGGTGACCGTGCTGGTCGAGCCGCGCGTGCTGCCGTATTTCCTGCAAACCCTCACCCATCCATCATTCTGATTTGCGGTGCTGCACGGGGCGGCGGCACGCCTGCGCGTGTCGGCGATTGCTGCGGCGGTGGACCTAAGTGCATACTGGTCACGGATCGAAGTACCCGCCCAGGAGAGAAAGCGCATGGCCACGACTCGCAAGTCAGCTGCGAAGAAGTCCGCGGCAAAACAACCCGTTGGTGCCGGAAAAAATCAACCAAAGCGATCCGCAGTGAAGGCTGCTGCGGCCAAGCCAGGCAAATCTGCAAGCAGGAAACCGGCGGCGAAGCGGCCAGCCGCAAAGAAGGCCGCGGCCAAGAAGCCAACCGCCAAGAAGGCCCTAGCCAAGAAGCCAGTGGCGAAAAAACCGGCAGCCAGGAAGGCCGTGGCCAAGAAAAAAGCCGTCACCAGGAAGGCAACGGCCAAGAAGCCAGTCGCCAAGAAGGTCGTAGCGAAGAAGG
The DNA here is from genome assembly GCA_035571995.1 of Rhodanobacter sp. GTDB lineage: Bacteria > Pseudomonadota > Gammaproteobacteria > Xanthomonadales > Rhodanobacteraceae > Rhodanobacter. The sequence continues at coordinate 20,990 of DATNBK010000121.1, forward strand.
CTGTCGTAAAGAAGCCGCTCGCCAAGAAGGCCGTCGCGAAAAAGCCAGCCGCGAAGAAGGCCGTTGCCAAGTCCGTCGCGAAGAAGCCGGCAGTCAAAAAGCCGGTCGCGAAGAAACCAGCAGCCAAGAAGCCAGTCGCGAAGAAGCCAGTCGCCAAGAAGGCGGTGGCGAAGCCAGTCGCGAAGAAAGTCGTTGCCAAGAAGCCGGACAAAGCCGCGGTAAAGCCGAAAGCTCCGGCCAGCGCTCCAGCAGTGGGCAACCAGGGGCGGGATGCCCCGGTCCAGCACATCAGTCCCGAGGAGGCGCTGGCACATATCCAGGCCTTGCTCGACGTCAAGCAGGATCGCGCGCGCCAGACCCCGGGATGGCCGGGCGCCGGCGATGCCATGGCAACTCCTGCGCCCAATGCGGCGGGTGCCGCCGTCCCGGATCAGGCCCCGGCCAGCACCACGCCTGCCGTCGACGCGCCGCGCAGCGACGTGGGCAAGCGCGGCGACTGATCTGCGGCGCAACCGGCCGTGGTCATTGGCGGTTCAAGCGTCAGGCTATAACTTGAATCCCGTTGTCGTGACGGGAGGTGCCACATGCTGCGTCTGCTTGCCGGCCTGGGCTTGGTTGCCACGACGCTGATGTTGTCGGGCTGCTACCTGGGTCCCGACTACGGTTATGTGCGCCAGACCGGATATCAGGGCGGTGCCTACTACGGCCAGTCGCGGGCGTATGACGGTGGCTATTACCTGGGGTCCGGCTACGCGCCGTATTACTACGGCTCGGGCTATGGCTACGGGTGTTGTTATGCGCCGGGGGTGAGCGTGGGTGTTGGTGCGGTCTGGTACGACCGCCCGCGTTACCGCCGTTACGCACCGCCACCGCCGCGGTATCGCCGCTACGTACCGTCGCAAGATCGCCGTCAGTTCGACAACAGACCGCGTGCCGGGGGCGGGTGGCGCAGTGGTTCCAGCCGGCCAGGCCGCGGGGAAGCTGGTCCCGGTCGTCGTGGCTCCGATCGCGGATCGATGAGCCCACGCCGGAACGGAGGTCATCACACTGATGCCGGGCGCCATCGTTCGCGCAACCCCTGACGCCGGTTCGCAAGCCATGCGCTGTTGCCTGAATTGACCAGATCGAGGCGCATTGGCTTGGGGCTTGTTGCGGCTACGGCGGCAGCCCTGTCGCTGAGTGCTTGTGGCAGCCTGCACTACTATGGCCAGGCGGTGCGCGGGCAGGCCGACCTGGTCTTGCATCGGCGCGGGATCGAGGCGGTGGTTGCTGATCCCGCGGTTTCGCCCGTCGTGTCCCGTCGCCTGCAGCTGGCCCTGCGCGCGCGGCACTTTGCCAGCGCCGAACTCGGCTTGCCGGACAATCGCAGTTACACCACCTATGTGGACCTGCATCGCCCCTACGTGGTGTGGAATGTGTTTGCCACCAAGCCGTATTCGGTGGATGCGCTCCCGCAATGCTTCCCGATTGCCGGTTGCGTGGCCTACCGGGGTTGGTTCAAAGAGGCCGCGGCACAAGCCGATGCGGCGCGATTGCGGGCGCAAGGCGACGATGTCTGGGTCGGCGGGGTGACGGCCTATTCGACCCTGGGTTGGTTTGCCGACCCCATCCTCTCCAGCATGCTGCGGGGCGACGACGCGCAGTTGACTGGCACGATCTTCCATGAGCTCGCGCATCAATTGATCTATGTGCCGGGCGACACCACGTTCAATGAATCGTTTGCCACCTTCGTCCAGGTCGAGGGCCTGCGGCAGTGGCGG
>DATNBK010000122.1:0-2108 GCA_035571995.1 Rhodanobacter sp.
GGTGCCGGCGGCCGGGTTGTCACGCGACCTGTTTCTGTTGGCCGGCAGCGCCCTGTTGCCGGACTGGGCGCTCACGCTGCTGGGCCGCACGCCGCGCCAGCAGCGCCGGGCAAGTCTGGCGGCGCATGCACTGTGGTCGATAGCACCGATGTTCCGCGCGGCGCTGAAGGACGGCATCGCCAGCCGCGCCTGTCGACGCATGGATATCCCGCCGGAGCAGCTGCAGCGCTGGACATAGCGCCGTCGGACCGGCATTGACAGGCACGCTGCATCGGCTAACGTCACCCGGCAAGCACCAGTCAGGGGTTTCCGTGGCGACACTCATTCCCACCCGCAACAGCTGCCTGCCACGGATGACCGGCGGCGAGAAACGTGTCTCCGAGCGGCTGGAGCAGAAGCTCGAGGACGATTACCTGCTGTGGTACGACGTGCCCGTCGGCGTGCGGCAGCGGCATCCTGACTTCGTGGTGTTCCACCCGCGCCGCGGCCTGCTGGTGCTGGAGGTGAAGGACTGGAAGGCCGACACCATCCGCCATGCCGACAGCACCCAGTTCACCCTGGTGACCGATCGCGGCCTGGTGAAGGAGAACAACCCGCTGCTGCAGGCGCGCGCCTATGCACTGGAGATCGGCGTGGTGCTGGAGCGCGACCCGGCGCTGCGCCATCCGGAAGGCTCGCGCCATGCCGGCAAGCTGATCATGCCGTGGGGCTGGGGCGTGGTGCTGGCCAACATCACCCGCAAGCAGTTCGACGAGGGTGCGCTGGGCGAAGTCGTGCCCGAGCACCTGGTGATCTGCCGCGACGAGCTTTACGAAACGGTCAAGGCCGAAGCGTTCCAGGAGCGCTTGTGGGCGATGTTCCCGCAGGTGTATCCGGTGGCGCTGACCCTGCCGCAGATCGACCGCGTGCGCTGGCACCTTTTCCCCGAACTGCGGGTGGAGCCCGGCAGCGGCCAGTTCGGCCTGTTCGGCCCCACCGACGACGCGGTGCGAGCGCTGGAAATCCCCGACCTGATCAAGGTGATGGACGCCCAGCAGGAACAACTGGCTCGCTCGATCGGCGGCGAGCACCGGATCATCCACGGCGTGGCCGGCTCCGGCAAGACGATGATCCTGGGCTTCCGCGCGATGCAGCTGGCGCGCGAGATGGGCCGGCCCATCCTGGTGCTTTGCTACAACAAGACGCTGGCGGCGCGGCTGGAACAGCTGATCGGCGAGCGCGGCCTGAGCGAGAAGGTGCAGGTCTACAACTTCCACAAGTGGTGCCGCAAGATGCTGGTGGCCTACCACGTCGACCTGCCGGCCCAGGGCAGCAAGGACTTCTTCGAACAGATGGTGCAGCGGGTGATCGACGGCGTCGATCGCGGACAGATCCCGCGCTTTCAGTACGGCGCCGTGCTGGTTGACGAAGGCCACGACTTCGAACCGGACTGGTACAAGCTGATCGTGCAGATGATCGACCCGACGACCAACTCGCTGCTGGTGCTGTACGACGACGCGCAGAACATCTACGGCAATACCGAGCGGCGCAAGATCAGCTGGAAGAGCCTGGGCGTGCAGGCGCAGGGCCGTACCACCATCCTCAAGCTCAACTACCGCAACACCCTGGAAATCCTCTCGGTGGCGCGCGTGTTCGCGCAGGACCTGCTGAAATCGCGCGGCGATGACGACGATGGCGTGCCGCTGATCGCGCCGGAAAGCGCCGGCCGCCGCGGTGCGGTGCCCGAACTGGTGCGCACCGATACCGCACGCGCCCAGCTCGACGTGCTGATCGCCCGGCTGCGCGACGAGCACGCGCGTGGCCGTCCCTATTCGGACATGGCGGTGATCTACCGCAACCAGTGGGAAGGCGAAAAATTGCACGAGATACTGCGAGGACTCGACATCCCCAATCGCCTGGCCGACAACGCCGGCAAGCAGACCCTGTTCGTGGTCGAGGACAGCATCAAGCTGGTCACCATGCATTCCAGCAAGGGCCTGGAGTTCCCGTTCGTGATCATCCCCGGCCTCGGCTCGCTGCCCAAGGAAGGCCAGCGCGAAGCCGACGAGGCGCGCCTGCTCTACGTGGCGATGACCCGCGCCACCGAACACCTGCTGCTGATCCACCAC
>DATNBK010000123.1:0-9577 GCA_035571995.1 Rhodanobacter sp.
ACCGCGGCCTCGGCAATCCACAGGAATCGGAATATGTCCTGGTCATGCAGGACGGCATCCCACTGGAATCCGACTGGATCGGCTTTCCCACCCTGTATGCGATGCCGCTGATCCAGAGTATCGCCGACGTGCAATTGATCCGTGGCGGTGCCAGCCTGTTGTATGGCCCCGAGCCCGCGCCGGTGATCAACCTGGTGTCCAAGCGCCCGAAGCCTGGCGCGCCGTTCTCGGCCAGCACCGAGCAGGTGGTGGGCAACCATGGCCTGTACTCGACGTTCAACCGAGTCGAGGGCAGCAAGGGCGCGTGGACGTTTAGCGCCAATGCGGGTTACGTGCGCAGCGACGGCACCCGGCCGAACGCGCAATCGCAGATGCGCCAGGGTGACCTGTACGTGGAGTATCGCCCGGACGACAGGCAATATTCCTGGCTCGACCTGCATGTGATCCGTGCCGATTCGGGTGACCCGGGACGCCTGAGCTTTCCGCAATGGCAGGCCAATCCGAAGGCCACGCCGACCCCATACAACCGCGACTGGGTGGATCGTACCCAACTCGTGCTGGGCCACCAGCACGAATTCGGCGACTGGCTGCTGATTGGCAAGATGTGGTTCGCCTACCAGGATCTCGCCAGCCGCGGCGCAGGCGGCGCGCTGGGCGCACCGCCGCCGACCAGCACCACGCTGGTGGACGAGCAGTTCCGCACTGGCGGCGTCGATCTCCGGCTGCGCAAGAAGTGGGGCCGTGGCAACGCGTTCACCGTAGGCGCCGTCGCCTTCCACGGTGATGATCCGTTCCGGCAGTGGACCAGTTCCGACCTCTACGTCGACCGCCACGACCGCAGCGGCACGCCGCGGCTGCTCCAGGCGCGCTCGTCGAACTACACCTCGATCTTTGCCGAGAACGTCTTCCGCCTGCCCCACCGTATCCACATCGTGCCCTCGGTCCGCCTGGAGCACGAGCGCGTGGCGGTGGACGAAACCGTGCGCCCGCCGTTCCTGACGCGGCCGCTGATCCACGAGGCAGACGCGCGCAGCCTGCCCTTGTTTGGGCTCGGCATCGGCAACGATTTCGGCACCGGCAACGAGACCTATTTCAACGTGTCGCAAGGCTGGCGGCCGTTGCGTTTCTTCGACATGGCCTCGCCGTTCTCCAACATGGTGCCGGGCCACGCGCCGGATCCGTCCAAGTCGCTGTCGTGGGAAGCTGGCGTGCATGGCTCGCCGGTGGCCGGGCTGTATTACGACGCCAGCGTGTTCTGGATTGATTTCAAGAACCGCGTGGAGACCCAGCGGCTCAACGCCACGGACGTCATCCTGGTCAATTCGGGCGACACCCGCAGCCGCGGCTTCGAAGGCCAGGTCAGCTACGACTTCTTCGCGCCCACGGCCTTGGCGGACCAGGACCAGCATCTGGAAACCTTCGTCAGCGTCAGCCTGCTGAACGCACGCTTCGTGGACAGCCTCAATCCCACCCAGATTGGCAAGATTCCCGCTTATGCGCCGCGTTACGTGGCCAAGGCGGGGGTGACGTGGCGCGTCGACAACCGGGTAAAGATCAGCCTCACGGCGGTGTCGACGGCAGCCCAGTATTGGCAGGATTCCAACCTGCCGGTCGGGGCGGCCAATACCTACGTTCCGGCAAAGATCCCGGCATACACGCTGGCGGACCTCTCCAGCGAGTGGCAGGTCAATCACGACCTCACCCTGCTTGCCGGCATCAGCAACCTTGGCGACCGGCAATATTACAGCCGGGTCTGGCAGACTGGCCTGGAACCGGCGGTCGGACGCTCGGTATACGTCGGATTCAAGCTGGGTATGTGAGCCGCGCGGGCCACGCGGATCGGGGGCTTGCCTAGGAACATGGGCGGTAGAAGCCGTCCGGGCTGCGGAGCCCTCTGCGTGGCCCACAACCCGCCGCCTCTTGGCCCATGGAACCACCATGGGCCGGCGAACCGGCGAAGCGCCTCACAACAGCGAAGCTGGTCAAAACTGTCCCCACGCCCAGGTCCCCTCGCCTCGAACGTTTCTACCGCCCAAGCTCCTTATGCTGCGAAATCCACTTTTTCCGCGCTGGGCATGATGCAATACTGGCGGCTTGCACGCGCCGACCGGGGGCCAAAACGGCCGGCGCGCGCCGGCCGTTTCCAGCCCTGGCGCGGGTCTTGACCCATGCCACGGTCCACCCGCTTCCGAGACCCATCCATGCCCGCAAAAACCGTCCTCGACCAGATCCAGGAACACGACATCGAATTCGTCGACATGCGTTTCGTCGACATGGTTGGCATGCAGCATCACCTGACGTTTCCGGCGCACGCGATCGATGAGGCCACGTTCGAGGACGGCAAGATGTTCGATGGCTCGTCGATCCCGGGCTGGAAGGGCATCAACGAATCCGACATGGTGTTGCTGCCGGACCCGGATACCGCGCAGCTCGATCCATTCGGCGCGCACCGCCAGCTCGTCATGCATTGCGACGTCCTCGAACCCTCGACCATGCAGGCCTACGGCCGCGACCCCCGCTCGATTGCCAAGCGCGGCGAGGCCTACCTGAAATCTACCGGCATCGCCGATACCGCGTACTTCGGGCCCGAACCCGAGTTCTTCATCTTCGATTCGGTACGCTGGCAGAACGACATGGGCCGGGTGTTCTACGAGATCGGCTCGACCGAGGCGGCGTGGAGCTCGCGCTACAAGTACGACGGCAACAACACCGGCCATCGGCCGCGGGTCAAGGGCGGCTATCTGCCGCTGCGTCCCTGCGATTCGCTGAGCGACCTGCGCGCCGACATGTGCAAGGTGCTGGAGTCCCTGGGCCAGGTGGTCGAAGTGCACCACCACGAGGTGGCGAACGCCGGGCAGTGCGAGATCGGGGTCAAGTTCAACACCCTGGTGCAAAAGGCCGACGAGCTGATGGTGATGAAGTACGTCATCCGCAACGTCGCCCACGAGAACGGCAAGACCGCCTCGTTCATGGCCAAGCCGGTGATTGGCGACAACGGCAGCGGCATGCATGTGCACCAGTCGCTGGCCAAGAACGGTGAAAACCTGTTTGCCGGTGACCTGTATGGTGGCCTCAGCCAGATGGCGCTGTGGTACATCGGCGGCATCTTCAAGCACGCCCACGCGATCAATGCCTTTGCCAATTCCACCACCAACAGTTACAAGCGGCTGGTGCCGGGCTTCGAGGCGCCCGTCATGCTGGCGTACTCGGCGCGCAACCGCTCGGCGAGCTGCCGCATTCCCTACGTGGCCAGCCCCAAGGGGCGGCGCATCGAGGTGCGTTTCCCCGATCCGATGAATTCGGGCTACCTCACCTTCACCGCGCTGCTGATGGCTGGCCTGGACGGCATCCTCAACAAGATCGATCCGGGTCCGCCGGCCGACAAGGACCTGTACGACCTGCCGCCGGAAGAAGAACGCAATATCCCGCAGGTGTGTTCCAGCCTCGATGGCGCGCTGGATGCGCTGGACAAGGATCGCGACTTCCTCAAGGCCGGCGGCGTATTCACGGACGACTTCATCGACGCCTACATCGCGCTGAAGATGAAGGAGGTCACCCGCTACCGCGCCAGTACCCACCCGGTCGAGTTCGACATGTACTACTCGCTGTAGCCGGTACGGCTGGCGGCGGACGCAGCCAGCCATGCCTCCAGTTCAGCCAGCACGCGCGAGCGCCAAGGTTCGGCCTCGTTGAACACCTCGTGGTACAGCTCCGGGAAGATGCGCGCGGTCAATCGGCCGCCCGCTTCGCCGCGCGCGGCAAATTGCCGGCTGCCGGCGGGATCCACCACCATGTCGTCACCCGCTGCCAGCAGCAGGGTGGGCGTGGCAAGGCGCGCGGCGTCGGCGATGCACGCCGCGCCGGCGCGAAAAATGAAGTTGGCCAGGCGCGGCGTGATCCAGCGCGTGCGCAACGGATCGCTGCGATAGGCGGCACGCACTTGGGGATCGTGCGATACCAGCGCCTTTGGATGGTGGTTGCGCAGTGGCAGGCGCGGCAGCACCCGGTCCAGCACTCGCGCCGAGCACAGCACCCAGGGTGGTTCCCAACTGCGCAGCGCCGGGGACGACAGCACCAGGGCTGACGGCGCCACGCGCTGGTCCAGCACAGCGCGCAGCGCCACCACCCCGCCCATGCTGTGGCCGAGCAGCAGTGGCGGGGCAGGCGTCAGCCGGGCAAAGGCGGCGTAGACCTGCCCGAGGTCGGCCACCAGGTCGTCGGCACGACGGATGGCGCCACGCTGGCCGGCCGTGCGCCCGTGGCCGCGCTGGTCGTAACTGCGCACGGCGTAACCGCGTTGCCGGAACCAGCGCGCGAGCCGCGCATAGCGGCCACTGTGCTCGCCTAGGCCGTGCACGATCAGGACCGCGCCTGCGGCGGCATGTGGCAGCGGCCAGTCGCGCACGAACAGCCGCTGGCCGTCGGGCATGGTCTGCTGGCCGGTGCTGTTGGCGACGAGGAGTTGGGGCGGGGTGCCGTGCATCATCCGCTGTTACCGTAGCCAGCCGCGGCGGCAATGGAAAGCGCCGGAAGTCCCGGGTCGGAATGCCGGCGGCTCGGGGCGCGCAGGCCGGGCTGTGGCTCAGCTGGCAGCCAGCAGCGCAATGGCCGGGACGACCAGGGCCACCCCGGCGAGGTTCAGCGCCGACAGGCGTTCGCGGAACAACAGCAAGCCGACCACGGCGCTGAGCGCCACCACGCCGATGTTCATGCTGGTGAATACCAGGGCCGGATGCTGCGGCAAGGCCTGGTGGCCGCGCAGATAGAACAGGATGTTGCCGAAGTTCAGCAAGCCCAGCAGCAGGCCTCCCACCGCGTTGCGCAAGGTGAAGCGCGTGCTGCCGCGGGCGCGCCGCCAGCCTTGCATGGCAAACGCCACCAGCATGGCCAGGGTGAACATGCCGAGCAGCGAGGCGCCGAGTGGGACGCCGGCGGCGGCCACGCGTTTGAGCAGGATATCGATCGTGCCGAAACCTGCAAACACCAGCAGCGGGTAGAACCAGGTCGCGGCGCCGGCGCCCGGTGCCGACACGCCCGCCCGCCATACCATGCACAGCAGCGCGGCGAGGCCCACCGTCATCCCTGCCGTCTTGGCCAAGGTGAGCTGTTCGCCAAACAGCAGGAACGCGGCCAGCAGCGACAACACCAGGGACAGGCGCTGCGCCGCGTCGCTGCGCACGATGCCGGCATGGCGCACGGCCGCGGCCAGGGCCAGGAAGATCGTCGGCAGCAGCACGCCGAGCGCCAGCAAGGCCAGCCATGGCACACCAGTCTCCCGCAGGCCGTCGAGCTGCGGCCGCAACAAGGCGGCCGTGAGCGCGCCGGCAACCACGTAGTTCCAGGCAATGGCCTGTCCGACGTCGATGCGCCACGCGCGGGTCAGCTTGAGCAGCACCGACACCAGCACGCTGCAGATCACGCTCAACAGGACGAAACTCATCGCATGCCACGCTCGGGACCAGCCGCCATTGTGCGGCATGGCGCCTGGGAATCACCCGCTGGGTAGGAGGGCTCGGGCCACACCGGGCGCGCATGCTTCACGCGCTCGATCGCGCCATCACGTAGCGGCCGGGCGATTGGCCGAAGTGGCGGCGGAACATGGCCACGAAGGCGCTGGCGCTGGCATAGCCCATGGCATCGGCGACTTCGGCGACCGCGTCGCCGTCGGCCAGGCGCTCCAGCGCGCGTACCAGCCGGGCCTGTTGCCGCCATTGCGCGAAACTGCAGCCGGTTTCGCTGCGGAACAACCGGCTGAGGCTGCGTGGGGACAGCCCGGCCCATCCGGCCCACGCTTCGAGCTTGCGCGTGTCGTGCGGCTCCGCCAGGAGCGCCTGGGCGATGCGCAGGAGCCGACGATCCTCGGGCATCGGCAGGTGTAGCGGGCCATCGGGGATGCGTGCACGGCGCATTTCGTCCAGCAGGACGTCCATGATGCGCTGCTGCTCGTCGTCCAGCTCATCCACGTCGGCCCAACTGGCGGCGCGATGCACCAGGGCACGCATCAACTCGTTTGCGCCGAGCACGCTTGGCGTCGACGGCATGCTGGCGGCCGCCCAAGGCGCGACGAACACGCCCCAGCCCCGCGTCGGCTCAACCACGGTGACGGTGTGTTCTTCCGCCGGTGGCATCCAGCCGACATGGTGTGCCGTCAGCGCCCACATGCCGGCGCGCGTCCGCACGCAGACCAGGCCCGTTTCCACGTACATGAACTGGCCACGCACATGGCGATGCCAGACCGATTCCGCGTCCGGCGCCATGTCGTCGACGACATACGCGATCAGGCCGGGACCATGCGCGCGCTCGATGCGCTGGAATTGTTGGGCAGCGTCCATTGGCGAGTTCGCGACAGAATTTGACTGGCCCACGTTATCAGAACGCATGGCGCCGAGCTTAGACTGCGCGCCCCGTGTCGAATTCAGCCGTGTCCGAACGTCGCTCACCCGCCCCCACCGACGGAGCTCCCCATGAATGTCTGCTTGCTGTCATCGCGTTCCACCGCCCAGACGCCGGAAGAAGCGTGCACCGCCTTCATTGCCGCGGCGCAGCTGATGCTCGATCCGGCCACGCCTGAATCACGGCGCGTGCAGGTCGAGCCGCAGCTCGTGGCCCAGTTGCCCGTGTTGCGCGCCCTGGGCGTATTCGACTTGTTCGTCCTGCGTGACCCGGCCTTGCGCACCCTGGTCGACGACGAGCTTGCCGCCTTGCCGGAGGACCGGCGCAGCGCCGCCTGACGCGCAGACCGCCTTCCACGCCTATGGAAAGGCTGATCTATCGGCGTCGTCCCCGCGAAGGCGGGGATCCAGTGAGATCAAGCTGCTGAGGTTCAACGGCACTGGATTCCCGCTTGACCAGCTTCGCTGTTGTGAAGCTCTTCGGGGGAATGACGATCAAGAGCATATTGTTCAGACGCTTCCTAGCGACCGTGACCCGGTTCGCCCAGGACGTGGCCGTTGATCTCGATGCCGTACAGCGACATCGGGGTGTCGTGGTAGCGCTTGCGCGTCTCGTCCACGTTGCCGGTGTAGCGCGGGTCCTGCGGCCGTTCGTGGGCATCCATGAACATGGCCACGTCCCACGCGTCCTGGGTGTCCAGCGTGCCGCCGCGGCTGAACGGCATGTTGGCCTGGATGAAGGCGGCGGCGTTGTCGAGCTGGTGCATGCCGGCTCCCCAGTTGAAGGATTGCGGTCCCCACAGCGGCGGGAACACGTTGCGCCCGGCGACCTGCTGGCCCTGGCCGTCCGCGCCGTGGCATAGCGCGCAGTTCTTCGCGTAGACCGCGGCACCGCGGGCGTAATCCGGCGGCTGCGGCGGTTTCGCGCCCTTGGGATAGCCTGCGCCGGGCAGCTTCTTGCCTACCGGTGCGCCCTGGGCAATCCACCATGCGTAAGCTTCCAGGGCCACGATCTCGGGACTGCCCAGCGGCGGTGCCTTGCCGTTCATGCTGTACTCGAAGCAGCCTTGCAGGCGTTCGCCAAATGAGTTCACGTGGCCGTTCTTCTTGCGATATTGGGGATACATGCCCCAGGCGCCCCAGAGCGGCGCGGAGTCCGCCCGGCGGCCGGCATCCAGGTGACAGTTGCTGCAGCTCAGGCCATTGCCGACATAGGCCTTGGCGTGGCCAGGCGTGTCGGTGAAGATGGCGCGGCCCGCGCGGATCACCTCGCCGAGCGGGCCAGCGGGTATCGCCGCCTCGGCAGGCGGAGTGAAGCGCGCCGGCTCTGGCGCGGTCGTGGTGGACTTTGGCGGCGTTGCGCCGGTGACCGGCGCGCTTGCCGGCGGCTCCGGCGTGCACGCCGCCAGCACGGTCAGGCCAAGCAGGATGCCGGCCATGGCCAGTGCGCGCTTCATCGCGTCCCCCTTGCCCGCAGCGGCTGCGCGGCGAACCATGCCGACACCGCCTGGATGTCCTGCGCGCTCAGTGCGGTGGACAGGTGTTGCATCAGTTGCAAGGGATCGTTGTGCCGCGTGCCTTGTTGCCAGGCCTGCAACTGGGCGGCGAGATAGGCCGCCGGCTGGCCGGCCAGCGGTGGGAAGTGCGCGCCCACGCCAACGCCGGCGGGGCCGTGGCATTGCACGCAGCCGGGGACGTCCCGATCCCAGTCCCCGCGTGTGGCCAGCCTTGCGCCGAGGCTGTCGGCCGGTGGCATCGGGGTAGCTGGCGTGGCGAGGGCGGGTGGCAGCGGCAGCCTGCTGTAATACAGGGCCAGGGCATGGCGTTCGTCCGTGCTGAGGGCGCTGGCGTTCGGCTGCATCACCGCGCTGCCGCGTGTGCCGCTGGCGAAATCGTCCAACTGCTTCTCCAGGTAGGCGGTGTCGAGGCCAGCCAGCCGCGGGTTGCCGGCTTGCTCTTGGCCGGCGCCGTCGACGCCATGGCAGGCGATACAAGGCGCCGCGCCCCTGCCGTTGCCCTGGCGCGCGATGGCCGCCGCGTCGCTGGCCTGCGCCTGCCATGCCACGATCGATGAGGCCATCGCGATCAGCGCAAGCAGGCGGAGGCTCATGGCATGGGCCTCAATGCGCGGCCTGGAAGCCGTACTTGCGATATACCGCCTGCGCGGCAGGGCTGGCCATGAAGGCCATGAAATCCTTTGCCGCCTGTTCGTGCGGAGCCTGCTTCATGCGCGCTGCCGTGTAAGTTGCGGTGGCGTTCTGCGCTGCCGGGATCGCCACGGTTTCGACGGGATGATGCAGGATCTGCTGCTGGAAATACGCCTCGGTAGACCATACCGGTGCGGCGTCCGATTCGCCCTCCAGCACGCGCAGTGGCGACTGCCGGTGGTGGATGCGGGTGAGGAAGGTGCTGCCATCGTGCACCTTGGCCTGCATGATCGTTTGGTCCAGCGCCTCGCCGCCAGCCTTGCGGTAGCTGGCCTCGATCTGCCGGGCAATGCCCTCCCATGCGGGGTTCGGCATGCTGACCCGGACATCAGGCCGGCCCAGGTCCTTCAGGCTCCCGATGTGCTTCGGGTTGCCTTGGGCGACCAGGATGGCGAGGGGATTGCGTGCGTAGTCCAGTGTGTCGGCAAACCAGCCATGCTGCTTCTGGGTGTTCGCGATGGCACCCTTGCCAGCCGTATAGATGTCCGGGGCCAAGGTGATGCGCAGGTTGCCCATGACCAGCGATCCCGTCTCGATCTGCCTGGCGAGGATGCCTGGCGGCAGGGTTTCGACGAAGATCCGCCGGTACTGCGGATGGGCCTGCTGGAATGCCGCCACCAGGTCATGCACGACCATGAACTGGTTGCCGGCGAAGAACACCACCAGCTGCGGATCGACGATGTCGCCGTAGAGGTCCGACACCGCGTCGAACGGCGGCACGCTGAACTGCTCGCCAGCGGGCGGCGGGTTCCACGGCGGCAGGAACTTCCCGTTGGGAGTGTCCTGCGTGGCGGCGCCTGCACCAAAGGCAAGGGCGCAGGTGGCGCAGGCCAACCACAGCTGCGGGAACAAGTGGCGCATGGATGCTTCCTCCTGCGGGCGAGCCTATTGCGGCATCAGCGCGTAACCCTGTTGCTGCAGGTCGATGACCGTGGTGAGGCCCGACAGCGCCACGGTGACGCGCGGATCGATCCAGCC
>DATNBK010000124.1:0-2212 GCA_035571995.1 Rhodanobacter sp.
CCCGGATCGGCACGCGTTGCGTGCGAAGTGGACTCCCATGAACGATTTCCTGCACGAGCTGCCGCAATTCATCGGCAACCATGTCGCCTTGTCGGCGCTGTTCGTGATCCTGCTGGTGGCCTTGATCGTCATCCAGGCCCAGCTCTTGTTCAGCAAGATCAAGGAACTGAGCCCCGCCGGACTGACCGCGCTGATCAACCGGGACAACCCGTTGCTGATCGACCTGTCCGCACTGGCCGACTTCGAGAAGATGCACGTGCCCGGGGCGAAACACGTGGCGATGAGTCAGTTCGACCCGGAGAAGAAGGAACTGGCCCAGGCGAAATCGCTGCCGGTGGTGGTGATGGACAAGGATGGCCGCGGCAACTCGGCGAAGGCCGCGCAACGCCTGCTCAAGGCCGGCTTCGAGAAGGTCCACACGCTTGGCGGCGGTGTGCTGGCATGGCATGCGGCGCAGCTACCCGTTGCCAAGGGCAACAAGTAGCGGGAGTGAGTGGAGAGGAGTGAGAAAAAGGTGGAAAGCACTGCCGCCCCGGCCCCTCTCTCTTTTCTCGCTCCTCTTCACTCACTTCTCTAGCAGCCGTGGATGCCGGCGCGGCCGGCGATGATCTGCGCCAGCACGTCCGGCGCGTACTCGAACGAATCGTAGTACAGCCGTTCTTCCGGCAGACCGGCATCGAGGAACAACGGATGCGCGGCATCGATCATCGCCGGCGGCCCGCTCATGTACAGGTCGTGGCCGGACAGATCGGGCAGATCGGCCAGCACCGCCTCGTGCACCAGTCCGACGCGCAGATCCGCGCCCTGATCCAGGTCGGACACGACGGCGTGGAACTGCAGGTTCGCCAATTCGCTGGCCCAGCGCTCGGCCAACGGACGCAGATACAGGTCCGCCGCCGTGCGCGCGCCCCAATACAGCTGCATCGACCGGCGCGTACCCAGCGCGATGAAATGCTCGATGATCGCCTTGACCGGCGCGAAACCGGTGCCGCCAGCCATGAACAGCATCGGCCGCTCGGAATCCTCGCGTGGCACGAAGGTGCCCAGCGGACCTTCGATGCGCAGGTGATCGCCCAGCTTCAACGCGTCGTTGACCCACGAGGTGAAGCCGCCGCCTGCCACAAGCCGCACGTGCAGCTCGATCATGCCGTCCGCCTGCGGGCCGTTGGCGATCGAGAACGGTCGCCGCTTGCCGTCCTCCAGCAAGACATCCACATACTGGCCCGGCAACCGATTGAGCCGGCGCTCGCCGTGGGCCGGCAACAGGCGCAGGCCGATCACGTCCGGCGCCAGTTGCCATTTCTCGGTCACCACCATGCCGAGCTGACGCCGCGCGATGTCCTCCACCGAAGTCACTTCGCGCGCTTCCAGCAGCAGGTCGCTGACTGGCACCGCCTGGCACAGCAGTACCGCATGGTGCGCCAGCGCACTGGCACTCAGCGCCAGTGGCGGGTTGCGCGGGTACTCGCAATGCCCCTGCAGCAAGGTGGCCTTGCAGCTGCCGCAGACGCCGGCGCGACAGGAATACGGCAATGCCACGCCTGCCCGCTGCGCCGCCTCCAGCACGGTTTCGCCGGCGGCGACCGAAAACTGGCGGTCGGAGGATTTGAGGGTGACGTTAAACACGCATGCATTGTCGCGGCGATGAGAGCGGACAACAATGCGGGCTCGACACACAGGAATCAACGATGAGCATCTGGAAACAGGATCCCGACCTCGCCCGCATCAACGGATGGAGCGCCAACACCATGATGGAGACGCTGGGCATCCGCATCACCGCGATCGGCGACGACTGGCTGCAGGGCAGCATGCCGGTGGACCATCGCACCCACCAGCCTTATGGACTGCTGCACGGCGGTGCCTCGGTAGTGCTGGCCGAAACGCTGGGCAGTACCGCGGCGATGCTCACGCTCGACCCGGACAAGGAGTTGGCGGTCGGACTGGATATCAACGCGAACCACGTCCGCGGCGTGCGCGAGGGCACCGTTACCGGCACCGCGCGGATGCTGCACCTGGGCCGAACCACCCAGGTATGGGAGATCCGCATCGAGGACGAAAACGGCGCACTGGCATGCATTTCCCGCATCACCATGGCGGTGGTGCCCGCGCGCGTCATGGGCCCGCGTTGAACGGCACGCCCTACGCCAGCCTCACCCCCGACCTGGTGCTTGACGCGGTCAGCGCCTGCGGGCTGTGGCCGGATGGGCGTCTG
>DATNBK010000125.1:0-13444 GCA_035571995.1 Rhodanobacter sp.
GCCCAATGCAAGAGGCGATGGGCATCGAACGTGTTGTAGATGCGCGAGCGCCGCTCCAGGTCGAAGCTGAAGCCGACCGAGTTGCCACGCTCGCGCAGCATCTCGCGGTTCGCCTCGACCTCCTGGGCCGAGCTGCCGTACTTGCGCATCAGGTGTTCGGTGGCGTCTTCGCCGCCGGCCGGCAACCGGGGGTTGAGCTCGAATGGTTGCAGGTGGATGTCGGCGTGCACCTCGCCGTCGAGTTTGCCCAAGGCCTGCTGCAACGCATTCAGGCCGATCGCGCACCAGGGGCAGGAGACGTCGGAAACGAAATCGATACGGATCTGGGCAGGCGCAGCTGGCTGATTCATGCGTTGGACTTCATTGGTGGGGTCAACACGACACCCGGCCACCAGCCAGTTGCGTGCACGGGTGGTAGAACGGCTCGTTTGCCGGCGGCTTGCCGTCACCGCGGTGATCGTCGCGCCGCCGGTTCGGCCAATAGTTCGGCGTCGGATTCCAGTAGAGCGGCGCCGAATTGTAGGGGCGCGAGAGTTCGGCCTGGTATTGGCTGTTCTGCTCACGCAACAATTGGTTCTGCGCGCGCAAGGCCGCGCTGTTCGCGGCCTGTTCGGCCAGCGCCTGTTGACGCGCCTGTTCGGCGCTTTGCTGTGCGGCGCTGGCCTCGGCGGCGGCCTGTTCGGCACGCTGGGTCAACTGCTGCTGGTAGAGCGTCAGCCGCTGGTTGTACAGGTCGTCCAGGTGGTGGGCACGGGCATAGCTTTGCGCGCGCGCGCTCTGGCCCAGGCGCAGGAACTGGTCGATGATCTCGCTGTCGTCGGCCTGGTGCAGGAGCTTGCCCTGATCGCCAGGGCAGGGAACGTCGGTATAGCTGACGTGCCCGTCGTTGGTGCACTTGTAGATGTTCTGTGCGTGCGCCGCGCCAAAGCAGGCCGCAGCAAGCAGGATGGCTGCGGCGCAAGCAAGCTGTTTGCGGGCCGGACCGTTCATCATGCCTGCCATTTTGCACCGGCCAGCCTGAATAGGGGTAGCCAGGCCCAGGCCCGGCCGCGACGGGTCAGCCCGCGGTTCGCGTCTGTCCAGTCGCCCTTCGTTGCAAGGCTCGGCTCAACTCCCCAGCCGGGTGAGCAGGGCATGCCAGAAATCCAGCCCGGCGGCCACTTCGCTCGCCGGCAGCTTCTCGTTGAGGCCGTGGGCGAAGGAATCGTTAGGCTTGGTGAAGGCAGCGCCGACGCCGTAGCTCGGCACCCCGGCATTGCGGAAGTACATGCTGTCCGAGGCGCCGGCCGACATGCCGGGTACTACCTGGACCCCCGGGTAGCGCTGGTGCACCACCCTGGTCACTGCATCCAGCACGTCCTTGCGCAGCGGCGAAGCCGGGCTCTCGACCGGGGGCGGCGGCAGGACTTCGACCTTGGCCGAGGGATCGTCAATGACCTTGGTCAGCGTGTCCAGCACGCTGCTGACCGGGGTGCCCGGGAAGATGCGGCAGTTGACGTTGGCGCTGGCCGCCTGGGGCAAGGCGTTGGGTGCGTGGCCGCCATCGATCATGGTGGCCACGCAGGTGGTGCGGATCTGGCCCACGTAGCCCGGATCGGCCGACAGCGTCGCCACGGCCTTGGCATCCTTCGGGTTTGCCGCAAACGCACGCATGGCGTCGCCGATCAGGCCTGGCGTGTGGGCACCCAGGGCCTTCATCGAGGCGACGGTGATCTCGTCGCTCATCACCGGGAACTGGTAGGCACCCACTTTGTCCAGCGCGCGCGACAGGCGGTAGATGGGATTCTTCGGCGGGCTGGGCTGGCTGGAGTGGCCACCCGGTGAGGTGAGCGTGATCTTGAAGTCGGCGTAGGTCTTTTCGGCGGCCTGGATCTCATACAGCGACGGCTTGCCCGTGGTCGGGTCCAGCGTGCCGCCGCCAGCGTCGGCATTGAGCAGGAATTCGGCATCGTGGTAGCGCTTGGCCAGCTCGCGCGTGGTGGCCATGTCGGTTTCCTCGTCGCCGGACAGCAGCAGGATCACGTCGCGCTTGGGTTTGAAACCTTCCTGCTTGAGGCGGATCAAGGTCTGCACCAGGACGACCACGCCGGTCTTCATGTCGGCCACGCCGCGTCCGTACAGGTAGCCGTTTTCCTCCACCAGGGTGAACGGATCGCGCGTCCAGTCCTTGCGGTCGGCGGCCACCACGTCCATGTGCCCGGAGAGGTAGATCGGCTTGCCCTTGCCGGTGCCGCGATAGCGCGCGACCAGCGCGGCGGTCTCGCCGACCGGGAGGATCTGGACGTCTCCGGGAGCAAAGCCGCCGGCCTTGAGCTGGTCTGCCAGGTAGGCGGCGAATTTCGGCACCTGGCCCTGGCCTTGCGCCGTGGGGACGCTGATGGCGTGACGCAGCATCTGCATGGTCTGCGGCAGGACCTGGGCCGTAGTTTCGGCCTGCGCCATGCCCGTACCGGCGCCAAAGGTCAGGGCCGCCGCAGCCGCCCAGAGTGCCTGTCCTGCCTTCATCGGTATCCCCTCGTGATGCCTGGTTGAAGCTGCGAGTATGCGTGATCGACTGCGCGAATGGCAGCATGGCCGCGCCGGTCCGGCGCGGCCATGCTGGTGGTGTTACTTGGCCAGGTCGGTCAGCAGGTAATGCCAGTAATCCAGCGCCGCGGCAACCTCGGTCGCCGGCAGCCGCTCGTTGAGGCCGTGCGCGAACGTGTCGTTGGGCTTGGTGAACGCAGGACCGACTCCGTAGCTCGCCACGCCGGCAGGCCGGAAGTGCTTGCTGTCGGTCGCGCCGGCGGACATGCCAGGGACCACTTCCACGCCCGGGTAGCGCTGGTGCACGGCGCGGGTCACCGCGTCCAGCACGTCCTTGCGCAAGGGCGAGGCCGAGCTGTCCAGCGGTGGTGGTGGCACCACGGTGAGTTTGGCGCTCGGGTCATCGATGACCTTGACCAGCGTGGCCTGCACGCTGCTGATCGGCGTACCGGGGAAGATGCGGCAGTTGATGTTGGCGCTGGCCGCCTGCGGCAGGGCGTTCAGGGCGTGGCCGCCGTTGATCAGGGTGGCGACGCAGGTGGTGCGGATCTGCCCGACATAGGCTGGATCGGCGGACAGCGTCGCCGCCGCCTGCGCGTCCTTCGGGTTGGCGGCAAACGCGCGCATGGCGTCGCCAATGGCGCCGGGCGTATGGGCGCCCAAGGCCTTCATCGAGGTCACGGTGATCTCGTCGCTCATCACCGGGAATTGATAGGCGCCCACCTTGTCCATTGCGCGCGCCAGGCGGTAGATCGGATTCTGGGGCGGATTCGGCTCGCTGGAATGGCCTCCGGGCGAGGTGAGCGTGACCTTGAAGTCCGCATAGGCCTTTTCCGCGGCCTGGATCCGGTACAGCGACGGCTTCCCCGTGGTCGGGTCCAGCGTGCCGCCGCCGGCGTCGGCGTTGAGCAGGAATTCGGCATCGTGGTAGCGCTTGGCCAGCTCGCTGGTGCTGGCCATGGTCGTTTCCTCATCGCCCGACAGCAGCAGGACCAGGTCGCGGCTGGGCTTGAAACCTTCCTGCTTGAGGCGGATCAGGGTCTCCACCAGCACCGCCACGCCCGTCTTCATGTCGGCTACGCCGCGTCCGTACAGATAGCCATTTTCCTCAACCAGGGTGAACGGATCGCGCGTCCAGTCCTTGCGGTTGGCAGCCACCACGTCCATGTGCCCGGACAGGTAGATCGGCTTGCCCTTGCCCGTGCCCCGGTAGCGCGCCACCAGGGCGGCCGTCTCGCCGACCGGGATGATCTGGACATCCTCGGCGGCAAAACCACCAGCCTTGAGCTTGTCCGCCAGGTAGGCGGCAAAGGCCGGGACCTGGCCATGGCCGGCCACGGTCTGCATGCTGACCGCATGTCGCAGCACGTCCATGGTCTGCGGCAGGACCTGGGCCGTGGTGACGGTCTTGGCCAGGCCGACGCTGCCGTACAGGGCGAGCGTGACGGCGACGGTCAACGGGAGCAGTGGTTTCATCGGGAGTGCCTCTCTTCAGTCATGAGGTGATTGCATGCAGTGATGGTGCCGGGCTTGCCGGGTTGCGGCGACCAGGTAATGGTTGTGCGGCGCGGCAGCGCCCCGGAGTCATGGTGCGGTGTCGTCCACGCTGGCCTGCTACTTCGCCAACCGGGTCAGCAGCGTATGCCAATAGTCCAGGCCGGCGGCAAGTTCGGACACCGGCAGGCGCTCGTTGAGACCGTGCGCAAAGGTGTCATCAGGCTTGCTGAAATGGCCGCCTACGCCGTAACTTGGCAGGCCCTCGGGGCGGAAGTACATGCTGTCGGTCCCGTAGGCGGACATGCTCGGTACCACGGCGACCTTGGGATAGCGCTGGTGCACGGCGTAGCTCACGGCATCGAGCACGTCTTGGCGCAGGGGCGAGGCCGGGCTGGCCGGCCGCAGTGGCGGCAGGCGTACGAGGCTTGCCTTGGGGTCGGCAACCAGCTTGGCCAGCGTGTCGCGCACGCTGTCCACCGAGGTGCCGGGAAAGATCCGGCAGTTGACGGTGAGGCTGGCGCTTTGCGGCAGCGCATTCAACGCGTGCCCGGCAGCAAGCGTCGTGGCGACGCAGGTGGTACGGATCTGCCCGACATAGGCCGGGTCGCCGGAAATGACCGCGGCTGCCTCGGCGTCGTCCGGGTGCGCCGCGAATTGCTGCATGGCGGCGCCGAGTGCACCGGGCGTACGTGCGCCCAGCGCGCGCAGCGAGGCGCGGGTGATCTCGTTGCTCTGCGGCGGGAACTGGTATTGGGCAATGCGCGCGATGACTTGCGCCAGCCGGTAGATCGCGTTGTCCGGGCTGGGTTCGCTGGAGTGTCCGCCGGGCGAAGTGAAGCTGATCCGGAAGTCGGCGTACGTCTTCTCGGCGGCCTGCAGCTCGAACAAGCTGGGCGTTCCTGACGCCGGATCGATGATGCCGCCCCCACCATCGGCGTTGAGCATGAACTCGGCGTCGCGGTAGCGCTTGGCCAGCTCGCGGGTCGAGGCCATCGAGGTTTCCTCGTCGCCGGACAAGGCCAGGATCAGGTCGCGGCTGGGCTTGAAGTCTTCGTGCTTGAGGCGGATCAGGGTCTGCACCAGCTCGACCACGCCGGCCTTCATGTCGGCCGTGCCACGGCCGTAGAAATAGCCGTTTTCCTCCACCAGGGTGAACGGGTCGCGCTGCCAGTCCTTCGGGTCGGCGGCCACTACGTCCATGTGCCCGTTGAGCACGATGGGCTTGCCTTGGCCGGTGCCGCGGTAACGCGCCACCAGTGCCGCGGTCTCGCCGACCGGGATGATCTCGACGTCCGCGCCGGCAAAGCCGCCTGCCTTGAGCTTGTCCGCCAGGTAAGCGGCGAACACCGGCACCTGGCTCTGGCCGGCCACCGTATGCAGGCTGATCGCGTGCTGCAGCATGGCCCGGGATTCGGGCAGGATCTCGGCGGTCGTGGCGGCTTGCACTACGCCGTTGCCGACCAGCAAGCCGCATGCGACGCCAGCCACCCAACGCAAGCACACTGTCATTGTCGTCCCCTGTCTGGCCGGCTACCCGACCGCCAGCGGTGAATATACGCGGTCGCCCCCCGCATACAAACAGCGGAGGCGGGAGCCGGGCAGCTTGGCGCCCCGGTTGCCCGCGCTCACCCTTCTCCGCTCACAATCCGGTCCCCGCGCTGGGTGGCCGCGGCTGCTTGCCAGTTGCGCAGTCCGGCCGCCGCAAGCAGCACGAACCCGGCATAGAGCACCGAGGTCACGTAGAGATCCTTGTAGACGTACTCACCGACGTAGATGACGTCGACGATGATCCACAGCCACCACGTGGCCACATGGCGTTTGACCTGCCACCACTGCGCGACCAGGCTGAACGCGGCAAGCGCCGCATCGAGCCAGGGCAACGCCGCGTTGGTATGCCGGTGCATGAACCAGCCGAGGGCCAGCGCACCAATCGCGCCCAAGGCGATGTGCCACAGGGCCGCGCGGCGCGGCAGGGCGGCGACGCGTACGCGGCCATCGTCGCCCAGGTGCTTGAGCCAGCGGTACCAGCCGTAGACGATGGCCACCGCAAACACGCACTGCAGCAACATGTCCGAATACAGCCGCGCGTCGGCAAACACCCATGCATACAGTCCCACCGAGACGAGGCCGACGGGCCAGCACCACGGGCGCCGCTGGGTGCTCAACCACACGGCCCATGCGCTGGTCAGCGCCGCCAGGATCTCCAGCCAGGACACGTCAGAATTCCATGCCCAGCGACATCCGCGCCAGGCGTGGCGCGCCAGGGAACAGGTAACTGTCGCCACCGGAGCTGCCGGTGTCGCGCCAGTAGAAGTGGTTGAAGACGTTGTCCACGTTCAGGCGCCAGGTGAGCTGGTGGCCCTGCCAGTGGCTGGTATAGCGCAAGCCGGCGTCGAACACGTCGTAGGCCGGCACGCGCGTGGCCCCGTTCGGCGTGGCGACATTGACGGCGGCATGGCGCCACCCGGCCAGCACGGACAGGTCCGCAGCGAGCGGCAGGCGGTAGTCCGCGTATACCGCGCTGCGCAGCTTGGGCACGTTGATCACCTGGTGCCCTTCGTAGTTGGCCGCGCCCGTGCCCTGGGCGTGGGCATGGATGAGGTTGAGGCTCGCGGTGAGGCGCAGGCGTTCGCTTACCTGGCCGGCGGCGTTGAGTTCCAGGCCGCTGTGCACCTCTTCGCCCTGCTGGACGAAGCTGAAGCCGGCCTCCGTCTCGTCTGGCCGGGCAAACTGGTAGGGCTGGCGGATCCGGTACAAGGCCGCCTGCACGCCGAATGCCGGACTCCATGCGTACTTCAAGCCGGCCTCGGCTTGCCGCGCCAGCAGCGGCGGGAGGGTGGCGCCGCCGTTGCTGGTCCAGTACGGCGCCTCGTTGCCCAGGGCCAGGCTCTCGCTGTAGCTGACGTAGGCGGTCAGCGCCGAGGTCGGTTCCCACATCACGGCGGCCTGCGGCATGGCCTTGATCAGGCGGGTGTCGCGCATGCCGATACCGGTGGTGACGTCGTAGGCAAGCTCGTGCAGGCGCACCAGGCGCCCTCCCGCCAGGACTTGCCACTGCGGCGTCAAGTGCACGCGGTCGAGCGCAAAGACCGCGCGCTGCCAGCTGCTCAGGGTGCGCACGGACGGACCCGGCTGGTTCGGCGATGGCGCGAAATACGGGGGGTCGACCTCATCGATGTTGGCCGTGCCGACATAGTCGTAGACATAGGCGCGTTGGTCGACCTGGCGATGGAAGGCGCTGGCGCCCACGGTGAGCTCGTGGCCGACACTGCCGGTCTGGAAGCTGCCGTGGAGCACGGCGCGCAACTCGTCATTTTGGCGGGTGTCGTCGGGGCTGCGGAAATCATAGACGTCGTAGTCGCCGTTTGGCGCGAAGAAGTAGCCGGGCGAGCCGTCGGCACAGGCCGGGGAGTAGAAGCAGCCATAGGCAAAGGCGACGTTGTCGTCGATCACGCTATGGCTGTGGCTGGCCGCGAGCTGCGCGTCCCAGTCCGCGCCCAGGCGATGCTCCAGGCGCAAGGTGGTGTTGCTGGCGTCGATGCCCACCGGTTGTTGCCACGGCTCGAAGCCGAGCATGCGCGTGCGGCTGGGGTGCGATGGGATGGTGGTGCCACCGAGCAACTGGTAGCCGGAGACCGAGCGCTGGCCGCTGGTCTGGTAGTCGGTGTCGAGCTTGAGCGTCGTGGCCGCGCCGAGCTTCCAGTCGGCGGCCAGCGAGAAGAAGCTGCGCCGGCCATTGGCGTGCTGGACGAAAGAGTGCATGTCCTCGTGCGCCGCATTCACGCGGACGCCAAAATTTGGTGTGAGCCAGGCGCCGAGGTCGACCGCGACATAGCGCGAGCCGTGGGAATCGGTGCCGAGCGTGGCCGTGCGCACGCGGGCCGGGCGCTTGGAGACGTAGTTGACCAGGCCGCCCGGCGCGATCACTCCGGCCTCCAGCCCGCCCAGGCCCTTCAGGATCTCGACGCGTTGCTTGTCTTCCAGCGCGATTGGTTGCTCGCCGGTGAGGCTCATGTTGTTGAGCCGGTAGCCGGTTGCGAGATCCAGCGGAAAGCCACGGATCGCGATGTCCTGGTAGTAGCCGACCGGCGCGTAGTTGTCGCCGAGCGCGGCGTCGCCGCGTGCCAGCTCGCTCAGCGTGCGCGGCTGGCGGTCGTCGATCTGCGCGCGCGTGATGACGGTGACCGCCGCCGGCGTGTCCTGCAGCGGCGCCAGTCCAAAGCTGCCGAAGGTATCCATTTGCGCGGCGTCGGCGTGGTAGCCCTTGTCGCCGCGGGCGCGCACCTCGACCGTCCCCAGTTCGGTGGCCTGCGGCGCGCTGGCGGCTTCGGCAGGCTGGTTCGCGACAGCGTTGCCGTGCGCGCTCACGCTGCCGGCCGCCGCAAGTGCCGACAGCAGGGCGAAGGCAAGGGTCTGGCGTGGAGAATTCATCGACATCGTCCTCAAGGCTGCGGACGAAGCGACGGCGACCCGCACGCCGAATGGCGGTGCTGGATCTGCAAGCTCCCTACGCCGGTACAAACCGGATCAGGTTCCAAGGGTCTCTCTCAGCCCGGCTACGCCGGGCACCCCCGCTTCAATCGACGCATTGAAACATGGATGGCTCGCGCCTGCCAAGCTTCAGGGTCAGGCAATGCCGTGGATTGCCGCCAGCAGCGAGCGCCCCGCCGGCGTCGCGAACCAGGCGGCGTGGCCGCGCAGGAACGTGTCGTAGGCGACGTCGGCCGCGGCCGGTGCGTGGCCGGTCGCGCGCAGGTATTCGACTTCCGACAAGGCGAAGTCCAGGTGCACCAGCGGCAGCAGGTCAGCCAGCAAATGGACGTCCGCGGCTTCCAGCGGCAATGCCCTCCGATACCCCTCCACCAAGGCCGTGGCGATGCCGATGCGCGCCGCTTCGGCGCCGGTGTCGAGGGCGAGCCAGGCAATCGCGTTGCGTTCGATCCCGGTGGCCAGGTCGAACAACGCGAACGTCGAGGCGGCCAGCCCGAAGTCGAGCACGGCCGTGATGCTGGCGGCCTCGCCGACACCGCTCCAGCACAGGTTGGAGACGTGCCAGTCACCGTGGGTCCATTGTGCAGGCTGCCGTCGCAGGCGCCCGCCGAGCGCGCCATGCCATGGCGCCAGCGTGGTCGCCAGCTCCACCTTCCAGTCGCGCCGGGACAGGTAGGCGGCCAGGGCGGGACGATCGGGCAACTGCGCCTCGAGTGCCGCGATGGGGTCAGCGGCACACAACAGTTCGGCGCGTGCCACCAGCAGGTGCGTGCTGCGTTGCGGGGCGCGATAGCCGGCCGCCCCGGCGTGGAGCCGCGCGAGCGTCGTGCCCGCGGTACGGGCGTGCGCCGTGCTGCCAGGTGCCGCCCAGGAGATGGTGTCACGGTACGTGTCTTCGCCGGCAGCACGGGCGTGGACTTCGTAGATCCAATCGCCGATGCGCGCCGCGCGTCCGCCATGGCCATCGGCCAACACGCGCGGGATGGGGATGCCACGGTCGCGCAAGTGGTCCATGAAGCGATGTTCCTCGCCGAGCATGGCTACGCTGCGCACCGTGATGTGGTGGCGCTTGAGGAAAACTGTGGCGTCGGCGCTGCGGACCAGGCAGGCCGCCGACAAGGGCCGCGGACTGTGCCAGGTGATTTCCAGCGGGCCGCGGATGGTGGGATAGCGGGCCAACAAGCTTGCGACTTCCGCGTGGGTCAGCGGCGGCCAATGCGCGGGCTCGCATTCGCCTGCCATGCCGTGTACCTGATGGATGCTGCCGCTCATGCTTTGCCCGGATCGCGCCGTGGATCGTCCATTATGCCGGTGGTTTGCCGTCGCCACGGACCGTCAGCAAGAAGGCCCTTGCGTGCACGCAGGCAAGTGGCGAGACTACGGGGCAGGCGTTCCGGGGTATGCCATGGCGCAGCTCAGTCTGATGAGACGGATCTTCGGCAACGCGCGCCCAGGGGAGCGGCGGCAACGGCCGCGCGCGGGTACACCGCGCGGCTTGCAAGTGCTGGTGGTGGACGACTCGGCGACCATACGTGCCGTGCTGGGCAAGATGCTGTTGCAGAACGGGCATATCGTGGTCGATGCCGACGGTGGCCAAGCAGGGCTGGAACTTGCCCGCCAGCGCATGCCGGACCTCATCTTCCTGGACGTGGTCATGCCTGGCTTGAATGGCTTTGCGGTGTTGCGCGCGCTGCGCCAGGATGTGCGCACGCAGGACATCCCGGTCATCATGATCAGCGGCAACCCACAGGCCACCGAACAGTTCTACGTGCAGCGCTTTGGTGCGGATGATTTCATGAAGAAGCCGTTTGGCCGCGGCGACGTGTTTGCGCGCATCGCGCGTCTGGTCACGGCGGGGCGGCTCAGCGTGCGGAGGCGGATGTCCGGGCTTGCCGCGGCGGCGGACAGGGCCAGGGCAGCGGAGCCACCGGACCGGCATGGCTGAAGTCGAGCTGCGCGTCGACGTGTGGCTCTGGGCCGCGCGGTTCTTCAAGACCCGGCGCCTGAGCCACGAGGCCATCGTCGGCGGCAAGGTGGAAGTCAACGGCAGCGGGTGCAAACCCGCGCGCACGGTCAAGCCCGGGGACCACCTGCGCGTGCTGCGCGGCAACGAGCGCCTGGAAGTGGAAGTGCTGCAGATATCGGCCAAGCGCGGAGCCGCCAGCGTGGCCCAAGAGCTTTATCGCGAAACGGCGGAAAGCCGGGCGGTGCGGGAGCGGGAACGGGAGGCAGCCCGGCTGCAAGGTACGCGCGGGCCGGAGCGTCGCCCTGGCAAGTCCGACAGGCGCCTGCTGCGGCGGCTCAAGCATGGCGGTTGAATCGGAGCGGATGTGCCTGGTGGCGCGCTACGCCAGCCTGGCGTTCAGTGCAGTTGCTTGAGCCGGAACAGGACGTCCAACGCCTCGCGCGGCGACAGTGCCTCGGGATCGATGCGCTCCAGCTCGCGTTCGACCGCCGAGGGGGGCGAGGGCGAAAACAGCGCAAGCTGCGGCGTGTCCGCCGCCTTGGCGGCATGGCGGGACGGCTGCGCGCGCATGCCGCGTTCGAGCTCGTCCAGGGTGTGCCTGGCCTCGGCAATGACCGCGCGCGGCAGCCCGGCCAAGGCGGCCACCTGCAGGCCGTAGCTGCGATCTGCCGGGCCATCCTTCACCGCATGCATGAACACCAGTTGCTCGGCGTATTCGATGGCGTCGAGGTGCACGTTGGCGATGGCGGCGTGCTCGTTGGCCAGTTCGGTCAGCTCGAAATAATGCGTGGCGAACAAGGTGTAGGCACGGTTGTGCTGGGCCAGTTGTACGGCCACGGCGCGGGCCAGCGCCAGGCCGTCGTAAGTGCTGGTACCGCGGCCGATCTCGTCCATCAACACCAGGCTTTGCGCGGTGGCGTTGTGCAGGATGTTGGCCGTCTCGCTCATTTCCACCATGAAGGTCGATTGCCCGCGTGCCAGGTCATCGCCCGCGCCGATGCGGGTGAAGATGCGGTCGATCGGGCCAATCACCGCGCGGCTTGCCGGTACGTAGCTGCCGACGTGGGCAAGCAGCACGATCAGCGCGTTCTGCCGCATATAGGTGGACTTGCCGCCCATGTTCGGGCCGGTGATCACCAGCATGCGGCGGTCTTCACCGAGCCGCAGGTCGTTGGGTTCGAAGGGTTCGTCGCGGACTTTTTCAACCACGGGGTGCCGCCCGCGCCCGATGTCGATGCCCGCTTCGTCACTGAGCTCGGGCGCGTTCCAATCCAGGGCCTCGGCGCGTTCGGCCAGGGTGGCGAGCACGTCGAGTTCGGCGATCGCACTGCCCGCGAGCTTGAGCGGCTCCAGGCTGGCGGTGAGCGTGTCGAGCAGGCCTTCGTAGAGCACCTGCTCGCGCATCAGCGCACGCTCCTTCGCCGACAACACCTTGTCCTCGAAGGTCTTGAGCTCCTCGGTGATGTAGCGCTCCGCGTTCTTGGTGGTCTGCCGCCGGGTGTAGTGCACGGGCGCCTGCTCGGCCTGGGCCTTGCTGATCTCGATGTAGTAGCCGTGCACGCGGTTGAAGCCGAGCTTCAGGGAGCTGATGCCGGTCGCGGCCTTCTCGCGTTCCTCCAGCTCCACCAGGAACTGGTCGGCGTGCGTGGCGAGATTGCGCAGCTCGTCGAGTTCGCCGTCATAGCCCTGGGCAATGACCCCGCCGGCGCGCAGCAGGACCGGCGGCGATGGCACGATCGCACGTTGCAGCAGCGTGACTGTTTCCGCGTGATTCCCGAGCCGCTCCACAAGCGAATCCAGCAAAGGCGACGCTTCCCGCAGCGTGCGGCCAAGGATGGCCGCTTCTTGATTCTCGCGATCGAGGACGAGCGCACGGGCAAGCACCAGGCCGTCGCGCAAGGTGGACAAATCGCGCGGTCGCGCCGAGCGCAGCGCGACGCGGGCCAGGATGCGCTCCAGGTCGCCGATGCCGCGCAGGCTCTCGCGCAGGTCGGCATGGGCCCGCGCGTCGAGCAACATGCCGATGGCCTGGTGGCGTTGGCGCAGCACGCTGCGCGAGCGCAGTGGGCGTCCTAGCCAGCGCCGCAGCAGGCGCGCACCCATGGGCGTGACGCTGGTGTCGAGCACGCCAAGCAAGGTGTGCTCGCCGTGGCCGGACGGATTGCTGTCGATCTCCAGGTGGCGGCGGGTGGTGGCGTCCAGGGCAATCGTTTCGCTGGCGCTTTCCACGCCCATGCCGGTCAAGTGGGGCAACGCGCTTTTCTGCGTTTCCTGCAGATAGCCAAGCAGGCAGCCGGCCGCGGCCACCGCGGTCGGCATGTGTTCGACGCCGAAGCCGCCGAGGTCGCGCGTGCCGAAGAAACGGTTCAGCTCGCGGCTTGCGGCGTCGCCGTCGAAATGCCAGGGCGGGCGCTTGCGCAGGCCGGGCAGGTCGGCCACCGGGCGCGGCCAGGCGACATCCTCGCCCACCAGAGTTTCGGCTGGTTGCAGGCGCGCGAGCTCGGCGGCCAGGGCTTCGGCGTCGGCGACCGTGCTGAGCAGGAAGCGCCCCGCGGACAGGTCGACCCAGGCCAGGCCGTAGCTGCCGCCGGAGCCGGCGGCGATGGCCAGCAGCAGGTTGTCGCGCCGGGCGTCGAGTAGCGCCGCATCGGTCACGGTGCCCGGGGTGATGATGCGCACCACCTTGCGCTCGACGATGCCCTTGGCCAGCGCCGGATCGCCCATCTGCTCGCAGATCGCCACCGATTCGCCGAGGCGCACCAGTCGCGCCAGGTAGTTTTCCACCGCGTGGTATGGCACGCCGGCCATCGGGATCGGGGCGCCGGCCGATTGCCCGCGCTGGGTCAGCGTGATGTCGAGCAGGCGTGCAGCCTTGCGCGCATCGTCATAGAACAACTCGTAGAAGTCGCCCATGCGGAAGAACAGCAGGATGTCCGGGTGTTCCGCCTTGGCCGCGAGGTACTG
>DATNBK010000126.1:0-6318 GCA_035571995.1 Rhodanobacter sp.
CATGACCCACGCGTGGCCGAACTGAGCGCGCAACTGGCGAGGTCCTGAAACGGCATGGCCGTCCTGGTGTTTGGGGCAAGCAGCCAGATCGGACATTTCCTGTTGCCGCGCCTGCTGGCCAGCGGCGAGCCGGTGTTGGCCGTCAGCCGCGTGCCGCGGGCGTCGTCGGCGGAGCTGACCTGGTTGCGGGGTGCGCTTCCGGATCGGGTGCCCGACGTGCCGGTGCTCTCGGCGGTGCTGTGTTGTGGCCCGTTGCCCGGCTTGGCGTCCTGGCTGGAACGCACGCCACTGCAACACAGCCCGCGCATCGTGGCGCTAAGTTCGATGAGTGCCGAGGCCAAGCGTGCTTCCAGTGTTCCCGCCGAGCGTGAGTTGGCGCAGCAATTGCTGGCTGGTGAGGCAGCCTTGGCCCGCGCCTGCGACCGCGCCCGCTATGCCTGGACCGTACTGCGGCCGACGCTGGTCTACGGCGCCGGGCTGGACCGCAGCCTGACGCCCCTTGCGCAGCGGGCCGTGCGCACGCGGGTCTTTCCGCTGCCGGCTGGACACGGGCTGCGCCAACCCGTGCATGCCGACGACCTGGCCCAGGCCATGTTGGCCGCGCTGGAATGCCCGGCCGCGTCGGGCCGGGTGCTCTCCATCGGCGGCGGCGAGCGCCTGTCGGCACGGGACATGCTCGCGCGGGTGCGGCGCAGCGTGCCCTGCCGCAGCGTGCCGTTGCCGCTGCCGCGCTGGCTGTTGCGCTGCGCCGGCGGCGTGCTGCCGCGCTGGCGCGGACCGCTGGCCCGCCTGCAACTCGACCAGGTCGCCGACAATGCCGAGGTGCAGCAACTGCTCGGCATCCAGCCACGCCCGTTCCAGCCTGATGCCGCCACGTGGGGCCTGCAGTCCTGAGCACCCCGACCGCTGAAATGCCGCGGGACGGCAAGCGGGCGCCGGCGTACCCGCTTCCGTTCATCCGGGCGCGGGGTGGCTGGCCCTATCATTGGTGGCTGGCTTGCCGGGTTTTTCGACGTTGCTGACACTCGAGCGCATCAGATCGATGGCGTCGCGCTGCTGGCGCTGGCTGCGCATCCCGGCGTGGATCGCGCTGGGCCTCGGCGTCGGCTTCGTGCTGCCTTACGTG
Source organism: Rhodanobacter sp. (assembly GCA_035571995.1). Classification (GTDB taxonomy): domain Bacteria; phylum Pseudomonadota; class Gammaproteobacteria; order Xanthomonadales; family Rhodanobacteraceae; genus Rhodanobacter. The sequence continues at coordinate 1,127 of DATNBK010000126.1, forward strand.
CTGGTACTCAACCAGCGCGTGCAGGATCGTTTCAACGACCTGGTGTTTGCCGTACCCACCCGGGTGTACGCACGGCCGCTGCTGCTGGCGGCGGATGTCCCGATGACGCCGGCGGCATTGAAGCTGGAACTGACCTTTGCCGGCTACAGCGAGGACGGCCACGGCGAGGTGCGCGGCAGTTGGACCGCCAAGGGCGGAACCTACCTCATCTCCTCGCGCGGCTTCGCGGGGCCGGATGGTGGCGAGCCGGCGCGGCGCATCCGCGTGGTGCTGGGCAAGGGCGTCGTGCAGTCGGTGCGCGACGCGGCCAGCGACAAGGTGCTGGCCGCCGCCCACCTCGACCCGGCGCGCATTGCCACGCTGTACGGCGCCCAGCAGGAGGAGCGCCGCTTCGTGCGGCTCGCCGAGGTGCCGCCGTTGCTGCTCAGCGGTTTGCAGGCGGTGGAAGACCGTAATTTCAAGCACAACATCGGGATCGACTTTGGCGCCATCGCGCGCGCCGCGTTCGCCAACCTGCGCGCCGGACGCACCGTGCAGGGCGGCTCCACGCTGACCCAGCAATTGGTGCGCAACCTGTTCCTGAGCCGCGAGCAGACGTTCACGCGCAAGATCAACGAAGCCTTGATGGCGATCCTGCTCGAGGCCCATTACGACAAGGGGCGCATCCTCGAGGCCTACGTCAACGACGTCTTCCTCGGCCAGCAGGGCGCGCAGGCCGTGCACGGCTTTGCCGCCGCGTCGGAATTTTATTTTGGCCGCCGCCTGCAGGATCTGCGTCCGCAGGAGATTGCCTTGCTGGTGGGCCTGGTCAAGGGGCCAAGCTATTACGATCCGCGCCGCGCCCCGGAGCGCGCGTTGGCGCGACGCAATGTGGTGCTGGGCGAGTTCTTCACCACCGGCCTGCTGGATGCGGCCCAGCTCAAGGCCGCGCAGGCGGCGCCGTTGGACATCATCCGTGATGGCCGCCTGCCGCAGGATCGATTCCCGGCGTTCATGGACCTGGTGCGCAAACAGATCACCGCGGACTTCGACGAAGAGGCGTTGCGCGCCGGAAAGTTGTCGATCTTCACCACGCTGGACCCGGCGGCCCAGTTGTATGCCGAACAGGCGGTGGACGATGCGCTGGACGGCCTGGGCAAGCGCGGCACCGGCATCCAGGCCGCCGGCGTGGTCACCGATGCGCATGACGGCAGCGTGCTGGCCGTGGTCGGCAGCCGCGTGGCCGCCGATCCAGGTTTCAACCGCGCGCTCGATGCGCGGCGGCCGATCGGCTCGGCAATCAAGCCGTTCGTGTACCTGGTGGCCTTGACCCAACCCGGGCAATGGAACCTGGCCACCCAGCTCGACGACGCCCCGGTCAGCATGCGCCAGCCGGACGGGACGCTGTGGACGCCGCACAACGACGACAACCAGGTGCACGGCCTGGTGCCGATGGTCGACGCGCTGGCGCATTCGTGGAACCTGGCGACGATCCATCTTGGCCTGGCCGTGGGCGTGCCGCGGGTCAAGGCGTTCCTGGAGTCGTTCGGCCTGACCGACGTCAATCCCAGCCCGTCGCTGCTGATCGGCGCGCTCGACCTGGCGCCGGTGCAGGTGGCGCAGTTGTATCAATACCTGGCGTCGGACGGCCACGCCTTGCCGCTTCTGGCCGTGCGAGGCGTGCTCGACGGCAGCGGGCGCACGATCAAGCGCTACGAGGTGCAGGGCGGCAAGGGCGAGTACCAGGAGGCCGTGCGGCTGATCACCTGGGCCCTGCAGCAGGTGGCGGTGTACGGCACCGCGCATTCGATTGGCGACAGCGGCCTCGCCTGGCTGCATGCCGCCGGCAAGACCGGCACCACCAACGACATGCGCGACAGCTGGTTTGCCGGCTATACCGCCAATCATCTCGCGGTGTTCTGGATGGGTCGGGACAACAACAAACCGACCACCCTGTTTGGCGCCACCGGTGCCTTGCGCGCCTGGCGCCAGTTGTTCACCCGGCTGCCCACGCGGCCCCTGCCGAGCGCGCCTGGCGCCGGGCTGGAGATGGCCTGGGTCAACCCGGTCGATGGCAAGCGCATCGACCAGCAATGCGCCGGGGCGATCGAGGTGCCGGTGGTGGCTGGGTCCTTGTCGCCGGAGCCCGAGAATTGTTTCTGGCAACAGGTGTTTGGGGTAGGGGCGCAACCGGCAGGCCCCGCAAGCAGCGGGGGCGCACCGGCGCCCGGCAATGGGGTGGAGCAATGAGCAGTTTGGCAAGGCTGGCGGCGCGTCCGTTGTTGGTCGCGTCGATCGTGCTGGGCACGCTGAGCGGATGCAGCTGGTTTGCCGCGCAACCGCCGCCGCCCGCGCCACCACCATTGCCGCCGGTGCCGAGCTACGACCTGGTGGCCGCGATCCACGCCGCGGGCGAGCGCGAGGAGTCGGTGATCACGGTCAACGGCCTGGTCGATCCCGGCGTGGCCGCATTGCAACGCGATGCCGCGCGCGAGGAGCAGGCAGGCCAATTCAAGCAGGCCGCGGCCACGCTCGACCAGGCGCTCAAGTTGAACCCGGACGCACCGGACCTGCTGCAGGACCGCGCCGAAGTAGCGATCAAGCTCAAGGATTTCGCCCGGGCCGAGGCGCTGGCACGCCAGTCGTGGTCGCTCGGTCCCAAGCTGGGCTCCTTGTGCGCGCGCAACTGGCAGACCGTAGTGGAGATGCGGCTGCAGGCACGCGATGCCGCCGGTGCCGTCGCGGCGCGCAAGGCGGTGGCGGCCTGCCACAAGCCCGGGGTCACGCGGTATTGACGTGCTGCCCCGGCGATGACCATGCGCGATGAGGTCGACATGCCGGACCCCTGGCAACTGCTCGGGGCCGACGGGCCGTTTGCGCGCGAGCTGCCGAACTTCGTGCCGCGCGCCGCGCAGCAGGAACTCGCGATTGCCGTGCAGCAGGCGATTGCCGGGCGCGAGACCCTGGTGGCCGAGGCCGGCACCGGCACCGGCAAGACCTTTGCGTACCTCGTGCCGGCGCTGTTGGCCGGCGAGCGCGTGATCATTTCCACGGGCACCAAGACCCTGCAGGACCAGTTGTATTTTCGCGACCTGCCGCGGGTGTGCGGCATGCTGGGCGTGCATCCGCACACCGCGCTGCTGAAGGGGCGTTCCAATTACCTGTGCCTGTACCGTCTGCAGCAGACCGTGGCCGACAGCGCCTCCCTGCCGCCCGAGCAGCTCGGGCAACTCGCGGCCATCCGCGACTGGGCCGCGCGCACGGTGCGCGGCGAGTGCGCCGAATGCACCGCGGTGCCGGAGTCCTCTCCGCTGTGGCCGCGGGTGACTTCCACCGCGGAGAACTGCCTGGGTGCCGAGTGTCCGTTCTTCGAACAGTGCCACGTGTTCAAGGCGCGCCGCGAAGCGCAGGAGGCGGACGTGGTGGTGGTCAACCATCACCTGTTGTTTGCCGATCTCGCCCTCAAGCAGGACGGCTTTGGCGAGATCCTGCCCAATGCCGCCGCCTTCATCCTGGATGAGGCGCACCAGTTGCCCGAGCTGGCGGCACAGTTCTTCTCCCGCAGCGTGAGCGCGCGGCAATTGACCGACTTGGCGCGCGATGCCGTGGCTGAGTGTGCCGGCGTGAGCGGTGCCATCAGCCTGCTGCTCGATCCCGTGCAGGCCTTGCAGCTTGCCGAACGCCGGCTACGCCTGGCCTTGCGTGGCTTGCCGGCGCGCGGCCCGGTGCCGGAGCTGCTGGCTGATGCGGAAGTGGCGAGGGCACTGGATGAGACCCGCACGGCCTTGCAAGCGCTGCGTGCGGTTTTGCACGGCCAGGCTGAGCGTTCGCGCGGCCTGGCCAACCTTGATGAGCGCGCCGTGTCTTTTGCCGCGCGCCTGGACCAGGTCACCGCCACCACGCCGTCGGTGGATGCGGACGACGACATGCAGATCGATTACGACGAGCAAGCGGCGGCCGCCGCGGACGTGCGCTGGTACGAGCAATCGCCACACGGTTTTGTCCTGCATGTCACGCCGCTGGACCTGGCCGCGCCGATGCGCGTCTTGCGCGAGCACACCCAGGCGGCGTGGATCCATACCTCGGCAACGCTTTCCGTTGGCAACAGCTTCGAGCATTTCAGCCGCCAGTTGGGCCTGGATGCCCCGCGCACGCTGCTCCTGGCCAGCCCGTTCGACTATGCGCGGCAGGGCCTGTGCTACCTGCCGCCGCACCTGCCCGACCCACGCGCGTCCGATTACACGGCCGCGGTGATTGCAGCCGCGTTGCCGGTATTGGAGGCATCTGCCGGTCGCGCATTCCTTCTGTTCACTTCGCATCGTGCGTTGCGCCAGGCCGCCGAACTGCTGCAGGGCAAGGTGCCGTGGCCGCTGTTCGTCCAGGGCAGCGCGCCGCGCTCGCGCCTGCTCGAGGCGTTCCGCGCCAGCGGGCATGGCGTGCTGCTTGGCGCGGCGAGTTTCTGGGAAGGCGTGGACGTGGCTGGCGAAGCCTTGAGCGTGGTGCTGGTCGACAAGTTGCCATTTGCCGCGCCGGATGATCCCGTCCTGGCCGCACGCCTGGCTGCATTGGAGCAGTCGGGCGTCAACCCGTTCATGGGCTGGCAGGTGCCGAGTGCCGTCATCGCGCTCAAGCAGGGCGTCGGCCGCCTGATCCGCGACCGGCACGACCGCGGCGTCCTGGTGCTGTGCGACCCGCGCCTGTCCAGCAAGGGCTACGGCAAGCTGTTCCTGGCCAGCCTGCCACCCATGCCGCGCACCCAGGAGCTTGCCGACGTGCAGGCCTTCTTCGCCGACGAGGTGGTCGCTGCCGACCGTACACGCTGACGACGAGCGCCGTTTCCATGCGCGCTCGTCGCAAAGATGGCGCCGATCGGTCAATCCCTACGCGCGGCGTGGAGCGCGGCGACTGATGGGGCAAGGACTCACACATTGCCTTGCCGGCAATGGGCACCGGTGGAGCGCACGATGTGGCGTCGACGACGGGCTTGGGTAGGTATCGCCTTGCTGTGCGTCGGCACCGCATGCGCGCAGGATTGCCCGCGTTGATCGGCGGTGCAGGCGCGACGGGAAATGACCGCGTTGGCGGCACGCGTCGACGACTGGAACCATGCCTACCGGGTCGAGGGCCGCTCGCCAGTGGACGACGCGCTCTACGACCAGGCCGTGCGCCGGCTTGGGGAGTGGCGTAGCTGCTTTCCGGCACAGGCGCCTGGC
>DATNBK010000127.1:0-7375 GCA_035571995.1 Rhodanobacter sp.
GGCCAAATGGCCTGAAGAATCTTCCAGAACTGGTTTTGCGGATGGGCATAGTACTGCTGCGCGGCGAGCGACGCCGCGCCGGGAAAGCTGCCCAGCACCAGCACCCGGGTCTGGGGCGACAGCAGCGGCGCCAGCCCATGCAGCCGCACCGTCATAGCAACGCCCCCAGCCGCGGCAGCGCCGCCACGGCGTTGCGCACCGTCGCCTGAGCCAGGTCGTCAAGCGCCAAGCCGCGCAGGTCGGCCACCACCTGCGCAATGCGCGGCAGCTCGGCCGGCTCGTTGCGGCCTTGCGGCTCGCCGGCCGCACGTTGCTGCATGGTTTTGTAAAGCCAGTGCGGCGGAATATCCGGCGCATCGGTTTCCAGCACGATGGCGTCCAGCGGCAACGTGGCGGCCAGGCGGCGCAGCTGCAGCGCGCGCTCGAACGTCACCGCCCCGCCAAAGCCGAGCTTGAAGCCCAGCGCGACGAACTGGGCGGCCTGCACCTCGCTGCCATTGAAGGCGTGGGCGATGCCGTGCCAAAGCCCATCAGGCCCCGCCAGGTCGCGCAAAGCTTTCAGCAGCCGGTCGGCCGAGCGCCGCACATGCAGGATCACCGGCAAGCCGTGCCGGCGCGCCAGCTTGAGCTGTTCGCGGTAAAAAAACTCCTGCCGTTCGCGCAGCGGGCTCTTGGCGAGCTCGGACACAAAGTAGTCGAGCCCGATCTCGCCCACGGCGACCAGCCGCGGATCGGTCTGGCGCAGCGTCAGTTCGGCATCGAGCGCCGCAAGGTCCGCCTCTGCAGCCTGCGGCACGCGCAAAGGGTGGATGCCCAGCGCGTAGCTGTCCCCGAACCGGTGCGCCAGCTCGCGCACCGCGGCGAAATTGGCCACGCGCACCGCCGGCAGCACGCAATGCGCCACACCGTGCGCCGCGGCCCGCGCCCGCATGGCGGACAGGTCGCCGGCGAACTCGGCGGCATCCAGGTGGCAGTGGGTATCGATCCAGGCCGGCATGGCACGCATAATGCCTGAAACGCGTGATCCAACCCCTTGCGCAGACCATACCTCTTGAGCTTCCTTCACCCCTCCCGTGCCCGCCCTTCGCCGGATACCCCTGCACCCTCGGGCCAGACGGACGGCGCCGCGACGCCGGCGACCGGGCGCGGCTCCAACCCGTACGGCACGCGCCTGCTATGGTTCGCCGTGGCGCTGCTGGCGCTGTTGCTGCTGGCCAATCTGTACCTGACGCTGCGTCTGGCCACACGGGCCCGGTTGCGGGTTCCGATGCTGGCATCGGCGCCTGCGGTGAATCAGAAAGACATCGACGCGGCGGTGCTGAAAACATTGGAGAACACCGTGCTGCCCTCTCCGGCCAGCGCTGCTTACGATGCCGTCGCCCCGTCCGTGGTGCGCGTCGTCGCGCTGGAAAAGAGCCCGGTGAGCCGGCGCCTGATCGAACGCGAGGTCGGCGCCGGCGTCGTGGTCGTGCGCGACGGCACCATCCTGACCAGTCTGCACGTGGTGCAAGGCGCGCGCGCAGTCCGCGTGGTCTTTTCCGATGGAATGGAGTCGCTGGCCAGCGTCGTTCGCCGGCAGCCGGAGAGCGATGTGGCCGTGCTGCGGGCACGCAAGGTGCCGCCCGATCTGGTGCCGGCAACGCTGCACACCAGCGCGGATCTGTCCGTCGGGGACCAGGTGATCACGGTCGGCTTTCCGTTCGGCATTGGCCCGTCGGTGTCGGCCGGCGTGGTATCGGGCCTGGACCGCGTCTTCCGCTCGCCTGGGGGGCGGCAGGACCAGTCCAACCTGATCCAGTTCGATGCCGCCGCCAATCCGGGTAACTCGGGTGGTCCGCTGGTCAGCATGGACGGCTCCGTGGTCGGCATCGTCACGGCCATTCTGAATCCGACCTCCGCCCACACCTCCATCGGCATCGGCTTTGCGGTGCCGATCGAAACAGCGGCGCCGGTCGCCGGCCTGTCGCACTTTTGAAGGACTCCCATGGCAGCAGCAATCCCGCACGTGTCACGCAAGAGCTGGCGCCAGCGCGCCCGCTGGCTCGTTTTCGGGGCGCTGATGGGCACCACGGGTCTGGCCCTGGCGTGGAGCGATCACACGCTGGGCACCTGGCAGGCGCTCGCCGTCATGCCGGCCATCGTGCAGGCGCCCCCCGTGACGGTGGAGAGCCTGGACAGTTTTCTGGCGGCCGAAGACAGCGGCCTGGCCCAGCTGCTGGCGCAGGAGGAGGCGTGGGACCGCACCCATGTCCCCGCCTATCCGCCGCGCCCCGAGGCCCTGCAGTTCCAGGCCGGCGGGCCGGCGGCCACGCGCCGGCAACGCTTCATGGCGGCGCTGCGCATCAATCCAAACTGCAAACTGGCGCTGTTCCTGCAAATGCGCCCCGGCACGGCGCCGCCGACCGGATCGGAGCTGCCCTGGACGGATGTCACGACACTCCAGCATGACGACACGGTGCGCAACAGCCATTTCGAGCGTCTGCATGCAGGGGAACAGGTGCCGGTGCTGGAAGTCATCGCCACCGCATCCGGCGAGCCCGACGAGGGGCTCGACATCGGCCTGTGGGAGGACAACGGTACACCCTATGGGAAAACCTACGGTTTTGGCAAACAGCCGTTCGGCGACCCGGCGCTCGAATTCGGGTCGCAGGCGCCGTTTCACATGGGCTTCTACCATGAGTCCCCGATCATTTACAAAGCCGCCGGTTTCCTCCAGCGCACCTATCCGGAATACCGGATCCACCTGTATCGTTCGCTCGCGGTATTTGCGCTCAAGACCGGGCATCCGTACTGGGGCTGGCGTTTTGCGGGATGGGCGCTGCACTATGTGCAGGACCTGACCCAGCCCTACCACGCGACCGTGCTGCCAGACGTCAGCACGGCGCGCATGCTGTGGATCAACGCGCTCGACATCGCGGGATGGCACGGGCCCAAGGACCGGGCCATCCGGCTGGTCTCGAACCGCCATCTCGCGCTGGAGAATTACCAGTACCACCGCATGCGGACCGCCTATCTGCACAACGACCCGAACGACGCCGTGCTGCGTGCCGTGCGCGACACCTCGGAGGACGCCGCGCAAGCGCTGTGGGCGGACACCGCGCCCCGCCAGGTCGTGAGCCGGCAGGCGCATGCCTGGGCCGATCGCACCGACCGGATGCTGGTTCAGGCGCTGCCCACCAAATACGTCTCGGATCCGGCCTACGTGTTCGAGCAGACCGAGCCGGACATCAATCTGTTCGCCGTGCTCAATGGTGCACCGCAAAAAATGCAGGACGAGATGACGCAGCTGTTGTCGACGCTGATGCAGCATTTCGGCACGCAGACACGTGTTTTCATCGGGTCCCTGACCACACCCTGAGCCCCGGCCACCGCGCGGAACAAAACTGCAAGGTCCCTGTCTAATTCCTTGACTGGCGTGTTTACCAGCCACAGGAGGTATCGTCATGAAGCAGTTGAAACATTGGCAGGATCCAGTCAATTGCCTGCTGGGTCTGTGGTTCGTTCTGTCGCCCTGGGTGGTGGGCTATCAGGGTATGTCGGGGGCCGTGGCCAGCGCCATCGTCCTGGGCATCCTGATGATCATCGCCTCGTTCGGCGCGATGATGATTCCCAAGGCGTGGGAGGAATGGTCGCAGGTCGTGCTAGGCATCCTGATGGTCATCGCGCCCTGGGTGGTGCAGTTCAGTTCGAGCGGCAACGCGATGCGCACATCGGTCATCACCGGCATCGTGACGCTGGTACTGGCGCTATGGACGCTGCTCACCGACAAGGACTACGGCGGTTGGGCGCACGGGGCGGCGCACTGAGCGCGCCCGGCGGGCGTTGATCAGGGGCGGCGAAAAGCGACGCGCTGCGCCGCCCAGTATTTCGAGGTCAGGCTGTCCAGCCGGACCGTTCCGCCCGTCGAGGGGGCGTGCACAAAGCTGGCATTGCCCACGTAAATTCCGACGTGGGTGGCGTCGCCCGCGCGGCCGAACAGAATCAGGTCACCCGAGCGAAGGTCGTCTCTGGAAATCGGCTGTCCCCAGTACTGCAGCCGCGACACGGTTCTAGGTAGTTCGATGCCCGCCGCGGCTTCATACACATAGTCGACCAGACCACTGCAATCGAAACCGGACTGCGGCGTGTTGCCGCCGTAGCGATACGGCGTGCCGACCAGGCCAACCGCCGCGATGGTGACATCTTCCGCCTGCCGTTGGGAGACAAGCGAGGCCGTGCCGGTTATCTCGTCAGGGCCGCGCACCAGCGATGGTGCCGTGCTGCACCCGCCCAGCATCAGCGCAAGGGTCAAGGCCCCTGAGAGGATGCGCAACTGGGTCCAATCCGCCATGCCGACATGGTGCCGGCTAATCAGGGTGAAATCAACCTCGGCACCCCTCTCGGAGGCCCTGCACGTCGCACGCGCGCCACGCATGGCGGGTCTCGCGCACCATGCGGGCATTGGTTCAGCTGATTTCAGACAACCGGCCCTGCACCAGTCGCAACTGCCGGCTGCAGCGCGCGGCCAGCGTAGCGTCGTGCGTCACCACGACAAAGGCTGTGCCCTGGTCCTGTGCCAGCTGCAGCATCAAGTCGAGCACGCCGTCGGCGGTGCTGCGGTCCAGGTTGCCGGTGGGCTCGTCGGCCAGTACGCAGGCCGGTTGGGTCACCAGCGCGCGTGCGATCGCGACGCGCTGGCGCTCGCCGCCCGAGAGTTCGGACGGGCGATGCTGAAACCGATCCTGCAGGCCCACGCGGGCCAGCATCCGGGCCGCGATCTCGGCCGACTCGGCGCGCTCCATGCGCCGGATCCACAACGGCATGGCGACGTTGTCCAGCGCGCTGAACTCGGGCAGCAGGTGGTGAAACTGGTACACGAAGCCAAGATGGCGATTGCGCAACACCCCCTGCTGCGCGGCACTGAGCCGCGGCAGCAGTTGGTCTTGCAGCCGGACCTCGCCACCGGTGGGGGCATCGAGGCCACCCATCAGGTGCAGCAAGGTGCTCTTGCCCGAGCCCGAGGCGCCCACGATGGCCAGCGTCTCGCCCGCGTGCACCACCAGGTCCACTCCCTGGAGCACGGTCACATCCAGCCGGCCTTCGGTAAAGCGTTTCGTGAGGCCGGTGGCTTGCAGCACGGCGGGGGATGGATTCCGGGTCAAGCCCGGAATGACAGATGTGTCGCTCGTCACGTCATTCATATCGGAGCGCCTCGGCGGGGTTCACGCGGCTGGCACGCCAGCTCGGGTACAGGGTGGCCAGGAAGGACAGCACCAGCGAGATGACGACGATGGGGATGATGTCGCTGCGCTGCGGGTCGCTCGGCATGCGGCTGATCAGGTAGATGTCCGGCGGCAGAAAAGTGGTGTGCAGCAGGTGCTCGATGAACGGGACGATCACGTCGATGTTGTAGGCGACGAGCAGGCCCAACAGCAGCCCGGCCAGCGTGCCGATGATCCCGGACAGCGCGCCCTGCACCACGAACACACCCATGATGCTGGGCGGGCTGGCGCCGAGCGTGCGCAGGATGGCGATGTCGGCGCGCTTGTCGGTGACGCTCATCACCAGCGTGCTGACCAGGTTGAAGGCCGCCACTGCCACGATCAGTGTGAGGATGATGAACATCATGCGCTTTTCCACCTGCACGGCGGAGAACCAGGTCTTGTTGTCCTGCGTCCAGTCCTTGATCAGCAGGTCGCCGCTCAGCGTGTTGGCCAGTTGGCGCGCGACCTCGGGCGCGTCGTGCAGGTCTTTGAGCCGCAGCTGCACGCCGGTCGGGCCGTCCAGGCGGAAGATGCGCTCGGCATCCGCCATGTGGATCATGGCCAGCGTCGAGTCGTATTCGTAGTGGCCCGAGTCGAAGGTGCCGACCACCGTCATCTGCTTGAAGCGCGGCACCACGCCGGCCGGCGTCACGTCGCCGCTGGGCGCCAGCAGGGTGACCGGGTCGCCGACCTGCACGCCCAGAGCCTGCGCCAGATCCGTCCCGAGGATGATGCCGAAACTGCCCGGCACCAGCTTCGACAGCGAGCCAGTCTTGAGGATGCCGTTCAAGTCGATCACCTGCGGCTCCAGCGCCGGGTCGATCCCGCGGATCACCACCCCCTTCATGTCGCCGCCCCGCGCCAGCAAGGCCTGGGTGGAGATGAAGGGCGCGGCGCCGATGACCTGCGGATTCGCCCTGGCCTCGGCCATGGTGCGCTGCACGTCCGGGATCGCGGCGCCGTCGGGCGCGAAGATGTCGATGTGCGAGACCACGCTGAGCATGCGGTCCGTCACGTCCTTCTGGAATCCGTTCATCACGCTGAGCACGATGATGAGCGCCGCCACGCCCAGCGCGATGCCGAGCATGGAAACACCCGATATGAAGGAGATGAAGCCGTTGCGCCGGGTGGCGCGGCCGGCCCGCGTGTAGCGCCAGCCAAGAATCAGTTCGTAGGGGATTTGCATCTACCGTGGGGAAATTGGGATGGTCGCAGCAGGATGGGTTGGGGGGTGATTGTGGCATCCCGGACAATACGGACCATGCACCTGTTGATCCCGTTCGCCGCCTCCAGTTCCCCCGCGTGCCGGCAGGTGCTTGAACGCCTGTCGTTGCCGAACCTGGAAAAACTGCTGAACCGGCTCGCGCTCACCAACATCGACCAGGCCGATGCGTCCAGCCTTACGCCACCGCAGGAGCGGGCCCGCGCGCGCGCGCTGGGTCTGGACGCGCCAGACGGCCATGTGCCCTGGGCGGCGCGGCAGGCCGCTCAAAGCGGCCTGGCGGCGACGGGCGCCGCCTGGGCCTGGATCACGCCCTGCCACTGGAAGGTGCATGCCGACTACATCGTGATGGACAACCCGCAGACGCTAGCGCTGGAACAGACCGAGTCGCAAGCCCTGCTGGACGCCATGCGTCCCTTTTTCGAGGAGGACGGCATCGCCCTGCACTATGCCGCACCCACGCAGTGGCTGGCGCACGGCGAGGTCTTTCGCGATCTGGCCACGGCCTCGCTGGATCGCGTGGTGGGCGGCGACATCGACGCCTGGCTGCCGAAATCCGGCCAGGCCGCGTCGCTGCGGCGCCTGCAAAACGAGATGCAGATGCTGCTGTACACGCACACGGCGAACGACGATCGCGTGGCGCGCGCGCTGGCTCCGGTCAACTCGTTCTGGGTCAGCGGCACGGGCGCCCTGCCCGCCGGCTGGCGCGAGCCGGCGCAGGACGAGCCCGTGTTGCCGGACAACCTGCGCGAGGCCGCGCTGGCGGGCGACTGGGCCGCCTGGGGCGAATGCTGGCGGGCGCTGGATGCCGGCGCCTGTGCCGCCTTGCTGGGCGCGCTGCAAGCCGGTCACGGCGTGCGCCTGACCTTGTGCGGCGAGCGCAGCGCGCTCACTTTCGAGCGCGGCCGCA
>DATNBK010000128.1:0-2713 GCA_035571995.1 Rhodanobacter sp.
CGTCGTCACCGACGCGCCGCCGGCGCTCGGCCGGGGCACGGAAGGCAACGGCATTGAAGCCGTTGGACTGGCCATAACGGCCACGGAACACCGGCACGTCCTCGGCATACACCGTGGCCAGCTCCGGCAACTGCACTGGGATCACGTCGCCTGGACGCAGGTGCAGGAATTCGCCGATGCTCATGCGCGCCTCGAGCAGCATCGAGCTCAGGTTCAACTCGGCGTCCATCACTTCCTGGCGCAACAGTTCGGCCCAGCGGCCGTCACTGTCGGTACGGTCGCTCTGCACACCGGCATCGAGCAGGGTGCGCAGCGGTTCGATCATCGCGTAGGGCAGGGTCAGGTGGACCTCGCCACCGCCGCCGTCCAGTTCGACCCGGAAGCGCGACACGACCACGGTCTCGGTGGGGCTGACGATATTGGCGAACTGCGGATTGATCTCGGAGCCGACGTATTCGAACTGCAGCGCCTGCACCGGCGCCCAGGCTTCGATCATGGCCTTGAACAGCTCGTCAAGCATGATGCGGATGACGCGGTTCTCGGTCGGGGTGAAATCGCGCCCCTCGATGCGCGCCTTGTAGCGGCCACCGCCGCCGAAATAATTGTCGATCACGCTGAACACCAGGCGTGGCTCGAACACCGCCAGCGCGGTGCCGCGCCAGGGGTTGATGTGCAGCGTGTTCATGTTGCTGGGCAAGGCCAGGCTGTGCACGTATTCCGCGTACTTGACCATGGTCACGCCCAGCACCGAGACCTCGCAGGATTTGCGCAGGATGTTGAAAATGCCGGTGCGGAAAAAACGCGCGAAGCGCTCGTTGACCATTTCCAGGGTCGGCAGGCGGCCGCGCACGATGCGGTCCTGGCGTGCGAAGTCGAAGCCGCTGACCGCGCCGGGCGGCAGCGGCTCGTCGTTGCCGGTGGCAACCGAGCCACCTTCCAGGCCATCCAGCAGCGCGTCGATTTCATCCTGGGACAAGAGCTCGCTCATCGACGCAGTCCCTTCACTGGATCACGAAGCTGGTGAAATACAGCGCCTCGATGCCAGGCCGCCCGAGCCGGGCCTGCACCACCTTTTGCACCGCGGCCAGCGCATCGGCCTGCAACTTCTTGCGGCCTGCCGGCGTATCAACCTCGGCGACCTTCTGGTTGCTCAGCAGGGAAACCATGGCGTCGCGGATCACCGGATCGGCGGCCTTGGCGGTGTCGATGGCCTTGTCGTCGTGCGCCATCAAGGTGACCGCCACCTGCAGGTAGCGCGATGACTCGCCTTCGTTGAAATTCACCACGAAGGCCGGCTCCAGCGCCAGGTACAACTCGGCCTTGGACAATTCCACGGCCTGCTTCTTTGGCGCGCTGGCCTGGCCTGTTGCCGCATGCCGGGCAAAATAGAAATAGCCGCCACCGGCGCCGACCAGCAAGACCACCAGGCCACCAATCAGCAGCGGCCACTTGCGTTTCTTCACTGCGGCTGGTGGCACCAGCTCGTTGACTTGCTCTGCCATGCTCGATCCCGGGTATGCGTGCGTTGCGGTACGGGACCGACCGGCCCCTGTTCGCCATGCATTGATGCAATCGGCGTGCCACGTCGGAAATCGGCTAGCGTGGGGCGTTCGTCGCCTGGCGCCACGTCTCCGACGCCCAAGTCACGGCGCTTTCTTGACGCCTGCCGGTTTGCCGTCAGCCAGCAAGTGGTCACGACCGTCGGCTGGCGCCGCTCGCATTACTTTTCCCCTGGCAAAACCGGGCCGCCCCCTGACGGCTTCACCGTTGGGGAGGAAGGGCCATTTCCGTCAGGCGAACGCGTCGAGGAGGTTGGGGGCGCCGGTGATGGTGCGGATGCCGGATATCTGCAGCTCGGCCGGCTCGTCGACCAGGGCGGTTGTCCCACCATGGCGTGGCGTCGAAGCGTTGTTGCCGCCGTGCTGGCCAACCTCGGCGTGGCCGAGCGACAAGCCATGCTGGGCCAACATCTGGCCAAGCTGCGGCAGGCTCTGCTGCAGGGCCTGCACGGTGCCCGGGTGCTGCACGCTGAAGACCACGTCGACATGGTCGTGGGACACACTGACCTTGAGGTCGATCGGCCCCAGGTCCTCGGGATGGATCCGGATCCGGGCCTGCTTCACGTCCTGCCCCGCGAGCCAGCTGACCTGCGTCGCCAGCTCCTGGTGGAAACCGTCCGAACCCAACGGCGCAGCCATGGCCAACATGTGCGTGCCGGCTCCCAGTGCCGGCAGGGTAGCCAGCTGGGCCGCGGGCAGGTTGGCGGCGGTGGTGATGCCAGCGCCCGCCTGGGCATCATCCGTCCCTGCCCCACGTACGGCAGACAGCACGGCTTGCAAACCCGACGCAACACTGGTGCCGGTGCCGGTGCCGGTATCGGCGCCGCCGTCCCCTACCGGAGCATTTGCCGCCTGGGCCAGGAGCATGCGCGCGGCGTCGGCAATGCCCGAAGCGACCGCGGCGTGTGCGCTCAACTCCACGCCGGCGCTGGAAGCCAGGCCCCCGCGATGGGCCATGGCCCCCGGCAAGGCGGCGCCAAACACCGGCAACAAGCCCGACAATGCGATCTGGGCCAGTCCATCGTCGGCATCGTCATCATGCCTGGCATGGGCTTCGTCGTCGCCAGGCTGCCCGGCCACCACATCCGCGGCTGCAGGCTGGGGCACGACGGCAGCCGCGGCACCGGCGGGACCCGGCGCAGGCGCAGCGGCAT
>DATNBK010000129.1:0-12003 GCA_035571995.1 Rhodanobacter sp.
CACCCACCTGGTTTCGTCGTAGTTGTTGCCGCCGGTGTTGAGGTTGCGGTCGAAGCGCGGGAAGTTGCTGCTGGAGATCGCCACCCGCAGCTTGTGCCCGGCGGCAAAGTAGTTGCTGGTGTCGATGGGCTGGAACGTCACCTTGTACACCTTGCCCGGCGACATCCACGCCAGTGGCTTGTCGTAACCGTCGCGGTAGCGCATGCGCTGGATGTTCTCGGTGATGTTGTAGGCCTTGCCGTCCGGATAGACGTCGATCACCTTGAAGGTGAAATCGGTGTCCTTGGCGCTGGAGGACACGTACAGCGTCACCGTGATCGGCCCGCTGACTTCGATGCCCTGCTTGAACGGCTCGCTGTCGTAGACCAGGATGTCGTTGCGGGTCTCGTGCTCGCTCTGGTCGTAGGAACCAAACTTCACCGCGTTGCCCTGGCAACAGCCGCCACCGCCAAAGGTGCGCACCGGATTGCCCGGGTCATAGATAAAGGCATCGGGCTGGTCGCTGCCCGTCGGTGCCGAAACCAGGGCCCCATCGCCGTACAAGGTGTTCGCGTGGCCTTTGCTGGTGAAGTAGAAGCTTTCCGTCTTGGCTCCGGCCGGTGGCCAGGTCGAGGACTGCTTCCATTTGTTCTCGCCCATGACGTAGTACAAGACCTTGGGCTGCTTCTGCAGGAGGCCGTTGTCCTCGCCCTTGAGGAAGTGGTCGAACCAGCCGTACATCAGCGCGTCGTAGTCCATACGCGCATCGCCCATGTCCAGGTCGCCGATCATGGTGTGCTCGGTGGCGCGGGTATAGGCGCAATGCAGGACGGGGGAAATGACGAGATATTGCTGGTCGGCAACGGGCTTCGGCGCGGTACGCCGCACTTCGTTGTAGGCGGCCAGGTTCGGCGACACGGAGACGTCGAACCAGCTCACGAACCACAGGCCGGGCTTGCTGACCCGCATGCTCTCGTTCCACAGCCCGCCCTTGGTCCAGGCCGGGCTGCTTGGCGTGCGCGCAATCATGTTGCCGCCGGTTGCAACCGGCATGGCCGTGTCGAAGATGCCCGGCGGACCGCCCACGGCGCGGATGATGTCGTTTTCCGGCAGATGCCAGAACGCCTTGTCCCAGTCAACCGGCGGCATGTGCGGCGCCAGGTCGAACGCCTTCGATACCCGGATCAGGTCGGCCTGCGAGGCGCTGGCGGGAAACATTGGCCGCACCTGGTTCTGCTGGCCATACAGCCAGTCGATGAAGAGCATCTGCACCGCGCCCCCACGGTACCAATTGCCCTGCTCCCAGTACGGGCCGACCTTGCCCACGCCGGCGCCAAAACCCTGCACGTTGAACGTGGCCAAGCCTGGATCGTCCTGTGCCACCACGGCGAGCTGCCATTCGGCCGTGGAGGAGCAGCCGGTCGTGCCCACCTTGCCGTTGGACCAGGGCTGCGAGGACATCCACTGGATCTCGTCCGAGCCGTCGGAGAGCGGCGGACCGAGGATGTCGTACTCGCCTTGAGAGAAGAAGTGGCCGCGCTCGTTGATCTCCACATAGGCGTAACCGCGCTTCACCGCCTCGAGTTCGCGGCTCATGTCACGCGGGGCGCCCAGCTTCACGTCCCAGTAATTGAAGTTGTACGGGGTGCGCACGAAGATGATCGGCACCTTGCCGGCGGCGTTCTTCGGCCGGTAGACATCCGCCGCCATGAGCTTGCCGTCGCGCATCTTGACCATGACCTTGCGGTCGATGACGGCCACCTGCTCGAGTTGCTGCTCGATGCTGTTGCGCTGGGCAATCAGCGCCTCCTCGGGCGTCAGCCGCTGCTGCGCCATGACCGGTCCGACCAGCAGCAGCGAAAGTCCAAACGGCGCCAGGGCGCTGGCTACCGTTGTCGCAAGTCGAGTCGAATGCATGGCTATCCCCTCTGGCTGAACCGGTTGGCGTGGTATTGCGCAGTGGCGCGCACCGTGCCCCGATCCTAAGCCCTCGTTCCGCGCTTGAACACCACGCCATAGGTCATATCGAGGCGGCCGCCGGATACGACCGGGCTCTCGAACACGCACACCGCGGCTCAGGCAAACTACGGCTTGCCATCCCGACCACCGCCTGGTGCAGCATGACCGTGACCCCCAGCGTCCTCCGCTACCTCGCCCTGGGCGATTCCTACACCTGCGGCGAGGGCGTAGCCCCGGCCGAGCGCTGGCCGGAGCAATTGGCCAGCCGCTTGCGCGACGGGTCGCGCGATTTTGGCGAAGTCCGCATCGTGGCGCGTACCGGATGGACCACGCAGGAACTGGCTGCCGGCATCGAACAGGCTGGCCTGCAACCACCCTACGACCTGGTCTCACTGCAGATTGGCGTGAACAACCAGTATCGCGGCCACTCCCCGGAGTCCTACCGGGATTCGCTGCGCGCATTGCTCGCGCATGCGTGCAAACTGGCCGGCGGACATGCCCACCGGGTGCTGGTGCCCTCGATTCCCGACTGGGGCGACACGCCACACGCCCGCCAGCAGCAGCGCGACCGCGCCCAGGTCGCGCGCGAACTGGACGCCTACAATGCGCTGGCCCGGGACGAGGCCGCGCGTGCCGGCGCGCGATGGATCGACATCACGCCACTGTCGCGGCAGACGAATGCCGGCTGGATCGGCGCCGACGGCCTGCATCCGACGGGTGCGCAGTATGCGGCTTGGGTCGGACCGATCGAGGTTGCCGCCCGGGCCGCACTGCTTGCTCCCCTGGCTCCGCCGGGGGAGAGGGAGCCAAGGCCGTCGCGGCATCGCCACACGCACCCATAGAAGCTCACATGGGACTGCCAGAAGCCGACGGCGCGGCAGCGTATCATTGGCATTATTTGCCGGAGCCGGACATGCCCCTGGACAGCACCACGCGCGCGCGCATCGAGACCCTGCTGCAAGAACATCCCGTCGTGCTGTTCATGAAGGGCGACCGCCAGCAGCCAATGTGCGGTTTTTCCATGGCCGCCACCAATACCCTCAACGAACTCCTGCCGGACTACCACACCGTCAACGTGCTCGAGGACGCGGAGATTCGCCAGGGCATCAAGGAATACGGTGACTGGCCGACGATCCCCCAGCTTTACGTGCAAGGCGAGCTGGTCGGCGGCGCCGACATCATCCAGCAGATGTACACCAGCGGCGAGTTGCATGCGCTGTTTGGCCTCCCCGCGCCGGACCGTACCCCGCCGGAAATCACCATCACCGACGCCGCGGCCGAGGCCATCCGCGACGCGACCGCGAACGCCGAGGGTGTCGCCCTGCACCTGGAAGTCGGCCCGGACCACAATGCGGGCTTCCAGCTCGCGCCGGCCGGCGAGCACGACATCATTGCCCATGCCAACGGCCTGGAGGTGCACTTCGACCCGGCCAGTGCCCAGCGCGCCCGCGGCATCGTGATCGACTGGGTCACCACGGTGCAGGGCGAGGGTCTCAGCCTGACCTTCCCCGGCGCGCAAACGATCAAGTCCATGAGCGTGGAGGAACTGCAGGCCCGACTGGCGGCCCACGACATCACCCTCATCGACGTGCGGCCCGCGGCCGGTCGCGCCCTGGCCGCCCCGCTGGCATCGGCGCGCATCCTCGACGAGGAGGGTTACGAAAACCTGGCGAGCCTGCCCAAGGACACCGCGCTGGCTTTCATTTGCCATAGCGGCACGTCGAGCCGGGGCGTCGCGCAACGCTTCGCCGCCCACGGCTTCAGCGAGGTATACAACGTCGAGGGTGGCATGGACGCCTGGTCGGTCGGGATCGACCCGGGCGTGCCACGCTACTGACCCGCAATCCGGGAGCGTACTGGCGACGGCGGCGGCGACGTATCAGCCGGTAGGCATGGCGACGCGGCTGGCGGCATTGAAGTCGCCGATCGCGCCCACCAGCTCGGTGATCGCGCCCTGCTCAGCCTCGGTCATGTCCGGGTTCCAGCAATCGAGGATCATGACGACGCGGGTCTCGCCGCTGCGGTTCCACGCCTCGTGCTCCATGGTGTCGTCGAAGGTCACCGCACGACCCTCCTGCCAGGCGTGAATCTCGCCGCCCACGCGGATGGCGCAATCCGGCGGCACGATGAGCGGCAGGTGCGTGACCAGACGGGTATTGGTGACCCCACGGTGCGGCAGGATGTGCGAGCCCGGGCGCAGCACGGAGAACAAGGCTTCCGGTGCATGCGCGCGAACACGCACAAGCGGCAGCTCGTGCAGGAGGGCCGCGGTATGCGGGCAACGCTTCAGGTGTTCGTCGAAGCGCTCGCCATGGCGGAAGAAGAAAAACGCATCCCACGAGGCGGGCACCTTGCCCGAGCCCTTGAGCAGGCCGGGCAGGTCGCCCGCCGGGCCGCCCAGGAACGACTCCAGGTCGTCTTGTGCCTCCAGCAGCACTTGGCGCAGTTCCTCGCGGACGATGTCGGTGCTGGCCTCCAGTTGCGCATACCAGGGGAAGTTCTCGCGGGCGTAATAGGTACGGCTCGGCACGCCCGGGAAGTACAGGAACTTGGGCTTTTGCCGCGGATCGGGAATGTTCGCCGGCTGCTCGCCCAGGTAGATGGCCAGCGCCTGGTCGACCCGCGCCATCTCCGCACGCCCATAGCGCTGGCGCAGCGGCTCCATGGTCTGCTCGAACAAGGCATGGCGCCCGGCGTCGACGTAGCGTATGGCGTGCTTGACCGCCTCGCGGATGCCGGGCGCCGTCGTCTCCTCGCTCAGCCAGCGTCCCTGGCCCTGGGCCACGTTGATCGCCCCGAAATATTCGACCAGCGCCTGGTGCGACTCGCCCAGTTGCTCCAGCACCGTGCCCAGGCGCAAGCGCGCGACAAACATCTGCGGGCCAAGCTGCAGTGCCCGGCGCAGGCTTTCCGCCGCGCCGCGAAGATCGCCATCCATCATCTGCGAGGCACCAAGCTGATGCCAGGTACCCGCCACGTCCGGATGCGCCTGGGCCGCCACTTGCAACATCTCGACCGCACGGTGGGCAAAGCCCCTTACGAGCTGCAGGTGGGCGAGGAATTGCAGCGCCTCGACGTCTCCGGGCTCGCTGTCCAGGACGCGCGCATAGGCCGACTCGGCCAGGGCCTCGTCCTCGTGCTGCACCGCAAAGCGCGCACGTGCACGAAAATCGACTGGTTGCGGATTTGCTTCAATGGCCATGGCGATACCGTGATTGACCTGCGGGGCTGGCGACTGACCGGCATAATACGCGATGCCGCGCCGCGCCAGGCCTGCCGCCGGCAGGGCGCGCGCGGGCTGCACGCAGGCCTGCGCCAGCCACCCACGACATTGTGGACGTCTCCAGATGACTTCACGACTGCAAGGATTGAGCGACGCCACCCGGCAGCACGTGGTGCGCGCGGGGGCGGCGCTGGATGCCGGTCGGCTCGATGCAGCCAGCCAAAGCCTGGCGGCCATCCCGCCGGCCGAGGCCGGCCACCCCGAAGTACTGCGCATGCGCGCCGGCGTCCACAGCCTGCGGGGCCAGCATCAGGAAGCCGTCGCCGCGATGCGCCGGGCCGTGGCGCAGCGCCCGGACGACGCGCTGTACTGCAACACCCTGGGCACGGTCTACGGCAACGCCGGCAACTACGATGCCGCGGTCGAGGTGCTGCAGCGCGCCTGCCAGTTGCAGCCGGGATTGGCCCTGGCCTGGTTCAACCTCGGCGTGATGCTGATACGTGGCGTGCGCAACGGGGAAGCCGAGGTTGCGCTGCACAAGGCCGTGGAGCTCGATCCCGGGCAGTCCGCGGCGCGCGCCCTGCTCGGCGACGAGTTGCGCAACCGCGGGGCGGTGAGCGAGGCCGCGGCCCAGTACCGGCAAATCCTCGCCAGGCAGCCATGGGTAGGCCAGGCCTGGTGGGGCTTGGCCGAGCTGAAGACCACGCGCTTCGCCGATGACGATATCCAACGCATGCAGACCGCAATGCAGCGGCCGGAAGCCAGCGATGACGACCTGATCGCGATCGGCTTCGCCTTGGCCAAGGCGCTGGCGGACGCCGGGCGCTACGCGGAATCCCTGGCCGCGCTGGCGCAGGCCAATGCGCTCGCGCGGCAGCGGCAGAGCTGGGATGCTGCCGGTTTCTCCGCCAGCATCACCGCCGTCGATGCCGCCTTCTCCCCCGCCCCGGAGGGCGCCGACACGCCGACGCTGGGCCAGGAAGTCATCTTCATCACCAGCCTGCCGCGCTCCGGATCCACCCTGGTCGAGCAGATCCTGGCCTCGCACAGTGCGGTCGAAGGTGCCGGGGAACTGGTCGACCTGCCAGCCGTGCTGGCCGAGGAGTCGCAGCGCCGCGGCGAGCCGTTCCCACGTTGGGTGCCCGCCATGCGGCCGGCAGACTGGGAACGGCTTGGCCGGCGCTACCTGGAGCGCAGCCTGCATTGGCAAGGGCGCCGGCCCAGGTTCACCGACAAGCTGCCGAACAACTGGATTTACATTGGCGCCATCCGCGCCATGCTGCCGGGTGCCCACGTCATCGCCTGCCGGCGTGACCCGCTGGAAACCTGCCTGTCGTGCTACCGGCAACGTTTTGCCGGCAACGAGTACACGCGCACCTTCGGGGATCTGGCGGGTTTCTGGCGCGACTTCGACCGCAGCATCCGGCATTGGTCGTCGTTGCATCCCGACCACGTCCTCGAGCACGGCTACGAGGACCTGCTGGCGGACCCGGAGGCGTCTATCCGGCGCCTGCTGGCATTTTGCGACTTGCCGTTTGAAGCCGCCTGCCTGCAATTCCACGCGACGCGGCGCGACGTCCATACACCCAGCGCCACCCAGGTCCGCCAACCGCTGCAACGGGACACCGCCCGCGCGCCGCTCTATGGGGCCCTGCTCGATCCACTGCGTGCGGCGCTGGGCTATCCGCCGTTTGCGGGTTCCCCCGAATAGCCCCAATGGCGCAGCATCGGCGCGATGATCGGCAGGACCGGCTCGAGTTCCTGCTGGTAGCGGGCCCAACGGTTGACTGCCTTGCTGCTCACCGGCTGGATCACCTGGTCGTAGCTGGGCGTGCCGATGTACGCCTTGCTGCGTGCGTGCGCCGCGAACCGTTGCAGCGGTGCGGCGTCCTCAAGGCCAAGGAAGCTGGCAATGCGACCACTCTGCGTGGGCAGATCGGCAACCAGATCCTCGTAACGCGACACCAGCACGTCAGGTTGGAACACCTCGACATGGTGCAACCAATGCTCCATCGCCGTGACGTAGGCCGTGGCCAGCCGCTCCAGGTTGGCGCAAGCCGTGGCCAGCACCGTGGAGCGGAAATTCTGCATGTAGCAACTCAGGATCACGTCGCAGGGATGGCGTAGCGCCAGGATGAACTTGGCCCCGGGAAACATGCGCTCGATCAGCGGCACCCAAAGCATGTTGAGCGGGTTCTTGTCGATCAGTTGCGCCTCCCAGTTGCGTGGGATCTTCTCGCACACCAGGGACCAGTAATGCTTGCGCAGCTCATCGCAATCGCGCTGGTTCAACTTGTACAAGTCCTGCGGCACGCGCACCTCGTAGCTCGCAAGGCCGTCGGACAAAGTGTTGAGGAAGGGGCGCTCATCCATCGACTGCAGGGCCGGATGGGCGTCCAGCATCTGCTCCAGCAAGGTGGTGCCTGAGCGCGGGAAGCCCACGATGAACACTGGGGACTGGCTGGATTCCGGCGCGCGCAGTTTTGGCCAGGCGCGGAATTCCTCGCTGCCCAGACGCGTGGCGGCCGCCGGCAACACAGGCGCATCGGGAAGGAAATGCGACGGGGCCACCCTTCGCATCTCCTCGATCTGGCGCGCGTGCGCGGTGGCCAGCGCCTGCATGGCGGCCGCGGTGTCGCCCAGCTTGTCGCAACTCTCGGCCAGCGCAAAGTAGTGCACGTAATCGCTGGCGTCATTCGGACCGGCACGTTCCAGCATCGCGCGCGAGCCCGTCCAGTCGCCACGTCGCTGCGCCAGCCTGGCCTGCTGGTGCACGATCTCCTTGCGCACCGGCTCATCCAGCACCAACTGCTCGGTGATGATCTGCCGCAGCATGCGGTCGGCGGCGTCGAGCCGGTTCATGCGCTCGTATACGACCGCCAATTGCAGCTGCGCCGGCACGTAGGCCGGGGAACGTTGCAGGATTTGGCGCAACAGCGTTTCGGCGCCCTTGGGGTCGCCTTGCGCCATCAGCAGGTGGGCAAGCTCAAGCTGCAACTCGTCATCCAGCCCGGTCCAAGTTCGCCAAGGCTGGAGCAGCTTGTCGATCTGCATATCCCGGCAGGCGCTGCAGGCGCTGGCCGCGCGGATGCGGATCGGGATGGACTCGGGATCGAGCAGGTGGGCATCGATCAAGGTCTGGCGCGCATCGGGATAGGCTTGCTGCTGCATCTGCAGCAGGCCCAGATTGAGCAGGGTCTGGGCGTTCTTCGGATCCCACTGCAAGGCCGTGGCATACGCCTCGGCCGCGGCATCCAGTTCGCCCGATTCCCGCAGCGCGGTGGCGTAGTTGCCCCAATGCAAGCCGGACTGCGGATAGCGGCGGGTGAGCTCCGCGTAAATGGGAATCGCGGCGTCGAGCTTCTTCTGCAAATGCAGGCTGATCGCCAGCAGCAGCTGCAGGTTGCCATCGTCGGGCTGCTCGTCGAGCCCGGCCCTGGACAGCCGTTCGGCCTCGGCCAGGCGGCCGGCATTCAAGGCGGTCCCGATCATTTCGGTGGTGGTAGCGGGCATCTCTCTTCCAATGGAGGGGCGACCACTCGCGACAGATCCGTCGCGGCGGGACACGCCATTGTCGGCGAATTCCCAGGCCCGCACAAAAAGGCCGCGCGGCACCACCACGCGGCCTGGTCACGCCGTCAGCCTTCTAAAAGTCGTAGGTGATGCCAAGCTGGATGTAGCGCGGAGTCGCCTGGCTGATCGGCACCCAGAAGTCCTTGGACAGCACCCCTGGACCGGATTCCGAGGTGTTGTAGTACTGCGTCACCTTTTGCTGGTTGAAGATGTTGTAGACCATCACGCTGAAGGCCAACTTGTGGGCGGCGAAAGCCGGCCGGTATTCACCATTCAGGCTGACGATTTCCTGCCATGGCGTGCGGCCAGTGGCGCCGCCCGGTGCCGGCGTGCCTTCCGGCCCGCAGAAGTGATACGACGCAGCATAGCCAAACGGGTCATCCTGTTGTGGGCCGAAGTAGCCCAGGCAAGTACGCGGCGTGCCGGAGAGGATTTGCGCGGTACCGCCGACCAGCCATTCCGGCGTAATCTGGTAATAGCCGCGTAGCTTGATCTGGTGCCGGCGATCGTTCGCCTGGTCGCCGTTGGCGTAGGTCATCACGCCGGAATTGTCCCAGTCCTCGGTCTGTGCCACGTCGGTCTGGCCGATATCCGAACGCACGGAACCCTCGGAGTTGCCGAAGCTGTGGCTGATCGTATAGTCCAGACGGCCATACCACTTGCCGTCAAACGGGTGCTCCAAGTAAAGATCGAGGCCTACGTACTTGCGCAGCAGATCCGGCATACCAAATGCCGACCATGGCACGGTCATCGTGCCGTAGCCGCTGGTGGTTGAACCATACACCAGTGGGACGTTGAACGAGGAATTGCGTCCCGGGTTCATGATGTAGCAGCCCTGGCCTTCGGCGGCGGCGGGATCGAAGCCCTGGGCCACGCCCGCAGCGATGAACACATCGGTTTCGCAAACGTCATCGAGCATATTGCGCAGCCGGCGGTAGGTCGCCTTCGCACCCGTGGTCCAGTGCATGCCGAACACGTCGAATGCCTTGTCCAGTCCGGCGATGTATTCGTCCTGGTATTCGGCCTGCACATTCTTGCTGGTGACCTGGCGTGGATCAGGCGGTGTGCCAAATTCATTGTTGGCCGAGACGCCCGGGTAGTGGCCCTGCGGGATCTGCGTCAGCCCGGTCGGCTGCCCGGTGGTGGGATCGATCCCGGTGTAGGTGAAGTACTGGTCGGTGAACGTACTGCCCGAGGCGCCGCGAATGGCGACATTGGCAGGCTCATCCAGGTAATAGCGACCCGCGTTTGCATACACCTTGAGGCTGGAGTCGCCGTAGACGTCCCAGGTCGCGCCAAGCCGCGGCGACCAGTTGGGCTTGGTCAGGCGGATATATGGCTGGCCGTCCGGGTTGTAGTTGGTGAACTGGTCGCTGCGCACACCAATCGACAGCAGGATTTTCGGTGTGACCTGCCAGCGATCCTCGATGTATTGCGCACGCTGTTTGACGCGCACGCTCGCAGCACCCGTGGTGAAGATGTCCTTGAACGCGTAATAACCCTGGCCGCCGGGCGCGCCAACCTCCTGGCCGGTCAGCGTACTGATCGGCAGGTTGGGATCGCCCTTCCCGTAGAACCACGCGAAAGCGCCGCTGCCGGGGCGCTGCTGGCCAATGTTCAAGGCCTGCGTGTCCATGTTGTCAATGCCGGCGGTGATGGAATGGGTGCCGATCTTGTAGTTGATGTCGAGCCGAAGGTTTCGCGTCTTGTCCTGGGCCCCCGGGTTGTTCACCACGTCGATGGTCTGCGGCCCCACGATCGCCCTGCCCCCGGTATAGGCCGGGTTCTGGAACTGCGCACGCGCGATGAATGGATCATCGCTGGAGCTCGCCTCGCTGTAGTTCGTCTGTTTCATCTTGCCGTACAGCGCGTCGACTGTCAGGTTGTCGGTGAGATAGCCCGTGTATTTCAGGCTGTACATGTCCGCGCCGTTCTTGGTGTGCGTATCGGGGCCCTTGAACGCGCCGTAAGTCCCGCGCATCTTGCCGTCAGTCGGATAGTCGTACGCGTAGACATTGCCGGCATACGAGGACTTGTTCGACGCACCAGTCAACTCAAGGATGTTGTTGTCCGTGATGTTCCAGTCCAGCTTGCCGTACCACTTCGGGTTGTCGTAGGAATACCGGGTGGCCTGCGCGGTCTCCACGCTGCCGATGTTCTGGCCACTCAACTCGCGGTTGGCCTCGTAGGCACCAAAGAAGAACAGCCGATCCTGGATCAGCGGTCCACCGAGGTAGAAGTCCTCGGTGTGCTGCCAGGCCTTGTTGTCGTTGCGATAGCGGTAAGGCTGTCCTTGCGCGCCGTCGGGGCCAGTCAGGTACTGCGGCCCGGTGGGATAGCGTTGGTTGTGCGGACTGGCCATGCCGAAGTCTGGTTGCCACAATTCGGAAACGCCGAAGTGCCACTCGTTGGTGCCGCGCTTGCCTACCATGTTCATCACGCCGCCGTCAGAGCGGCCATACATGGCGCTGTAGCCGCCGGTCAACACCTGTTCCTGCTCGATGGCGCCATAGGGCAGCGTCAAGCCGCCAAAGTTATGCAAGGGATCGGTCGTGTTGAAGCCGTTGATGTAGTAGGCGTTTTCGGCAATGCTCGAGCCGGCGAAGGAATTGAGCACCTGGCCCTCTGGACCACGCAAGTCGGTGAACGCACTGGTACCGGCATTGACCCCCGGGGCCAGCTGCGCGACGGCTTCGGCGTTGCGCTGCAACGGCAACTTGGCCAACTGCGCGGAGGTGACGACCACGCGCGAGTCGACCTGGCTGATGTCGATTGGCGGCAGGCTGTTCGCCGTCACCGTCAGGGTTGCCATGGTTTCCACCTGCGCCGGCGCATTGAAGTTGACCCGTGTGCCGCCGCCCACGGGAAACGTGATGCCGTTGCGCGTATCGGTGGTGACGCCGTCCTTCTGCAAGGTCACCGTATAGGCACCCAACGGCAACGACGACGCGCTGAAGTTGCCGGCCGCATTGACCGTCACCGTGCGGGTCACGCCACTCGGCCCACGCACGGTGACCGTATCGCCGGCGGGTGCTGTGCCGTAGATGGTGCCGGTGGACGACTGTGCCTGCACGGGCGTCATGCTGCCCAAGGCGTACAGCCCGAACGCTCCGGCGATGGCGATGCTGAGGGTGGAGCGGACCAGCGTGCCGGCCCGGCGATGAAACAACTGGATGAGATGCTGACGACGTGACATGACCATGCCCTCCCGACGAAACGCCTGGTCCGATCTGGCGCGCGGGGCTAGGCAAATCAGCGTGCTTTTTTTA
>DATNBK010000130.1:0-3361 GCA_035571995.1 Rhodanobacter sp.
GAGGAGCTCCTCGAGCGAGTGCCATTGCCGCGTGAGTTCGACACCACGCGCCTGCAATCGCGCCAGATCCAGCAGGTTCTCGATCAGGCGCAGCATCGCCTGGGCCTGTTCGTCGATGGACGCCACCAGCGCCTCGGCGGATTGCCCGCGGACCTGCGGCGCAACTGCCTGCGCGGCGCCGAGAATGGTGGTCAAGGGCGTCCGCAGGTCGTGTGACATCGCCGACAGCAGCGTGTTGCGCATGCGCTCACCCTCGATCGCCACCAGGGTGTTCTGCGCGACCTCGACGAAATGCACCCGCTCCAGCGCCAACGCCAGCTGATTGCAGCAGGCTTCCAGCAGGCGTTGCTCATCCGGCTCGAGC
Source organism: Rhodanobacter sp. (assembly GCA_035571995.1). Classification (GTDB taxonomy): domain Bacteria; phylum Pseudomonadota; class Gammaproteobacteria; order Xanthomonadales; family Rhodanobacteraceae; genus Rhodanobacter. The sequence continues at coordinate 365 of DATNBK010000130.1, forward strand.
AAGGCCCCTTCCTGCGCAAACTCCAGGGCCAGCACGCCGCGCACCCGCATCGGCGCCTTCAGCGGAAGATAGCGTGCGCGCGCGGCGGCCAGGGTGTCGGTGCCGGCGCCGGCTGCCTGGGCATGGTCGTAGACCCACTGCGCGATGCTCTCGTCCATGCTGATCGCGTTGCTCCTGACCGCGCGCAGGCGGTCCTCCGCATCCGGCAAGGCCAGGCCGACACCGGCCTGGAAATAGCCCTTGATGTTGCGCAGCGCGATCTCCTCGATCTGTTCCGCGGTCAGGGCCGCGGAAAGCGCGTGCGCCAAGCCCGCCAGGGCCACCGCGCGCCGCTCGCGCGCGCCCGCAACCCGCGCCTCGCGGCGCAGGCGCGCAGTCAGTTGGCCAATGATCAGCGCCACGGCCAGCATCAGCCCGAAGGTGAACACGTACTGTGTGTCGCTGACGCTCATCGACAACCGCGGCGGCACGAAGAAGAAATCAAAGCAGGCCACGGCGACGAATGCGGCCCACGCGCCCGCACCGCGGCCCCAGCGCAACGCAACGATGGCCACGGTGAGCAGGAACACCATGACCACGTTGGCGAGGTCGAACACCCGCAGCAGGGGCGAAGCCAGGGCCGTGGCCACCAGGCAGGCAAGCGTGGCCCAGCCATAGGGCGGCCACACAATCCGCGACCTGGACGGCAGCAGCCTGACAACGCGCTTGGGGTCGACGCTGGCCGCCATCACGACCAGGCCGAGATCGGGGTGCGCCCCGCCAATGCGGTCCGCGGTGGAACGATGCCAGAATCGCCAGGGCTGGCGCGGCCGCAGCCCCAGCACGATGCGGTTGACGTTGCGCGCGCGGGCGCAGGCGACCAGCGCGCTGGCGACGTCGGTCGTCGCCGGCAAGGTCACGGTTTCCGCACCGAGGCTCGCGGCCAGCGCCAGGGTCTGCGCGATGCGCTGCCGCTCGACCCCGGCTTGCTGCTGCGGCACGTCGACATGCGCGGCAATCCAGTCCGCTTCCAGCTTGCGGGCCAGGCGTGCCGCTTCGCGCACCAGCCGTTCGTCGTCTGCATTGCCGGCAATCCCCACCAGCAACCGCTCGCGGTTGGGCCACACTGCGTCGATCGCACGCGTGCGGCGGTAATCGCGCATCTGCACGTCGACGCGGTCGGCAGCACGACGCAAGGCCAGCTCGCGCAGCGCGATCAGGTTGCCCTTGCGGAAGAAGCGCCCGCGCGCACGTTCGGCCACCTTGGGCAGATAGACCTTGCCGTCGGCCAGCCGCTTGAGCAGCTCGTCCGCCGGCAGGTCGACCACCAGGACGTCGTCGGCCTGGTCGAACACATGATCGGGGACGGTCTCGCGCACGCGCACGCCGGTGATGCGCCCGACGATGTCGTTCAGGCTTTCGAGGTGCTGCACGTTGAGCGTCGTGTACACATCGATGCCGGCGCCCAGCAGTTCCTCGACATCCTGCCAGCGCTTGCGATGCCGGCTGCCCTCGACGTTGGAATGGGCCAGCTCATCCACCGCGACGAGGTCCGGCCGCGCGGCAAGCGCGGCGTCGATATCCAGCTCGCGCAACACATGGCCACGGTATTCCAGCTCGCGCAGCGGCAGGTGCGGCAAGCCCGCGAGCAACCGCGCAGTCTCGGCGCGCCCGTGCGTTTCGGCCACCCCCAGCAGGACATGCTTGCCTTCGGATTGCAGCTGCTGCAGCGCCTGCAGCATCGCGTACGTCTTGCCCACGCCGGGGCAGGCGCCGAAGAAGATCCTCAACTTGCCCCGCGCAGTCTGGCGCTGCTCGTCGGCGACCTCGGCAAGCAGCCGATCGGGATCGGGGCGCGTGTCGTTCATCGGCGCGGATTATCCTCCACGCCCGGTCGCGCGTCGTCCAGCGCCAGGTTCAACGCCAGCACATTGACGCGAGCCTCCCCGAACAAGCCCAGGACCGGCGGCTGCGTATGCCGGGCAACCAGTTCCCGCACCTGCGCCAATGGCAGTCCGCGCATGCGCGCCACGCGCGGTGCCTGCCACAGCGCAGCCCGTGGCGATATGTCCGGGTCCAGTCCGCTCGCCGAAGCCAGCACCAGTTCCACCGGCACCGCGCCGCTGGCCTCGGGATTGGCCGCATGCAACCGTTCGGCACGCTGCGTGACCGCCGCAGCCAGCGCCGGATTGCTGGGACCGAGGTTGCTGCCCCCGGAAGCCATGCCGTCATACGGCGTTGGCGAGGTGGCCGAGGGTCGCCCCTGAAACAGACCCGGGGCATCGGAAGCCTGACCGATCAGCCGGCTGCCGATCGGCTGGCCGCCGCGCTTGACGATGCTGCCGTTGGCCTGGGCAGGGAAGCCCACTTGCGCGATCGCGAAAGTGGCCAGGGGATAGATGATGCCAGTGATCGCGCTCAGCAACACGAACAGGATCAACGCGGGACGAATCAGCGGGTACATGGCAGGCCCTCACAACGTGGCGGACAAGGTCAGAAAGCTGCGTGTACCGCCGAGATCCTTTGTCACCGTCGGATCACGGAAGCTGGCCACGTGCGCATAGAACGCGGCGTTGCTGGAATGGCTCAGGGTCGCCGCCAGGGTCCAGCGGCGGTTGAGCGCGTAACCGGCCGCCAGCGCGAGATCCACATAGCTCGGGTCGCGGGCGCCGTTCGCCAGCGACACGGCCAGGTTCGTCGCATAGTGCGTGCACCCGGCATGCAGACGCAGGTTCCAGCGCGGCGAAAGCGGCACTTCGCCATCCAGCTGCAGGTAATCCGTGCCGCGCGTGCTTCCGGTGTAGGCCCGAGGCTGCCGCTCGTGGACGGGCCGGCAAGGGCCGTGCCGAAGCCGGTCAGGCAGATGCAGAACAGCAGGAGGCGAGGCGTTGTCATCGGTGTGCCTCAACCCACATGCAGCACGGTCAGCAGCATGTCGATCAGCTTGATGCCGACGAAGGGGGCGAGCAGTCCGCCCAGACCGTAGATCAACAGGTTGCGTCGCAGCAGCTCGACCGC
>DATNBK010000131.1:0-9655 GCA_035571995.1 Rhodanobacter sp.
GCCAAAGCCGAAGCCACGGCCGCCGCCACCGCCGCTGCCGACCTCGATGTTGCTGCTGCTGCCGCCCTTTCGCCAATCCATGCCGCCTCCGCCGCAGAAGCCGTATCGGTACCGACACGGAAGATAACCTGCCGCGCCTACTCACGCCAGGCGCGCACAACCGCTACAGTAAACGTCTTTCGCGAGGATAGCCGCATGCACGAACTGCCCGCCCTGGCCACCCTGCTCACCGTCCTGTTGCTGTTCGCCACCCTGTGGGTCGCCGGGCGCGCACGCTACAAGTACGGCGTCAAGGCACCGGCGACCAGCGGCCATCCAGCGTTCGAGCGCGCCTACCGCGTGCAGATGAACACGATCGAGGGCAGCGTGATGTTCCTGCCCGCGCTTTGGTTGGCAACCAGTTACGGCTTTGGTGGCTGGGCGGGCATTGCCGGCCTGGTCTGGGTCGCCGGCAGGACCTGGTACGCCCTTGCCTACTGGGCCGATGCCGCCAGGCGCGGTCCCGGTTTCAGCGTGGCCATGCTGGCCTTCCTGGTCCTGCTGGTGATGGCGGCGATTGGCGTCGTCCGGGCGTTGCTCCTGGGCTGAGCGGACCGCCCGCGCCCCGCACAACGACGTTGTCCGCGCTCCCGATGCCCTCGCGCTTACCGTCGCCCGCACCATCCGTCTGGATGGCCTTGGGGCTGATCGCGTGCTACCTGGCCCTGCAGGCCGTAGGCAGTGCCGCCGTGGTTGGCGTGCTGGCGCTGCTGCAGCACCGGCACTTTCCCGGCGCCGCGGTGACCTCGGCGCTGGCCGCGCTGGGGGCGCATCCCGGCGCAGCCGTCGCGCAAGCCATCCTGACCGTCTGCATTGCCGCCGCCGGGGTGATCTGGCTGGTCCATCGGTACTGGCCGACGCTTTGGTCGCAAGCCATGCCGCCCGGCTTCGGCCTTGCCAGCCCGCACCGCCGGGCCTGGCCAGTCGTGGCCCTCGCCGTGGGGCTGCTGGCGCCGTTCGTGGGCGGCCTGGTGACGCGGGTGCTGGCCGGCGACCACGACATCACCCAGAACGTGCAACAACTGGCGCAGCACGCGCCGCTGGCGTGGCGCGTCGGCCTGGCGGCCATGGCCATCACGTTGGCGCCGCTGGTCGAGGAACTGTTGTTTCGGGGGGTGCTGCTGTCGTCGCTGATCCCGCGCTGCGGGGTGGCGCTGGCAGCGCTGCTCAGTGCCGCCGCGTTCGCCGCGATCCATCTGCCCGGCCTGGGCTGGCAGTGGTATGCGCTGCCGGAGCTGCTCCTGCTTGGCGTGGCGCTGGCCTGGCTGCGCCTGCGCTACCGCTCCTTGTGGCCATCGGTGCTCGCCCACGGCGCGAACAACGCGCTCGCACTTGCCGTGCTGTTCACCACGCTGCGTCCGCCGGGCTAGGAACGTGGGCTCCCGCGTCGCGCAACAGGCGCGCGGTTTCGAACAAGGGCAAGCCCATCACGCCCGAATGGCTGCCCTCGAGGCGCGCGACCAGGGTGGCGCCACGGCCCTGGATCGCATAGGCACCCGCCCGGCCAAAAGGCTCGCCGGTGGCGACGTAGGCGTCGATGTCGCGCGCTTCCAATGCGCCAAACGTGACCCGGGAGATGCACTCGGCGCAGTACTCGCCACGCGCGCCAAGCAGCCATACGGTGGAGATCACGCGGTGGGTGCGCGCCGAGAGCCGCCGCAGCATGGCTGCCGCGTCGGCCGCATCACGCGGCTTGCCGAAGACCTCGTCGTCCAGCACCACATCCGTGTCGGCACCGAGCACCAGCGCGCCGTCGACGTCCCGCACTAGCTCCAGCCCGGCCGCGGCCTTGGCCCGGGCGACGCGGCGCACATAAGTCCCGGGTGCCTCGCCCGGCAGGCGCTGCTCGGGCACCTGGGTGTCGAGCACGGTGAAATCCACGCCGAGCTGCCCCAGCAGTTCGCGGCGACGTGGCGATTGGGAAGCGAGATAAAGCATACGCGGTCGGGTGTCCCTCTTCGTACCTGGCATCACAGCATGAGCAGGTATTCGCAGGACGCCTCGCGATGCCAGCCCAGGGACGCATACAAGCCCTGCGCCGGCGCGTTGTCGAACGCCGTCCACAGCATCAGGCTGCCCACGTCAAGATCACGCGCGCGCACCGCGGCCTCGCGCAGCAGCGCGGCGCCCACGCCCTGCCTGCGTGCCTGTGGCGCGACGAACAAATCGTTGAGCAGCCAGGTGCGCACGGCGCGTACCGACGAGAACAACGGATACAACTGGGTGAAGCCCAGGCCTTCGCCTCCTCCACCGCGTGCCAGCAGGACCAGCGACTCCTGGAGCTGGAAGCGCTCGCGCAGGAAACGGCGCGATCCGTCGGGATCCGGCGGTTGTTCGTAAAACTGGCGATAGGCGTCAAACAGGCCCGCCACGGTGTCGAGATCGCGAATGCCGGCCTGGTCCACGGAAAAGTTCATGCTCGGGTTCCCGGTGGGTTGTGTCGACGACGCCGGTTCGCTACGGCTTCGCCTACGGGTGCGTGGCGCGCGACGTCATCCGCGATGATAAGGGTGGCCGGCCAGGATGGTGTGTGCGCGGTACAACTGCTCGACCACGAGCAGGCGCACCAGCATGTGCGGCAAGGTCAACGGGCCGAGCGACCAGGCCTGGTCCGCACGCGCCAACACTTCCGGGGCGTGTCCGTCCGCGCCGCCAATCAAGAGCGCGAGATCGCGTCCGGCCATGCGCCATGCGCCCAACTGGGCCGCCAGGTCCTCGCTGGACCACGCCTTGCCGCGGCCGTCCAGGGCCACGACCTGGGTATCCCGCGTGAGCTGGGCCAGCAGGGAGACGCCTTCCTCATGCGCGGCATGCCCAGTGTCGCCATGCCGGGCGCGGTGTCCGGGGCGAATCTCCACCAGCTCGATCGGCATGGCCTGCGACAGGCGCTTGCGATACTCGGCCAGGCCGTCGGCCACCCAGCCGGGCATGTGCTCGCCAATGGCAATCAGGCGTACGCGCATGGCCTCAGCCCGGCATGGCGACGTGCGCCATACGCGCGTGGCCGGTGCCGCGTGTTCAAGCTCCGGCCTGTGCCGTCTCCACGTCCGGCTCGGCGCCACCGACGGCCCACAGCCGCTCGAGCGCATAGAACTCCCGGATCCGCGGCAGCATGACGTGGACGATGACATCGCCCAGGTCGATGAGTACCCATTCGCCTTCCTGCTCGCCCTCGACGCCGAGCGGCGTGACCCCTGCCCGCTTGGCAAAGCGCCCCACTTCGTCGGCAATCGATTTCACGTGGCGGGCCGACGTGCCGGAGGCGATCACCAGCAGGTCCGCAATGGAAGTGCGGTCGCGCACGTCGATTTCGCGCACATCCTTGGCCTTCAGTGATTCCAGGGCATCCATCACCTGGTGACGCAATTCGGCCACGCCAAGCGCCGGTCTGGAGTGTGGTGTTTTGCTCAAGTGGTCTGGCCTCGATGCACAGTGGCAACTGTTGGGAGCGGTGAGTATAGCGTCGGGCCAAGCCGGCTCCGACGCAAGCCCGGGGGCGCGACGGCGTGCCGGTGTACGGCGCCTGGGCGGCGGGATCGCGGCCACCCGTGCGGGCGGTCGAGGCGTCGTCGCGTCATCGCGGCGCGCGCAAATCGTCGTACTCCGGATGGCGCTGCATCCATGCCATCGCATAGGAACAAGCCGGAGACACGCTCCAGCCGGCATCCCGCGCCAGCTCCAGCGCGGCGCGAACCAAGGCGGCGGCAATTCCGCGTCCGCCGATGGCGGGCGGCACTTCCGTGTGGGTGATGATCATGACCGTGCCGTCCAGCGCATAGTCAAGCACGCACAAATTGCCCTCGACGTTGGCCTGCAAGCGCCGACGTTCGGGGTCGTGGGTGATCTCCGGAACCATGCCGTCCTCCTGCCGTTGCGAATCCAGGTTACGCGATTGCAGCGCAAACCGGCGTGAACGTGCGTACCCACCCGCACCCGACATCAGGCATCAGGCATCAGGCATCAGGCACGATACGCCCGCAACAGTTCGGGATCCTGGAACAGGCCTGCCGGCAGCAGGTAGCGCGGGTCGCGCCCGGCGGCAAGCAGGGCGCGGATACGCGTGGCCGAAATCTCCAGCGGGGTGACCTCCAGTTGCACGATCCTGCCGGCGGGCAGTTGCGCGAGCGCCCCAAGGTCGGCAAGCCGGCGCGCCTGCAATTCGTGCTCCAATGCGGCGGGCAACGGCGTGCCCACCCCGGGGCGGCTCAGCACGCCGACGTGCGCCAGCTCGAACAGCTCGCGCCAGCGATCCCAGGCTGGGAGCTGCGCAAACATGTCCGCGCCCACCAGCAGCACCAGGGCACGCTGGCCGAGTTCCGCGCGCAATTCGGCCAGCGTGTCCACGGTATAGGACGGCCCGCTGCGCTCGATCTCGCGGGTATCCAGCATCAAGCGGTCCTGGCCGCGCAAGGCCACGCGCAACATGGCCACGCGTTCGGCGGCACTCGCCAGCGGTGCCGGTCGATGCGGCGGCACGTTGGCCGGAACCAGGCGCACTTCGGCGTCCAGCAGCTCGGCCGCTTCCCAGGCCACGCTGAGATGGCCGAGGTGGACTGGGTCGAAGGTGCCGCCAAACACGCCCAGCGGGCGCGGCACCGCGGGCCCGACGGCATTTGCGCCGCTCATGCCAGCGCCGCAGCCAAGCGGGGCTCGGCAATCACGGCGACCAGGCGCTCCGCCTCGCGCCACGGGTCACCTTGCGCGCGGCCCTTGGCCATGCGGTCGATGCGACCGGCGCGACGCAGGCAATCCAGCCAGTGCCCGGGCGGGGCGCGGCGCAGGGCCTGGCGCAGCAATTTCTCCCGCACGGCGAACACGTGTTCAGCCTGCATCTGCGCATTGAGGTTGGCCGCGCTTGCCAGCCGCAACCCCAGTTGCAACTGGTTGACCAGCCAGCCCATCAGCGCCAGCAACTCGTCGCCCTCGGCACGCAACCCGGCCAGGATGCGCAGCGCCCGCGCGGCGTCGCCGGCAAAGGCCGCGTCGGTGAGCTTGAACACGTCGTAGCGCGCACTGTCGGCCACCAGGCTTTCCATTTGGCCGGCATCCAGGCGGCCGCCCTGATGCAGGACGGCCAACTTGTCGATTTCCTGGGCGGCGGCAAGCAGGTTGCCCTCGGCCCGCTCGCCCAGCAACGCGATGGCTTCCCGGCTGGCCGAAAGTCCGCGTGCCGCCAGCCTGGCGCCGATCCAGGCCAGCCACTCGCCACCCTGGGGCGGATTGAACACCGCCATCACCCCCGACGCATCCAGCTTGCGGCTCCAGGCGCCCTCGTGCTTCTTGCTCCACTCGTGTGCGGTGATCAGCAGGCTGACCCCTTCGGGCGGGTCGGCGCAAAACGCGGTGATGGCCTTGGCGCCCTCGACTCCGGGCCGACCGCCAGGCAGGCGCAAGTCGAGCAGGCGGCGCGTGGCAAACAACGACATGCTGGCGGCGGCTCGCGCCAGGTCGTTCCAGTCGAAGCGCGAACCCGCCTCGAGCACCTCGCGTTCGGCGTAACCCAGCTCGCGCGCTCGCGCGAGCAGACCATCGGCTGCCTCGATCACCAGCAGGGGTGCGCCGGCCAGCAGGTAGACCGGCGCCAGCGTGTCGGCGGCCAGGAGCTTGGGCCAACGGGCGGGGGTGATCGGCATCAGGCTCCCGCCGGGGACACCGGCGCATTCTTGCCGGCCGCCTGCAGGCGGAAGAGGATCGACTGGACCATGTCGTCGTTCAAACCCTGTTCGATGGCCTGCACCTGCGAGGCGTTGCCCACCGTGTTGGTGGCGTCATAGCTGTATTCGCGCGACATGTCGACGCGCTGCCGCGCCACCAGGGTGTGGCCGCTGCCATCGACCACGTCGAACTGCACCTGGAAGTGCACGGCGAACTCGCTCACCCGGGCGTAACCGCCGGCGCTCAAGGTTTCGGTGCTGAATGCGGCCACCGGCACCCGCAACTCGGCAATGCCGGTGCCAGGCTGGTCCTCCACGTTTGCGCCAGCGATCTGCAGCGCCCGCACCAGCCGCTGCTGCAGCGGATAGTTGCCGTTTACCACGACATGCACCCGCTGCATGTTCGGCGGCAAGGCCGCGCTCCGCCGCAGGTGGAAGCCGCAGGCACCGAGCGCACATGCCAGTAGCAGCAAACATGCGCCTTGCAGCAACCTCCTTGCGGACACGGGGGTCATTGCGTTCATGCGGCGACGATGTTGACGATCTTGCCGGGGACCACGATGACCTTGCGCACAGCCAGGCCCTCCAGCGCACGCTGCACCTGCGGCTGGGCGCGGGCCGCCGCTTCGGCCTCGGCCGCGTCGGCCTGCGTGGGCAAGTCGATGGTGGCGCGCAACTTGCCGTTGACCTGCACCGCGACGGTCAGCGTGGCACGCACCAGCGCCGCCTCGTCCACGCCCGGCCAGCGTTGGTCCTCCAGCACAGTCTCGGCATGGCCCAGCACCTGCCACAACGCATGGCTGATATGCGGCACGACCGGATTCAGCATCAGCACCATCGCTTCCAGCGCCTCATGCCGAACCGCGCGGCCCTGGGCACTCTGGTCGTCGAACTTGTTCAGCGCGTTCAACAGCTCCATCAGCGCGGCAATCGCGGTGTTGAAAGCATGGCGCCGTCCGAAATCGTTGCTGACCTTCTGGATGGTCTCGTGCAACTGGCGGCGCAGCGCCCGTTGCCCGGTATCCAGGGCCGCCGGATCGAGTGCGCCTGGGGCGGCGCCGAGCGCGGGATGATCGGCACCGGCGGCGTGCTGGACGACCTCGCGCCAGAACCGCTTGAGGAACCGCGCCATGCCTTCGACGCCCGCCTCGTTCCACTCCAGCGACTGCTCGGGCGGCGAGGCGAACATGGAGAACATGCGCACGGTGTCGGCGCCGTAGCGGTCGATCATGAGCTGCGGGTCGACGCCATTGTTCCTGGACTTGGACATCTTCTCGACGCCGCCAATGTGCACCTCCTGGCCATCGGCACGGGCCACCGCACCGACCACCCGGCCGCGCTCGTCGCGATGGACCTCGACCTCGGCCGGATTGAGCCACTGCCGCACGCCATCGGCATCGTCGCGATAGAAGGTTTCGGCAATCACCATGCCCTGGCACAGCAGGTTGGTCGCCGGCTCGTCACTGGCGAGCATGCCGGCGTCGCGCATCAGCTTGTGGTAGTAGCGAAAATACAGCAGGTGCATGATGGCGTGCTCGATGCCGCCGATGTACTGGTCGACCGGCAGCCAATAATTGGCCCGCGCATCGATCTGGGCATCGGCCCCCGGGCTGGTGTAGCGCGCGTAATACCAGCTCGACTCCATGAAGGTGTCGAAGGTGTCGGTCTCGCGCTCGGCCGGGCCGCCGCACTGCGGGCACTTGCACTTGCGCCACTCGGCGTCCGTCTTCAGCGGCGAACGCACGCCGCTGAACGCCACGTCCTCGGGCAGCACCACCGGCAACTGGTCCTCGGGCACCGGCAAGGCGCCACAGGCCGGGCAATGGATCACCGGGATCGGGCAGCCCCAATAGCGCTGCCGGCTCACGCCCCAGTCGCGCAGGCGCCAGTTGACGCGGCGCTCGCCCTTGCCCAGTTCCTGCAGCTTGTCGGCGAAGGCCTGCATGGCGCCGTCGAAGTCGAGGCCGTCGTACGCGCCCGAATTGATCAGCAGGCCGTGCTCCAGGTACGGGCCTTCCTCCATGATGCGGCGCTCGAATTCCTCGATCAGACGCACTGCCGAACCCGTATCGTAGGCGTCGGTGGAGCCCCCGCGCAGCGCGGCCTGCATGGGATTGGCGCCCGCGCCCTGGTCCAGGTCGCGGTCGATCTCGCGCGCGGCATCCAGCACCGAGCGGTCCACCACCACCATCTTGATCGGCAGGCTGTAGCGCTGGGCAAACTCCCAGTCGCGCTGGTCGTGGCCCGGCACGGCCATGACCGCGCCGGTGCCGTAGTTCATCAGCACGAAATTTGCGATCCAGATCGGCAGCTCGGCGCCGGTCAGCGGGTGCACCGCGTACAGGCCGGTGCCCATGCCGCGCCGCTCCTGGGTCTCCATCTCGGCCTCGGAGACCCCGCCATGGCGCAATTCGGCGACGAATTCGGCAATCTGCTCGTTCTGCCGCGCGCATTCGAGCGCCAGCGGGTGCTCGGCGGCAATCGAGATGAAGGTGACCCCCATCAAGGTGTCCGGGCGCGTGGTGAACACGCGCAGCGGCATGTCCGTGCCCAGCACCTGGAACTGGATCTCCAGGCCCTCGCTGCGGCCCAGCCAGTTGCGCTGCATGATCTTGACCGCGTCCGGCCAGCCGGGCAGTGCATCCAGGCCGTCCAGAAGCTCCTGCGCGTAATCGCTGATGCGCAGGAACCACTGCGGAATCTCGCGCTTCTCCACCACCGCGCCGGAACGCCAGCCGCGGCCGTCCACCACCTGCTCGTTGGCCAGCACGGTCTGGTCGACCGGGTCCCAGTTGACCACCGCATTCTTGCGGTAGGCGATGCCCTGCTTCAGCAGCCGGGTGAACATCAGCTGCTCCCAGCGGTAATACTCCGGGCGACAAGTGGCGAACTCGCGGCTCCAGTCAATCGCATAACCCAGCGCCTGCAGTTGGGCGCGCATGTGCTCGATGTTCGCGTAGGTCCACTTGGCCGGAGCGGTCTTGTTCTTGATCGCCGCATTCTCGGCCGGCAATCCAAACGCATCCCAGCCCATGGGCTGCAGCACGTTCTTGCCGTTCATGCGCTGGTAGCGGCTGATCACATCGGCAATCGTGTAGTTGCGCACGTGACCCATGTGCAGCGCACCGGAGGGATAGGGCAGCATTGCCAGGCAATAGAACTTCGGCTTTGCCGGGTCCTCGGTGACCACATAGGCTTGCTGCGCATTCCAGTAGGCTTGCGCGGTCGACTCCACCGCTCGCGGGTCGTATTCGCTGGAGCTGACCGTCACCGGCTCGGCGGCGTTCGGGGTTTGGGTGTCGTGCATGGTTGTCTTGCCAGTCCAGGAGGTGCCGTTCGGCGCAAACGCCGTGCTGAACGTTGCAGCCTAGCCCAGAGCGTGCCGGTCGCCAAGCCGGAAACCACGGCGTACAACTATGGTTTCACCCACGGAACACGACGCCGCAGGCGCGCTGGCGCATGGCATGGCCATCGGCGGGCATGCCGCCGGCACGCACCCGTTGCAGGGGGCAACGGCCGGCCGGCGCAAGCGCCGATCCCTGTCGGGGGCAGGCGTCGATCAGGGACGGCGACTTCCGTGGACGGGGACACCGATCCACGCGCGGCCGATCAGGCCGGGCAGCTTGCCGCCTGACCGCCACCCAGCGCACGGGCAACCGTGGCCACCTTGGCCGCCAGCATGGCAACGGCACGCTGATGACCCTGCACGAGCGCGGCATAACCGGCCCCCACCGGCACCCTCACGCTGCTGGCGCAAGTCAGCGCCTGCGGGACGGCGTCCGGCCCCTTGGCGTGCACCACCCGCACGCTCCAAGTGCCGGCAAGCAGCGCGTAGCTGCCGGGCCAGGAGTCGAACTGCTGCACCTCGAGCTTGATGCGCAAGCCGGGCGCGCGGCTGTCGGGCAAACCGGTGGTGTTTTGGCTGCCCAGCTCGCGGGCCAGGTCGGCCGCCAGTGCGCTGC
>DATNBK010000132.1:0-2769 GCA_035571995.1 Rhodanobacter sp.
ACGGCTGCGGACTTGTCCCCTCCCTGGCTTTGCCGGGGGAGAGGGTTGGGGGAGGGGCTTTGCTTTTCCTCAACGATGAAGTCGTGGAGGGGAAGGAGGAGTGGCACCAGGAAAGAAAGGCGTGATTTTCAGCGGAGTCTCCATGTCATCGATTCCTGTCACCAGCAGCGCCTTCGACACTGATTGCCGTAGCCGCGCCGATGCCCGCAACGACCGGATCTTCCGGCGCATCCTGAAGTTCTGTGCGCTGCTGGTATTGGCGGCCCTGCTTGGCGCGGCACTCTCCACCTTGTGGGGTGGGCGCGAGATCCTGTTCGGCCAGGGGTTGCATTTCCTGACCAGCACCGCGTGGAACCCGGTCGATGACGATTACGGCGCGCTGGCGCCGGTGTTCGGCACCCTGGCCACCTCACTGGTCGCGGTCGTGCTGGCGGTGCCGGTGAGCTTCGGCGTGGCGATGTTCCTCACCGAAATCGCGCCGAACTGGCTGCGCGCGCCGGCCAGCACGGCGGTGGAATTGCTGGCGGCCATTCCGTCGATCATCTACGGCATGTGGGGCTTGTTCGTGTTCGTCCCGTTCATGGCGTCCATCGAGCCCGCGCTCACCGACACGCTGGGCCGGATCCCGCTGTTCGGCAAACTGTTCCAGGGCCCACCGCTGGGGCTCGGCCTGCTCACTGCCGGCATCGTGCTGGCGGTGATGATCCTGCCGTTCATCACCTCGGTGATGCGGGAAGTCTTCCTGACCATGCCCACGCGTCTCAAGGAATCCGCCTACGCACTCGGCTCGACCCGCTGGGAAGTGCTGTGGGACATCGTGCTGCCGTATACGCGCTCGGCAGTCATCGGCGGCATCATCCTCGGCCTGGGCCGTGCGCTTGGCGAGACCATGGCGGTCACGTTCGTGCTCGGCAATTCCTACAACATCACCTCGTCGCTGCTGATGCCAGGCACGTCGATCTCCTCGAGCATCGCCAACGAATTCAACGAGGCTGTCGGCCTGCACCGTTCGGCACTGATCGCGCTGGGTTTCCTGCTGTTCGTGGTGACCTTCATCGTGCTGCTGATCGCGCGCCTGATGCTGCGTCAGCTGGCCCGACGGGAGGGCAGGTGATGTCTGCCGCCAGCCTGTACACCCGCCGCCGCATCACCAATGCCTTCGCCATGGTCCTGGGCACCGCGGCCACCGCGCTGGGATTGTTCTTCCTGGTGTGGATACTCTGGCTGACCTTGCGCAGCGGCATTGGCGCCCTGCACGGCAGCCTGTTCACCAGGATCACCGCCTACGGGCCCGAGGGTGGCCTCGCCAATGCCGTCGTCGGTAGCCTGATCATGGATCTCATCGCGCTGATGATCTGTGCTCCGATTGGCGTGATGGCCGGCATGTGGCTGGCCGAATATGCGCGCGTCACCAGGTTGGGCACGGTGATCCGCTTCCTCAACGACATCCTGCTGTCGGCGCCCTCGATCGTGCTGGGCTTGTTCGTGTACATGATTATCGTGTTGCCGATGTCGGACCTGACCAACGGCACCGTGTCCTTTTCGGGCTTTGCCGGCGGCGTGGCGCTCGCGCTCATCGGCTTGCCGGTGATCGTGCGCACCACCGACGAGATGCTGCAGCTGGTACCGGCGACGCTGCGCGAGGCAGCGCTGTCGCTGGGTGTGCCGCAGTGGAAACTCACGGTGCAGCTGCTGCTGCGCGCGGCCAGTTCGGGCATCGTCACCGGCGTGCTGCTGGCCCTGGCCCGGCTGGCGGGCGAGACGGCGCCGCTGCTGTTCACCTCCTTCGGCAACAACTTCATGACCATGCAGCCGCTGGACAAGATGGCCAGCGTGCCGGTGGCCATCTACCAATACACCAATGACCCGGACCCGGCGCTGCACGCCATCGCCTGGGCCGGCGCGCTGTTGATCACCCTGTTTGTGCTCGCGCTCAGCCTGCTGACACGCCAGTTCCTTTCGAGCAAGAAGGCAAACCATGGATAACCGCACTGCCGTCATCGCTGTCGCCGCCGTCGTCCCTGCGGCGACGGATGCCATGCACCGCACGAAGATCCGCGTGCGCGACCTGCATTTCCATTACCACGGCTTCCATGCGCTGAAGGGCATCAGCATGGACATCCCCGAGCGGCAGGTCACCGCCATCATCGGCCCCTCGGGTTGCGGCAAGTCCACGCTGTTGCGGATCTTCAACCGTATCTACGCCATCTACCCCGGACTTGCGGCCCGCGGCGAGATCCTAGTGGATGGGGTGGACGTCCTCGATCCGGTCTATTCGGTGAACCAGTTGCGCAGCAAGATCGGCATGGTGTTCCAGAAGCCGGTGCCGTTTCCGATGACGATCTTCGAGAACGTCGCCTACGGCATTCGCCACCACGAGAAGCTGTCCAGGCCCGAGCTGGCCGATCGCGTGGAACAGGCGCTGCGCGGTGCGGCGCTGTGGGACGAGGTGAAGGACAAGCTGAAGCAGAATGCGCTGGGCCTGTCCGGCGGACAGCAGCAGCGCCTGTGTATCGCCCGCGCGATCGCCCTGAAGCCCGACGTGCTGCTGCTGGACGAACCCACCTCGGCGCTGGACCCGATTGCCACCGGGAAGGTGGAACAGCTCATCGACGAGCTGAAGCGTGACTACACCATCGTCATCGTCACCCACAACATGCAGCAGGCCGCGCGCGTGTCCGATTGCACTGCCTTCATGTACCTGGGGGAGCTGGTCGAGTTTGGTGACACGGCGACGCTGTTCACCAAGCCCGCGAAGCGCCAGACCGA
>DATNBK010000133.1:0-23619 GCA_035571995.1 Rhodanobacter sp.
CGCCGAGCATGAACAAGGTCACCACCAGCAGGATGTTGACCGAGATGTGCCACAACAACCGGCGGAACATGGCCGCAATGATGGCGTTGTCGCTGACTGGCCGCAGGTTCTCCAGCCAGCCGGTGTAGTTGGCGGCCAGCACCCGCACCGGTTGCGGCACCACCCGGCGCAAGGCCCCGATCAAGGCCCCGGATGAACGCACCAGGTAAGGCGAGCCGAACATGCAGATGACCGACACCGCCACGGCAATCGGATACACGAAATCGCTGGTGGCATGCAGGGACACGCCGAGAGCGGCAATGACGAACGAAAATTCACCAATCTGCGCCATGCTCAAGCCCGAACGCAGTGCGGTGCGCGCGTCGTGCCCCACCAGGTAGATCCCCAGGCTGCAGATCGTGGTCTTGCCGATGATCACCACCAGCGCCACCAGCGCAGCCGGCAGCGCATACTCCCATAGCAGCTGCGGATCGATCTGCAACCCGATGGCGACGAAGAACAGCGCGGCAAACATGTCCCGCAGCGGCTCGACCAGGTGCAGCACGCGGCCGACGCAATGCGACGAAGCCACCACGGCGCCGGCCAGGAAGGCGCCCAAGGCGACGCTGAAACCCATCCACGCGGCAAACAGGCTCGCGCCGAAGCAGATGCCCAATACGCAGATCAACAAAGTCTCGTCGCGCCCGAAGCCGGCCACGTAGTCCACCAGCCGTGGCAGCAGCAACAAGCCCAGGATCAACCCGACCAGGATGAACAGGCCGAGGTGGCCCACCAGGGTCAGCGCCTCGTCCGGTTTCACCGACCCGCTGATGGCCACTGCGGTCAGCAGGGTCAGGATCACCACGGCGAGAATGTCCTCGGCCACCAGCAGCCCGACCACCAGGTAGGCGAAGCGCTGGTGCTGCTGGTTGCGCTCGGCCAGCATGCGGGTGGCGACCATGGTGGAGGACAGCGAGACGATCGCGCCGATGAACAGCGCGTCCATGCCGTTCCAGCCAAACAGGCGCCCGACGCTCATGCCCAGCCACATCATGGCCGTGACTTCGGCCATCGCCACCGCCAGCATGCCCACGCCGACTTCGCGCAACTTGCGCACGCTGAACTCGAGGCCCAGGGTGAACAACAACAGCACCACGCCCAGGTCGGAGATGTCCTCGATGGTGCGCGGATCGGCCACCAGCATGGTCGGCATGTGCGGACCGATCAGCACGCCGGCCAGGATGTAGCCGAGCAATACCGGTTGCCGCAGCCGCTGGAAGACGACCGTGGTGGCGCCGGCGACAATCATGACGATCGCCAGGTCGCGGATGAAGCTGATTTCGTTCATGCCACCATTGCCCAATCCCGAGCACCGTCCGAATCCGCATGCGGCGCATGTCCTCGCCACGTGGCTGCCTGCGCGCGTCGCGGCGCGACGGAAGCACGCGCCCGGGCGCAAGGGTCATGCCGAGTCGAACCCAGCTTGCCGCATCAGGCATGGCTCGCAGCTTAAGCGAAGCATAGCTTGCCCGATCCGGCACGCCTGCCCCGCCCCGCGGGCCGGGCGCGCAGCGGTTGGTCCACGCCGGGGGCGCGTGGCCTTGGCCGCCCGGCGGAGAAAAGACTTGACGCACCTGTACCCAGGCCCCTATTCTTCGCCGTTCCCGGCGGCGGGGCCATAGCTCAGCTGGGAGAGCGCCTGCATGGCATGCAGGAGGTCGGCGGTTCGATCCCGCCTGGCTCCACCAATTACCCGTCCCCATCGTCTAGAGGCCTAGGACACCACCCTTTCACGGTGGCGACCGGGGTTCGAATCCCCGTGGGGACGCCACGCCGGGCGGCCGCCGCCCCGGCCGGCCGGGTTGGTCAACGCCGCCGTGACCTGCGCAATCCGTCCGCATCGCCAAGCGTGTCGATGCCGTGCCCCTGCTCGCGCAGGTATTCGAGCCAGCGCGACAGGAAGCTGTTCATGCGTAGCCGGTACTGCAAGACACTGCGCGCCGGCGGGAACGGCCCCAGCACCTGCCACAGGTGGCGGCCGGGATGGCAATGCAGCACCTCGGCCTGGCGCGCATCCGTGTACACCCGCAACTGCGCCGATGGCGCACGCCGCCCGGTGTGGGCATCGACAAAGCCGTAGGTCAACTCGAGCTCCAGCGTGTACGGATGGCGTTCCTGGATGCGCAGGTGGACGTCCAGACCGTCGCCCACGCAGGACACGTAGCTACCGACCTGCAGCCGTTGCGGATCGAACAGCCGGGCCAAGCGCTCGTAGTTCTCCGCATACAGCCCCATCAGGAAGCCGAAGCGCCCCGGCGATGACATCAGCGGACTTGCGACGACCACGTTCATCGGTATTTCAATTCTCCGTATGGCTTCGACCTGTACGGCACCACTGGGACCCGGTCCCCTAGAACATCGTGCGTTCGATGCCGAACCGGTCGAAGATCTTGCTGGCGATCTCTTCGATCGAGACATGGGTGGTATTCAAACTGGGGATACCTTCCTTGCGCAACAGGCGATCGGCCTGCTGCAGCTCCCAGCGGCATTGCTCAATCGTGGCATAGCGGCTGCCGGAACGGCGTTGCTCGCGGATCTGGGCAAGCCGCTCGGGTTCGATCATCAGGCCATACAGGCGTGCGCGGTAGGGACGCAAGCCGACCGGCAGTTCGAGTTTGTCCAGATCCTCATCGGTGAGCGGATAGTTGGCGGCGCTGACGCCGTAATGCAAGGCCATGTACAGGCAGGTGGGCGTTTTCCCCGAACGCGAGACACCGACCAGGATCAGGTCCGCGTCGCTGTAGTCGAGATCCATGCCGTCATCGTGCGACAGCGCGTAGTTGGTGGCGTTGATGCGCGCCTCGTACTTCGCGTAGTCGACCACGCCGTGGGAGCGGTTGACCGCCCCCGACCGACGCGTCCCCAGCTCGGCTTCCAGCCGCCCCATGAATGGCGCGAAGACGTCGATCATCAAGGCTCCACTCTGGGCGACCACGTCACACAGGCTGGGGTCGGCCAAGGTGTTGACCACGATCGGACGCTGGCCAGTCTGCGCGTACCGGGTCTTGATGCGCAGCGCGGCCGCTTCGGCCTTGGCGGGGGTATCGGTGAACGGCAGGCGGTGCGTATCGAATTGCACGCCCTCGAACTGCGCCAGGATGCTGTTGCCGATGGTTTCCGCGGTGATGCCGGTCGAGTCGGAAATATAGAAGACGGTGCGGCGCATGCGGGACGTTCACCTCGAATTGCAGGGCTGTGGTCCACGATAGTGCAATGCCCGAATATTGTCGTGCTGCCAATGTACCGTCGGCCGGCACGGATCGGGAGCGCCTTGTGCCTTGCGCCGGGTACAGCGGACAATAGGTGCTTGCCGTGGCACCCGCCGACGCAGTCCGGCTGCCCGCATCCGGTGGTTCGACGCCCGGTGCGCAAGCCACATTCAACTTGGTAAGGTCCTGCAGGAGATCCCCTTGAACGATCTGGTGCTTTGGCTCGATCAGCTGCGCATGTCCGACCTCGGTCGGGTTGGCGGCAAGAACGCTTCGCTGGGTGAAATGATCGGCAACCTGGCCAATCTCGGCGTGATGGTGCCGGGGGGTTTCGCCACCACGTCCGAAGCGTTCCAGCAATACTTCGAACAAAGCGGCCTGGCCGCGCGCGTCCGGGAACGCCTCGCGACGCTCGAGGTCGACGACGTCGACCGGTTGCATGTCGCGGGTACCGAAATCCGCCAATGGATCATCGATACGCCCCTGCCCACCGCGCTCGAATCCGCCATACGCGAGGCCTACGCCAAGCTCTGCGCCGATGCCGGCAGCAAGGACATCGCCGTGGCCGTGCGTTCCTCGGCCACGGCCGAGGATTTGCCGGATGCGTCCTTTGCGGGGCAACAGGAAACCTTCCTCAACGTGGTCGGCATTGACGACGTGCTGCTCAAGGTCAAGGAAGTATTTGCCTCGCTGTACAACGACCGCGCCATCGCCTATCGCGTGCACCAGGGCTACAAGCACGAGGATGTATTCCTTTCCGCCGGGGTGCAACTGATGGTGCGCTCGGACCTCGGCGCCGCCGGGGTCTTGTTCACCCTGGACACCGAGTCCGGCTTCCGCGACGTGGTCTTCGTCACCGGCAGCTATGGCTTGGGCGAGATGGTCGTGCAGGGCGCCGTCAACCCGGACGAGTTCTACGTATTCAAACCCACCTTGCGCGCAGGCAAACCAGCGGTACTGCGGCGCAACCTCGGCACCAAGGAACTGCGGATGGTGTATTCCAGCGCGACCGGGGAGCGGGTGCGGACCGAACCTACGCCGCCCGAACTGCGCCACCGCTTCTGCCTGACCGACGCCGAAGTGGAAAGCCTGGCCACGCAGGCGCTGGTGATCGAGAAACATTATGGCCGCCCCATGGACATTGAGTGGGCCAAGGACGGGAATACCGGCAAGCTGTACATCGTGCAGGCGCGCCCGGAGACGGTGAAATCGCGTGACCGCGCCACCCAGCTCGAGCGTTATCAACTCGGCGCCAAAGGCAAGGTGCTGGCCCAGGGCCGCTCCATCGGGCAGAAGATCGGTGCCGGGAAGGCGCGCGTGGTCCGCTCGCTGAAGGAAATGAACAAGGTGCAGCCCGGCGACGTGCTGGTGGCCGACATGACCGACCCCGACTGGGAACCGGTCATGAAGCGCGCTTCGGCCATCGTCACCAACCGCGGCGGCCGGACCTGCCACGCGGCGATCATTGCCCGCGAACTCGGTGTGCCGGCGGTGGTTGGCACCGGCGATGGCATGAGCTCGATCCCCGACGGCGCGGAAGTCACGGTGTCTTGCGCCGAGGGCGATACCGGAATGATCTACGACGGCATCCTCAAGTTCGAGCGCATCACCGCCGACCTGGGCGCGATGCCCGAGGCTCCGCTCAAGATCATGATGAACGTGGGCAACCCGGATCGCGCCTTCGATTTCGGCATGCTGCCCAACGCCGGCATCGGCCTGGCGCGCCTTGAAATGATCATCGCCAGCCACATTGGCGTACATCCCAATGCGTTGCTGCAATACGGGGCGCAGGACGCCGAGCTGCAGGCGCAGATCGACGAGCGCATTGCCGGCTACAAGGATCCAGTGAGTTTCTATGTGGATCGGTTGGCCGAGGGCATAGCCACGATCGCGGCCTCGGTCTACCCCAAGCCGGTCATCGTGCGCCTGTCCGATTTCAAGTCGAACGAATACGCCAACCTGCTGGGCGGCGCGCGCTATGAGCCGCATGAGGAAAACCCCATGCTGGGGTTCCGCGGCGCCAGCCGCTACGTGGACCCGGCGTTTGCCGATGCCTTTGCCCTGGAATGCCGCGCGGTCAAATACGTGCGCGAAACCATGGCCCTGGACAACGTCAAAGTGATGATCCCGTTCGTGCGCACCGTGGCGGAAGGAGCCAAGGTGATCGCCACGCTGGAAAAGAACGGCCTGAAGCGTGGCGAACATGGTCTGCAAGTCATCATGATGTGCGAGATCCCGTCCAACGCGCTGCTGGCCGATGAGTTCCTCGAACTGTTCGACGGCTTCTCGATCGGTTCCAACGACCTCACCCAGCTCACCTTGGGCCTGGACCGTGATTCGAGCATCGTGGCCGGCGCGTTCGACGAGCGCAACGCCGCGGTCAAGAAATTGCTTGCCATGGCCATCCAGGCGGCACGGGCCAAGCACAAGTACATCGGCATCTGCGGCCAAGGGCCGAGCGACCATCCCGACCTGGCCGAATGGCTCATGGAGCAAGGCATTGAATCGCTGTCCCTGAACCCGGATACCGTGGTCGACACCTGGCTGCGCCTTGCCAGGAAGAAGGCAGTCTGACCGGCAGCCAGCGAGCGCGGTGCAAGCCGCGCAGGCTTGTCTCGCCATGGCGCGCCGCGTAGACTTGCCGGCTCGGCACGGCAAGGCCACGGTTACGGAGAGGTGGCAGAGTGGTCGAATGTACCTGACTCGAAATCAGGCGTAGGTGAAAGCCTACCGTGGGTTCGAATCCCACCCTCTCCGCCAGAAAAACAGACGCCCCCACTGGGGGCGTTTGCTTTTCTGGTGGCGGCGACTGCTGGGGAAGAGCCCACCCGGGGTCGACAAATTCGTCCGGAACGAATTTGGACGACCGAAGGTCGGCCCGAGCGCAGCGAGTGGTGACGCCCACGGATGGACCGAACACAAATTCGTCCGGAACGAATTTGGACGACCGAAGGTCGGCCCGAGCGCAGCGAGTGGTGAGGCCCATGAACGGGCCGAACAATCCCTGTCGCGTCACCACCCAGCACCCCAGCTTTTGCACCCATCCCCGACATCCGCCATGCTCTTGCCCACTCCTTACGCCCTACCCTTCCACCATGCTTGAATTCGGACACGGCACGCACGTCGGCCTGCGTCGCGTGCGCAACGAAGACACCTACTACGCCGATGCGGCACTGGGCTTGTTCCTGGTAGCCGACGGCATGGGCGGTCATCGCCACGGCGAAGTGGCGGCTGCGCTGGTACGCGACACGATGGTCGACCTGGTGACGCAAGGCCGTAGCCTGGTCGAGGCCGTGCAAGCCGCCGCCGAGCGGCTGCTGAGCTGTCCCCGGCCTGCCGACGATGACGTCCTGCCCATGGGCTCGACCATTGCCGCCCTGCAACTCACGACCACGGGCTACCAGGCGGCATGGGTCGGCGACAGCCGCATCTATGTCTGGCACGGTTCCCTGCGGCAGATCAGTCACGACGACTCGGCGCTGCAAGTCCTGCTCGACGCCGGGAAGCTGGATCCGGCCTCCGCCGCGCAGCATCCGCGGCGCGGGGTCCTCACCCAGGCCCTGGGTATCACGCCGGGCGACCGGTTGCGCATCGGCGTCGCCCAAGGCGAGCTGGCACGCGGCATGGGGTTCTTGTTGTGTACCG
The DNA here is from genome assembly GCA_035571995.1 of Rhodanobacter sp. Classification (GTDB taxonomy): domain Bacteria; phylum Pseudomonadota; class Gammaproteobacteria; order Xanthomonadales; family Rhodanobacteraceae; genus Rhodanobacter. The sequence continues at coordinate 6,894 of DATNBK010000133.1, forward strand.
ATGGCCTGACCGACGGCGTGCGGGATCCGTCGATCGCGCACGTGGTCGGATGTGCCGCGCTGGCGCCGCAGGAATGCGTGGACCAATTGCTGCTGGGCGCGCTGGACGCCGGCGGTCAGGACAACGTCACAGCCGTGCTGGTGCGCTCGAGCTGAACTTCAGCTTCCGCGGGCTGCTCTGGCAACCGCCACACGCTGGGCGCCCCCCGTGCCTGGTCGATGGCGTCGAGCCGCGCCTCGTGCAGGGTCAGTTCGACTCCCGTCGCACGCCGGACCAAGGGTCGCCTCGCCAGCACGTGGACGTCACCCGATACCGTCTTGCGCGCAGCCTGCGGTGGCTCGAAAGCCAGGTTGAATGCAGTCTGTCCCGAGGTCATGGCCAGGTACACCTCGGCCAGCAACTGGGCATCGATCAGGCCACCATGCAGGCCGCGTCCGGAGTTGTCGACGCCGAACCGGCGGCACAGCGCGTCCAGGCTGTTGCGTTGTCCCGGATACTGCTCGCGCGCCATGGCCAGCGTATCGAGTACGCGGCAGTGGTCACCGACAACGCCGCGGGAGACCGGCAACAGTGCAAGCTCGGCGTCGAGGAAGCCGACGTCGAATGCGGCGTTGTGGATGATCAGCTCGGCACCCGCAATGAACGCGAGGAACTGGTCCACCACCTCGCCGAAGCGCGGCTTGTCCAGCAGAAACTCATCGGCGATGCCGGTCACCGCGCGGGCACCCTCGTCAATCGCGCGATCCGGATTGAGGTAGGTGTGGTACTCGCGCCCGGTGATACGCCGCTCCTCCAACTCGACGCAGGCAATCTCGATCAGGCGGTGGCCCTGGCTGATCTCCAGGCCCGTCGTCTCCGTATCCAGCACCACCTGCCTCATGCCACGTCCCGCCATTGTTCTGCCTGCGCGCGCGCGGCCTGGTCGACGCGCTCGTTTTCCGTATGGCCGCAGTGGCCTCTTACCCAGCGCCATTCCACGGTATGCGGCGCGCTTGCGGCCACCAGACGCTCCCACAGATCCTGATTCTTCACCGGCTTGTTGCCCGCGGTGCGCCAGCCGCGCGCCTGCCAGCGCGACACCCACTGCTCGATGCCCTGCATGACGTATTGGGAATCGGTGGTCACGGTGACGCGGCACGGGCGAGTCAGGGCCTCCAGCGCGCTGATGGCCGCCATCAACTCCATCCGGTTATTGGTTGTCGCGGCGGTGCCGCCGGCCAAAAGGCGCTCTTTTCCGCGCGTGCGCAGCAAGGCCGCCCAACCGCCCGGTCCCGGATTGCCGAGGCAGGCACCGTCGGTAAACGCTTCGACTTCACTCATCGCACAAGCATGGCCGAATTCGCTTCGGCATGCCAGCCGATCCTGCCACCATCACGCGGTGAGCTTGCGTTGGGCGCTGGGCGACAGGCGACCATTGGCCGGCAGGAGCAGCGGATCGGCCCGCAGCCGCAACGGCGTCACCAGGCTGCGCTGCTTCTGCGCCACCAGTACGTAGCCGCCGCCCGCCGGATAAGCTGCCGCAGGAACTGGCGTGCCGCAGCGGGGCCAGGCGCTGCCCACCCGCTGCATGCCGGTCACCCGCAGGCCCGAGTGACGGAGCTTCCGTGCAAGCCGCGATGGCGTATGCAAGCCATACCCCGCACCGCGCTCCTGCCAGTAATACCAGGGTGCCCAGGCACTGATGGGGTGGATGCCGGTGATCACCAGGGTGCCGCCGGCGGCCAACACGCGCACGGCCTCGTCCAACACGCCAGAGAAGTCGTCGACCACCTCCAACACGTGGCACAGCCAGACCAGGTCGAAGGCGTCATCGACAAAGGCCAGGGGCTCGTCCGTGGCGGCAATGATGTCACCGCCATAGCGTGGTCCATTGGCCAGCAACTGCGTCCAATGCGAGAGCAAGGGCAATGCGGGTGGCAGTTGTCCCGTACCGGCTGAGACCAGCAGGCCGTGGCTGCCGGCGCAGCGCTGCAACGCGGGCAGCAAGGCCCGTGATTGTGCGGCCTTCAACGCGCCCAGTGCCGTACCGGTGTAGATGCCGCTGTCGCGAGGCTCGCGCATGCCTGCCGGTCCAAAATCCATTGCTCGCAGCAGTGTACCCATTGTGCAGTTCATTCGGCATGTTCCGGGTGCCACGCCTGCATCAGGCACAATGGGCAGGATGAACGGGCGACGTCGAGGAAGGAACGGCTCCGCTCCGGTCGATGTAGAAATCAATGTGCCAGGTCCTACCGGATCGGCTGCTGGCATCGCCTGCTGGAGACGCCGTGAACATCGTTCCCCTGCCCGCACTGACGGACAACTACATCTGGCTGCTGCATGACCAGGACGGCAATGCCGTGGTGGTCGACCCCGGCGACGGCGACGTCGTGGAGAACGAACTCCAGGCGCGCGGCTTGCAACTGCGGGCAATCCTCCTGACCCACCACCACCACGACCATGTCGGTGGCGTCGCGCAGCTCTTGCGCACATCGCCGGTTGCCGTGTTTGCGCCGCATGACCCGCGTATCCACGGTGCCACCCGTGCCGTAGGGGAAGGTGACGTGATTGCCCTCGAGGCGCCACGGCTGCGCTTCACCGTCATGTCCGTGCCAGGCCATACGCTCACCCATATAGCCTTTTTTGGCGAAGGGCTGTTATTGTGCGGGGACACCTTGTTCAGCCTCGGCTGTGGCCGCCTGTTCGAAGGCACACCGGCGCAGATGCTCGACTCGCTCGATCGCATCGCCGCGTTGCCTGCCTCGACACGGATTTGCCCGGCCCACGAATACACCGAAGCCAATGGCCGCTTTGCCCGCATGATCGAGCCCAGCAACCAGAGCCTTGCCCAGCGCTGCGCGCAAGTCGCAAGCCTGCGGGCACGGCAACTGCCCACCTTGCCCGTCACCCTGGCGGACGAACTGCGCAACAACCCGTTCCTACGCGTGGACAGCGAGGGCGTGCGTGAGTGGGATCGGGGGCAGTATGCGGCCACGCACGTGCGGACCGAGCGTTTTGCGCGCCTGCGCGCCGCCAAGGATGGCTTCGGCTGATGACGCGGTTCCCTCGCGCCTTGCGGCTGACGCCGCTGCTGTTGCTGGCGGCTTGCGCGAGCATCCCGACGCCGAAGCCGAAGACGGTCGCCGCCCCGCACCGCGTCACCGTGCCGCCACTGGCAACTTTCGACCCAGGCCAAGTCCAGGACCGCATCGACGGTGCCTGGTCGAACCGGGCACACGCGAACCCGGGCCGGGTGTGGGAGCAGCTGCGCGAAAGCTTCGCCATGGACGATTGCCAGGCGGACCCCTCGATCACCCACTGGGCCCGGCGCTACACGCGCAACCGCCATGGTTTCGAGAACCGCATGCGTGTAGCCCTGCCGAAGATTGCCTACATCCAGCAAACCGCAGCCGAACACGGGATACCGGGCGAATTTGCCCTGCTGCCCTGGGTGGAAAGCCGGTACCGGGCGATACCCGGCAAAGGCAAGGGCTCGACCGGCGCTTGGCAGATCACCTCACGCACCGCCACGACCATGGGTTTGCGCGTGGATGAGCGATACGACGCGCGCCTGGACCTGCAGGCCTCGTCCGTCGCCGTGATGCAACTGCTGCAGCGTTATCACCAGCGCTTCGACGACTGGCGCATGGTGAGCTACGCCTACAACGCCGGAGAATTCGCCACCGCGCGCCTCGTCAAGCGGCAAGACCCGCAGGCGAGCCAGGCGGCGATTCCACCATGGCCAGGACACGCGGTGACACAAAAACACCTCAGCCAGTTGCTGGCCATCGCTTGCGTGGTGCGCAACCCCGATCGCTTCGGAGTCGCCCTTCCCGGGCTGCGCGAAGGCGAACGCCTCACGGCGATACCGGTCGGGGGGACCCTCGCGCTCGATACCGCGGCCCGCTACGCCGGCATGCCGGTGGAGACGCTCAAGCGGTACAACGCCGGCTTCCTGGATGGCGTGATAGACGGCAACACGGAGGCCGAACTGCTCCTGCCAATGGCGCACGCCAGGCAATTCCGCGCTGCCAGCGCCAGTGTCGCGGCCGATGCAGCCATCGCCGACAATGAACGGCCCAAGCCTCTCAATTGAAGCGGCCAGGCGTCGAAGCCAGGGAGCCCGGACCGCTCTACATCAGTGACTTGTTGTACTTGATCTTGACCTTGGAGCGCAGCTCCGCGATCAATTCGCGGGTGGCCTCGGAGGCATAAGCCTGCGCCATCTGCTGGCGCAGCGCCGTGCGCTGCTCGGCAGGGATCTTGGTGACGTCACCGGGCTGGACCTTGTCCAGGGCGAGCAGCGCCGCGCTGCCATCAGGCATGTCGACCACGGTATACACCGGCTTGCCGTCGACCGGATGCGGCAGCAGGAAGGCCTGGGTCAACAGCGCCGCGGGCGCCGTGGGCATCGAGCGCTGCGCGTCCGCCGCGGTCTGCAAGGTCGCCCCCGTTTCGGTCGCGACGTCCTGCATGGAGGTGCCCTGACGCAGCCGTGCCAGCAAGGCATCGGCGGCCTTCCGGCTCGCCTCCACCATGCGCTCCTCGACGATGCGCTTGTCCACGTCCGCGCGCACCTCGGTCAACGGCCGCGCCGCAGCCGGGATGTGCTTGTCGATATGGATCACCACCGAATGATCGTCGCCCAGGTTGATCAGACCGGAATTGTTCCCCTGCACCATCACGTCGTCACTGAAGGCAGCTGCGATCAGCTTCGGATTGCTGGCGATGCCGGTGCCGCCCTTGCGCGAGAACAGGCCAGTGGTCTTGATCGGCAGGTCCAGCGCCGCCGCCGCTGCATCCAGCGAGGAGGGGTTCTGGTAGGTCTCGTCCGTCATCTTGCCGGCCACTTCGTTGTACTTGCGGTCGCGGTCGGCGGTGGTGGCTTCCTTGGCAAGCTGGTCGCGCACTTCGGCAAAGGGCTTCGAGGCGCCCGCACGGACGTCGCGCAGCCAGATGATGTGGTAGCCGTCGGAGGACAGCACGGGCTTTGAAATCTCGCCCTTCTTCAGGGCGAACAAGGTGTTGTCGAATGCCGGCGTGGTGACGCCCTTCTCCAGCCAGCCCAGGTCGCCGCCCTGGCGGCTCGAACCTGCATCCTGGGAATCCTTCCGCGCCAAGGCGGCGAAATCCTGCGGCGTGGCTTGCGCGGCAATCTTGTCCGCCTTCTCCAACGCGGCCTTTTGCTGCTCCGGCGTGGCGTTTGCCGGCACGTCGATCAGGATGTGCGAGGCGAGGCGTTGCTCGGGTTGCACGAAGCGCTGCTTCTCGTCTTCGTAGCGCTTGCGCAGGTCTTCTTCACTCGGTGCCTCGTTGAGCTTGAGGTCGGCGCCGTTCACTTCGATGTACTTGACCGAGACCTGCTCGGGGGTCATGTAATCGTCGAGGTGGGCCTTGTAGTACGCACCGGCCTGGGCGTCGCTCACCGCCTCATCGATCGACTTCGGCTTGGGCAACACCATGTAACGCAGGTCACGCGTCTGCGTGGCCAGGGCCAAAAACTGCTCGACCTGGTCCTTGGTGATCAGCGCGCTGCTGTTGATTGCGTTCGGCACGAGCTGCGCGGCGAGCGAGCTGCGCACGTCGTTCTCGAACGCCTCGGGGGTCTTGCGCTGGCTGGTCAGGAACGTGCTGTAGGCCGTGGGATCGAACTTGCCGTTCAACTGGAACTCGGGAATCGCGGCTATGTATTGGCGGATGGCGTTGTCGGTGACACGCAGGCCCCAATCGCTCGTGGCGGCCAGCAGCAGGCGCTGGTCGACCATCGCATCCAGCACCTGCTCCTTGAACTCGGGTTTTTCCAGCATGCTGGAGTCGAACTGCTCGCCCTGCTCGGCCGCGGCCTGCTGGCGCAACTGGTTCATGCGATCCTGGAATTCGGTCTGGGTGATCTCCTGCTTGCCAACCTTGGCGACATAGTTCGAGTCCTGCGTCGTCAGATAACCCTGCATGCCGAAAAACGACATCGCAAACACGGCGACCCCAAGCAGGATGATCGATGGCCAACCGTGCATCTTTTTACGCATTGCCAGCAGCATGGGTTTCCCTCTTACCTTGTCTCCGGTGGGGTTCGCGCTTGGGCGGCACCGCTTACCGGGTCGAAAACAACAAGGGCGCCACACGGGCGCCCTTGCGAACTGTGGCGGAGCGGACGGGACTCGAACCCGCGACCTCCGGCGTGACAGGCCAGCATTCTAACCAGCTGAACTACCGCTCCATATTCCTACTGGTGGGTGCTGTAGGGATCGAACCTACGACCACCGCCTTGTAAGGGCGACGCTCTACCTCTGAGCTAAGCACCCAAACATGGGCGATCAGCCGCTCAGTTTAGGGCATCTTTCAGCGTCTTGCCAGCCTTGAACGCAGGCACCTTGGACGCCTTGATCTTGATGGCTTCGTTGGTGCGCGGGTTGCGGCCGACGCGGGCCGCGCGCTTGCGCACGGTGAACGTGCCGAAACCCACCACCGAAACGTCATCTCCCTTCTTCAGGGACTTTTGCACCGTATTGAAGAAGGCTTCAAGCGCGCGGCTCGCGTCTGCCTTGGTCAACTCTGCAGCCTCGGCCACGGCTTGGATCAGATCGGTTTTATTCATTGAAAGACTCCATTGTTGATTTTCGACCCAGTGCCTCGCGCACGGCGAGGCGTTGCTAAGGTGAAGTGTGGGTTCGTGCCAGATGCTTGACGCGATGCCGCGTCGCTGCGCTTTCGATCCGCGCCGGGACTGCGGTGCACCTTTATACCAGTGCGTTACTACGATGCGCAACACAAGCTGTCCCAACGCTTCCGAGAATCATGGCAAACGAAAAAAGTGCTTGCAATGCAGGGGCGAAACCACTAAATGCGGTTTGTCCCGCCCAGCACGGCAGCTCCATCCCCACGCGCTGTCCGTGTCCTCCCGGGCCGCGCTGCCCAACGCCGGGTCAGTGGGTCACCGAATGGTCGGCCGCCTCCTTGCTGGCGACCGCGGGCGCGCCCGCCTCCTCGTGCGCCTCGTTCGGCTGCAGGGCCCGCTCCAGGGCAATGCCCAGGGCTTCCTCGATCCAGCGCACCGGGTGGATATCCATGGAGGCGGTGATGTTGGCCGGCATCTCGGCCAGGTCCTTCTTGTTGCCTTCGGGGATGATCACCGTGGTGATACCGCCACGATGCGCCGCAAGCAGCTTTTCCTTGAGGCCGCCGATCGGCAACACGCGCCCGCGTAAGGTGATCTCACCAGTCATGGCGACCTCCGAGCGCACCGGCACGCGGGTCAGGACCGACACCAGCGCGACGCACATGGCCACGCCAGCGCTTGGACCATCCTTCGGAGTGGCACCCTCGGGGACATGGAAATGCACGTCCAGCTTCTGGTGAAACTCGGGGTCGATGCCCAACTGGTCGACCCGCGCGCGCACGACCGAGAGCGCGGCCTGGACCGATTCCTTCATGACATCGCCCAGGTGCCCGGTGTGCAGCAGCCGGCCCTTGCCGGGCATCACCGAGCACTCGATGCTGAGCAACTCTCCGCCCACCTGGGTCCAGGCCAGCCCGGTGACCAGGCCAATCTCGTTTTGCTGCTCCTTGCGACCAAAGTCGAAGCGCCGCACGCCGAGGTAATTTTCCAGCTTGGCGGCATCCACCTTGACCACGGCACGCGCCTTGGCCTTGCCGGCCTTCTTCGCGGCACCCTTGCCCGCTTTCGCCTTGCGCACCTCGCCAAGCGTCAGCTCCTTGACCACCTTGCGGCAGATCTTGGAAATCTCGCGCTCAAGATTGCGCACACCTGATTCGCGCGTGTAATAGCGCACGATGTTGCGCAGCGCGCCCTCGCCAATCGATACCTCATCCGGGCTCAGGCCGTTGGCCTTGAGCTGCTTGGGCAGCAGGTATTTCTTGGCGATGCTGAGCTTCTCGTCCTCGGTGTATCCCGGGATACGGATGACTTCCATGCGGTCGAGCAAGGGGCCCGGGATGTTCAAGGTGTTCGCAGTCGCGACCCACATGACCTCGGACAAGTCGAGGTCCACTTCCAGGTAGTGATCGTTGAAGGCGTGGTTCTGCTCCGGATCCAGGACTTCGAGGAGCGCCGAGGACGGATCTCCGCGGAAGTCCATCGACATCTTGTCGATCTCGTCGAGCATGAACAGCGGATTGCGGCTGCCGACCCGGTTGAGGTTCTGCACGATGCGCCCTGGCATCGAGCCGATGTAGGTGCGGCGATGGCCGCGGATCTCGGCCTCGTCACGCACCCCGCCCAGGCTCATGCGCACGAATTTCCGGTTGGTGGCGCGCGCAATCGACTGCCCCAGCGACGTCTTGCCGACGCCGGGCGGACCGACCAGGCACAGGATCGGCCCCTTCATTACTTTCACGCGCTGCTGCACGGCCAAGTACTCGACGATGCGGTCCTTGACTTTCTCCAGGCCATAGTGGTCCGCGTCCAGCACCTGCTGGGCCACGCGCAGGTCCTTGCGCACTTTGCTCCGCTTCTTCCACGGCACGCCAACCAGCCAATCGAGGTAATTGCGCACCACGGTGGCCTCGGCCGACATCGGCGCCATCTGCTTGAGCTTGTTGAACTCCTGGCGCACCTTTGCCAGGACCGCCTTGGGCATGCCTGACGCATCGATCTTGCGCTGCAGCTCCTCGACCTCGTTTGGTGCTTCCTCGCCGTCGCCCAGCTCCTTCTGGATCGCCTTGAGCTGCTCGTTGAGGTAGTACTCGCGCTGGCTCTTTTCCATCTGCGACTTGACGCGGCCGCGGATGCGCTTTTCCACCTGCTGCAAATCCATCTCGCCGTCGACCAGGCCGATCAGCAGTTCGAGGCGCTTGCCCACGTCGGCGGTCTCGAGGACCTTCTGCTTGTCCGCCATGCGCACCGAAAGATGTGCCGCGATCGAATCGGCCACGCGCGACGGATCCTCGATGCCAGCCAGGGTGGCCAGCACCTCGGACGGCAGTTTGCGGCTCTGCTTGACCAACTGCTCGAAGAGCGAGATCAAGGTGCGCGAAACCACGTCCAGCTCGCGGTCCTCGGCTGCGTACACCGGCTCGACCACGCGCGACTGGGCCATCAGCATGCCATCGGCTTCATGCACCTTTTCCAGCGTCACCCGCGACTGGCCCTCGACCAAAACCTTGACCGTGCCATCGGGCAGCTTCAGCAGTTGCAGGACGCTGGCGAGCGTACCGACGGCATGCAGGTCAACAGCCTGAGGGTCGTCGGTGTCTGGCGCCTGTTGCGCCACGAGCAGGATCTGCCGCTCGCTTTCCATCGCGCGCTCCAGCGCGCGCATGGACTTGTCCCGCCCGACGAACAGCGGGATGACCATGTGCGGATAGACCACGACATCGCGCAACGGCAATACCGGCAGCACGTCGGACAAGGCGGGCGAAGTTGGGCTCTTGGCCATGGGAAAGATTTCCTCGCGGGAATAGGGATCAGGATGCCATGCCGGCGCGCCGCCGGCCATGCCTACCACATGGAGGCACGGCCACAGTCACTCAACCCGCGGCATGCCAACGGCCGGATGCGGGAGAACGCAGGTACAGTCCAAGGTGGCCAGGACCTGGCTGGCCCGGGCGTCAGCGCCCAGTGGGACGATCAGGCAGCGCCGCTGCCCTCGTTGGCAACGCGCTGCTGCAGGTTGCCGCGGTAGATCAGGTACGGCTCGGCCTTGCCGTCGATGACAGCATCGTCCACCACCACCTTGCTCACGTGCTCGAGCGAGGGCAGCTCGTACATGGTGTCGAGCAGGACCTGCTCCAGGATGGTGCGGAGGCCGCGCGCGCCGGTCTTGCGCTTCAGTGCCTTCTTGGCAATAGCCTGCAAGGCCTCCGGACGGAACTCCAGCTCCACGTCTTCCATCTCGAACAGCTTCTTGAACTGCTTGGTGACAGCGTTCTTGGGCTCGGTGAGGATCTTCACCAGCGCCGGCGCGTCCAGCTCGTCCAGGGTGGCAACCACGGGCAGTCGACCGACAAACTCCGGGATCAGCCCAAAGCGCACCAGGTCATCCGGCTCGACGTCAGCCAGCACCTTGCCGAGGTTTTGCGTGCGCTGCTTGCTGCGCACTTCAGCCGAGAAGCCAATACCAGTGTGTTCGGAACGCTGCTGGATGATCTTTTCCAGCCCTGAAAACGCCCCGCCACAGATGAACAGGATGTTCTTGGTGTCCACCTGCAGGAATTCCTGCTGCGGATGCTTGCGCCCGCCCTGGGGCGGCACGGAAGCCAGCGTGCCCTCGATCAACTTCAGCAACGCCTGCTGCACGCCTTCGCCGGAAACGTCGCGGGTGATCGACGGGTTCTCGCTCTTGCGTGAGATCTTGTCGATTTCGTCGATATAAACGATGCCGGACTGTGCCTTTTCCACATCGTAGTCGCACTTTTGCAGCAACTTCTGGATGATGTTCTCCACGTCCTCGCCGACGTAGCCCGCCTCCGTGAGCGTGGTCGCGTCGGCGATGGTGAACGGGACGCTGAGCAGGCGCGCCAGCGTCTCGGCCAGCAGGGTCTTACCCGAGCCGGTCGGGCCGATGAGCAGGATGTTGGACTTGGCCAGCTCGACCTCGTCGCTCTTCTGCCGCGACTCGATGCGCTTGTAATGGTTGTAGACGGCGACCGACAGTGCCTTCTTGGCCCGCGTCTGCCCCACCACGTACTGGTCGAGCGAATCGCAGATCTCCCGCGGCTTCGGCAGCTGGGTGTGGCCGGAAGCAGCCTTTTCCTCGAGCTCCTCGCGGATGATGTCGTTGCACAGCTCCACGCATTCATCGCAGATGAACACGGACGGGCCGGCGATCAGCTTGCGGACCTCATGCTGGCTCTTGCCGCAGAAGGAGCAGTAAAGGATCTTGCCGCTGTCGCTGGAACGGCCCTGCCGGTTGTCACTCATAGCCTTGAACCCGCCACCGGTAAGTTTGAACGCGCTCGGAGAATAGCACAGGCCCTGGGCGCCCCTGCCCATGCAGGCAAGTCCCCGCGCCCAATAGCATTTTTCGTCTCACGCCGACTTGACGGTGTCGACTGGCCGGCGCTCCAGCACCTCGTCGATCAGGCCATAGGCCTTCGCTTCCACGGGGTTCATGAAACGGTCGCGCTCCAGGTCGGCCTCGATGCGCTCCAACGGCTGGCCGGTGTGGTCGACGTAGATCTGGTTCAGCCGCTTGCGGATGTACAGGATCTCGCGCGCCTGGATCTCGATATCGGTGGCCTGGCCCTGCGCGCCGCCCGAAGGCTGGTGGATCATGACACGCGAATTCGGCAGGGAGTAACGCTTGCCCTTGGCGCCGCCGGCCAGCAACAGCGAACCCATGCTGCAGGCCTGGCCGATGCACATGGTGCTGACGTCCGGCTTGACGAACTGCATGGTGTCGTAGATGGCCAGGCCTGCGGTCACCGCGCCACCGGGGCTGTTGATATAGAACTGGATGTCCTTGTCCGGGTTCTCGGACTCCAGGAACAGCAGCAGGGCCACGATCAGGTTAGCCACGCTGTCATTGACCTCGCCGACCAGGAACACCACGCGTTCCTTCAGCAGCCGCGAGTAGATATCGTAGGAGCGCTCGCCCCGGGCAGTCTGCTCGACGACCATGGGCACCAGATTGAGGTTGCGGATCGGATCCATGTGTTTGCGTCTCGCAGTGGCTGGGGGAATGGGGTCAGGATACGTTGGGATGCATCACCTCGTCGAAACTCAGCTCCTGCTGCGTTGTGCGGGCGTGATCCGCCACCCACTCGGCAACCTGGTCTTCCATGACCCGCGTGCGCAACCCGGACATCATCTGGGGGTCGCCATTGTAAAGTTCAACGACCTTCTCGGGTTCCTCGTAGGTTGAGGCGATCACCGCCAGTTGCTCGGCTACGCGCTTGGCGTCGACCTTGATCTCATGCCGGCGGGCAAGCTCGCCCATCAGCAGCCCGGCAATGATGCGCTTGCGGGCGATTGGCATGGCCGCTTCGACCAGCTCGCGGGAAGGCTGCTGGCCCTTGGGTGTGTTCGCGGTCGCCAGGCTCTGCGCCTCGGACTGCACCATCAACCTGGGTACGTCCAGGGTGTCGTGCGCGGTAGCCAGCTTCTCGGCCACCTCGCCCTTGAGCCTGGCCATGAGCGTGCCCTTGAGCTCGCGCTCCAGGTTGGCGCGCACTTCGTTGCGGAACGTGTCGAGGTTGCCATCCTCGATGCCAAACGCCTTGGCAAACGCGGCGTCCACCTCGGGCAGTGTCGGCTCCTGCACCTTGATGATGTGCAGGCTGACCTTGGCGGATTTCCCGGCCAGCTCCGGGTTGCCGAAATCCGCGGGGAAATCGACGGTGGCGTCAAACTCCTCGCCTGCACTATGGTTCAACAGCGCATCGTCCAGGGCCTTGAAGAGGTTGCCTGAGCCAAGCACGCTGCCGGCGCGCTCGAGCCCGGTCGCCGGGAAGCGGTAGCCGCCGGCACTCGCGGCGTATTCGAAGCTCACGAAGTCACCGGCTGCCGAGGCCCGCTCAACGTCGTCGAAATGGCGCCGCTGCAACTGCAGCGTGCCAAGCATCTTGTCGATGTCCTCGTCACTCACCGATGCCGTGATGCGGTGGATCTCCAACTCGCTGACGTCGACGTCAGGCAGCTCCGGCATGATCTCGAACGTTGCCGTGTAGGCAATCTTGCCATCCAGCGGCTTGCCATCGGTGTCGATGGCGGGATTGGCGATGGGCCGCAGGTTTTCCTGCGCCACTGCCTCGCGGAAGGTGCTGTCGATCAGGCTCGACAGGACCTCGTTGCGCACCTGTGGGCCAAAGCGCTGCTGGATGATTGCCGGCGGCACCTTGCCCGGGCGAAAGCCCTTCAAGCGCACCGTGCGCCCCATTTCCGTGATCCGCGTCTTGACCTGCGACTCGAACCGCTCAGCCGGGAATTCCACCGTGAGCCGGCGCTCGAGCTTGCCGATGTTTTCTACCGAAACCTGCATGACCTCTCCTGGTACCACCGGGTGTTATGTGCCTTCGGCAAGCGCCATGGCGACAACGACCGCTTCATCGAATACCGCTATGTGTTTGGTGCGAGAGGCGGGACTCGAACCCGCACAGCCGAAACTGCCAGAACCTAAATCTGGTGCGTCTACCAATTCCGCCACTCTCGCTCGTCCGCATCCCGCGCCAGCAAGCCCAGCCGGCAGCCGGAGGTCCGGCCACCATCCTTGCAGACTGGGAATCGCCGTCGCAACATGCGAGCCGCTGCCAGCGCCTGGCTCCTTGCGCAACAACCCGCTATTTTAGAATCGGCCCCCTGCATAGCACAAGCACGCCGCTTGCGGCCGGGATGGGCCACTGGCCGGCAGGTGCACCGCTGCGTGACCTGGAAGGGAGGAGGCCGCGGTACATCCTTAGCCTCGGACCTGCAATCAGCTCCGGTTTGGCCACAGGTACCACGTCAGCACCACCACCATGGCCAGTACCACAAGCCCAGCCAGCGCCTTCCACGCCATCGGTCCGCGCGAAACAAAGTTCGGTCGAGGGGCCTGGGCGTCAGCTGCCGGCTGGTTGCCGCCGTGGCTGTGCGCATCGACGCTGTTGCCTTGCTGGGCAATCGAGTTGCGCGCCGTGTCGCCACTGCCGTCGCCCAGGCAGCCAATGACGTGGCGGCGGCGCGCGCGGTATTCGTCGCGGGTGATATGTCCCAGCCGGTAGGCCTCGTCCAGCGTGCACAAGCTCTCGTTGATGGCGTTCTCCTGGCGATTCACTTCATCTCCTCCAACGTGCAGGAGGCGATCACCCCGCAGCCGCCGTCCATCCCGATCCAGATGCATTTGCGTTCCAGCGCCGGGGTATCCAGCGTCTCCGCCAGCAGCCTGCCGACCAGTTCGACAATGGGTTTCATATCCATGGGGCCCTGATCAGTCCTGGACCCACACAGTGACCGCGGAGAGGTTGTCCCGCGCAGCGCGATTTTGCGCCATACCCAGGAGGCTCGCGGTGAGCTCCTGTGCAGAGCCTCGGCGACGACACTCGGCTTCGATCTCGGCGTCGCTCATTTCCTTGTTGATCCCATCCGAACACAGCACGAATTGCATGCCGCGGCGACAGCCGGCGACCGCCCAATCAACGAACAGCCGGTCCTCGGCACCGACCGCGCGGGTTAGCGCGCCGGCGCCGGGCTCGGGCCGGGGCGCATCCTTCCCGCTGACCTGGGTCGCGTTCCCACGGCTGACGCCAACCACGTGATCGGTGGTGATCTGCTCCAGGTTGCCCGCCTCGAAACAATAGGCGCGGCTGTCGCCGACCCAGCCACACAACATATAGTCCTGCGCGTGGACAAGCAGCACCACGGTGGAGCCGATGATGTCGACGCCGCGTTCGGTGGCCGCATCGATCAGCTCCTGGTTGACCTGCACCAAAGCATCCTCGATCGCTTCGACGAAGTCGAATACGCCGCCGCTCCGGGTCAGGGCGCCGAGGCGCTCGACGATGAGCTGGCTGGCATACTCCCCCGCCGTGTAGCCGCCCATACCGTCGGCCACCACCCATAGGCCGAGGTCGTCGCGCACCAAGATGGCGTCTTCGTTGTGCTTGCGCACCTTGCCGGTGATGGTTTCGCCGGCCGAGCGATATGGCCTGCTCATGCCGTCACCTCGATGCAAGCACCAGCGTTGACCTGAAGTAACACTTGGAAAAGATCCTGTTCACTTGTGGTTGGCATACCTTAATTGCAGCCGGCCCGGCCGCGCGAGTCGTCCATCACTTTGGGAGAGATGCCTGGATGCGACACACCCGGGGACCGGCGCGTGGTGATGTTGCAATGCCCGGCAAACCATCCCCGCGGCGCCGGCCACCCGTCGTGACCTGCAGCGGGGGATCCGGAAGTGGTTCCCCGGGGCAAAAAAAAAGACGCCCACATCCGTGGGCGTCTGTTCCATTGGTGGGCCGTGAAGGATTCGAACCTTCGACCAATTGATTAAGAGTCAACTGCTCTACCAACTGAGCTAACGGCCCGATGAACCGGGTTTGCCACTGGACCACTTGAAACTGGGGTGGGTGGAGGGATTCGAACCCACGACAACCGGAATCACAATCCGGGACTCTAACCAACTGAGCTACACCCACCACAAACCTTGAAACTGGTGCGCCAGACAGGACTCGAACCTGTAACCGTCGGCTTAGAAGGCCGATGCTCTATCCGGTTGAGCTACAGGCGCCAACTCCACCGGCGGAACGTGGCTGGTCGGGGTAGAGGGATTCGAACCCCCGACTTTTGCGTCCCAAACGCAACGCTCTACCAGACTGAGCTATACCCCGCTGTGCTTCGGTTCCGATACCACTGCGCTGGACGTCTCCACTGCCGCGATGCCCGCGTTGCCGTTGACGCCCATGTTACAACGTGGCGCCACCGGCCGCCTTGCGTCATCGATGAAAAAATGGTGCGCCCGGAGAGATTCGAACTCCCGACCACCTAGTTCGTAGCCAGGTACTCTATCCAACTGAGCTACGGGCGCACTGGTGAAAATCTTCTGCCGGACGGATGGCCGTTGGGTCAACCAGCTGCCGGGCAAGAAGCGGAATTATTCAGACTCCGCGCCGCGCCGTCAACACCTGATACGCATAAACCGCGCTTTAGTACGTCCCCAGACCCTGACCAAGCCGCCCTGCGCCACGATCCGCAAGGTGCACAAAAACTCTATCCGGTGGTCAATCAGCCATCCAGCTGGCCACGGGTCTGGGTGGCCGGGTCACCCACCTTGCCCACCGGCGATCCGGAATCTCCGCGCGGTGGAGGCGGCGGCGGTACGCTGCGTCCCGCCTGCTCGCGGGTCCAGTCTGCCGGTGGACCGGGTTCGCGCCCGGCCATGATGTCGTCGATCTGGTGCGCATCGATGGTCTCGTACTGCAACAGTGCTCCGGCCATGACGTGCAGTTTGTCGAGGTTGGCCGTGAGCAGCTCGCGGGCCCGGGCATAGGCGTTGTCCAGGATACCGCGCACCACCTCGTCGATCTTGCTCGCGGTTTCGTTTGAGATGCTCTTGTGCTGGGTCACCGAACGGCCTAGGAAGACTTCATCCTCGTCCTCGCCGTAGGTGATCGGGCCAAGTTCGTCGGACAGCCCCCACTTCGTGGCCATGTTGCGCGCCATCTTGGTCGCCCGTTCGATGTCGTTGGACGCACCGGTTGTGACCCGGTCGGCTCCAAAGATCAGCTCCTCGGCCACGCGCCCGCCGTACAGCGAACACAGCTGGGATTCAATCGCCACGCGGTTGATGCTGTACTTGTCGCCCTCGGGCAGATACATCGTCACCCCGAGCGCACGGCCGCGCGGAATGATCGTGACCTTGTAGACCGGGTCATGTTCCGGCACGAGGCGACCAACGATGGCATGCCCAGATTCGTGATAGGCGGTGAGCTTCTTCTCATCCTCGCTCATCGCCATCGAGCGGCGCTCGGCGCCCATCAGGATCTTGTCCCGCGCCTTGTCCATGTGGATCATGCGCACCTCGCGCGCGTTGTCGCGCGCGGCAAACAAGGCCGCCTCGTTGACCAGGTTGGCCAGGTCGGCGCCGGAAAAACCAGGGGCGCCGCGGGCAATGACCATGGCATCGACGTCGCTGGCGATTGGCACCTTGCGCATGTGGACCTTGAGGATCTGCTCGCGGCCACGCACGTCGGGCAAGCCGACCACCACCTGGCGGTCGAAGCGCCCGGGGCGCAAGAGCGCCGGGTCGAGCACGTCGGGGCGGTTGGTGGCGGCAATCACGATGACGCCTTCGCTGCCTTCGAAGCCGTCCATTTC
>DATNBK010000134.1:0-2428 GCA_035571995.1 Rhodanobacter sp.
CTTCTCGCTGCGGAATTTGAAGTGGCGGATGTACTTGGTGTCCGCCACCGGGGTTATCGGCGGATTGACCTTGTCCAGCGTGACGTTGATCTCGCCGGCCTTGGCCGGATCGAAATCGATCTGTTTGGGCGTGCTCACCAGGTTGCCCGGCTCCAGCCGCCAGTTCTGGCCGGCGCCGCGCGCGGCCGGCAGCTTCACCGTCTTGCCGTTGCCGAGCTTGAAGGTGTCGTAGCGGTGCAGCACCGCCTGCACGTAATAGCGTCCGGCGGGCACCTGCTTCAGGTCTTCCTTCGGATAACCGAAGACGCCGGTGTCGATGACGGCACTTTGTCCGGCCTTGAGACCGTCAACGGTGACGCCGAAGACCTGCGCAGCCTTTACCCCGGGCTGCACCTGCTGGCGCGGCTCGGTGCTGCCGTCGGGAGTGAGGATCAAGATGACGCGCCCGTCGAACGGGCCCTTGGCCGCGTTGGCGGGGATGGTGACGCGGAAGCTCTCGGCCGCTGCCGAGGTGGCCAGCAAGGCCAGGCCCGCAGTTGCCATCGCGAGGAGTGTCTTGCGCATGGTCGTTAAGCCTCTGGTGGTTGATTGACTGGTCAGGTGGAAGGGATCAGGGTGAGTTCGGTCTGTCGTCCGTCCAGGAAGGTGACCCGCTTGCCGTCGAAATAGGCATCCTCTTCCTGGCGGAATTCGACGCGCTGGTTGTCCCACTCTGGGACATCCTTGAAAGCCCGCAACTCGATCGACCAGGTGGCGTTGGCGTGCACGGGATATTCGCCCCGCGGGTCGTTACCACGTTGGTTGTCGGCCATGCCGATCGACGAGCCCGCGCCGTGGCCGTGGAAGCCGATCGGGTGCGAGTAAATGTTCGCGTCGAGTCCGTTGTCCTTGCTCGTGGCGAGTGCCGCAAGCAGGATCGAGTTGCCGCTGGCATTGGCCTTGAACGAGGACAGCAGCGCGTCCTGCACGCCGTTGACTGCCTTCAGGCCGGCCTTCAGCCCGGCCGGGGCGTCCTTCTCGCCAGGCTTCAACACATAGGCGTGTTCCTGGGTGTCGGTGTTGAGGCGCAGGTAGGTGATGCCGAAGTCGGTCCACAACAGGTCGCCCGGCTGGATCACGGTGTCGCCTTGCAGATACCCCTTCGCGCCCTTGCGCTGGACGCCAACCGAGGGCTGGAACCAGGTGTCGATGCCGAGGTTCGCCATGCGCTGGCGCAGGTACCAGACCACGTCGTCGGTCGTGGTCTTGCCCGGGGTGATCACCTTGGGCGAGAACGCCTCGGCGATGAGGGCATGGGCGATACGCACGATGCCGGGGTAAATCTTGAGCTCGGCAGGCGTGCGTGTTTCCAGCCAGCCGATGGCCAGGCGTTCGCCGGACACGACGCGCGAGCGGTATTTCTCCGGCAGCGCCGCCATCATCTCCTTGTACTGGCTGAGGGTCATGCCGTCAGCAAACGCGAACATGTCCGAGGTGTTGATGGCGATGTTGGCCGGATCCCGTGCGGTGACGATGTCGGCCACCGCCTTCCACTGGTCGGGCTGCTTGTCGGGGTCCCAGGCGCTCTTGAACAGGTCGCCCAGGTCGTAGCGGCTGACTGTCATGCGTTCAATCGGCTGGTTGTTGCCGGGGTTGTAGAACACCAGGATTGTGCGTCGCCGCGCATGCATGCTCTCGGCATCGAGCATGGTGGCGATCACCGGCTCCTCGAAATATTCGCGCGCCATCACGATCCACATGCTGGCGTGGTTGTCGCGCATGAGTTTTGGGACCACCGTTTCCAGGCGCTCGGCCAGGAGGTCATTGACCACCTTGGCGCGGTCGCGCAACGGCAGGATTGGCGGCAACTGGGCGTCGGCCTGCCAGGTGTTGGTCATCGGCACGACCAGGGGGGGCACGGTCTGGGCGATGGCTGGCAGGGCAATCAGCAGGCCCACGGCAAACATGGCGGTGCGGACGCAGTTCCCGGCTGCGCGGGAGGCGAGCATCGGTTTCATGGATTCCCCTGATTTATCGATGGCCAGCGATGGTGGCCGAGCGTCTGGAGGCGTACCAATTGTGAGCCGGCGCGGACTGGGCGCCCCGAGAGAAGAGGGCAGCGCCGGTGGTCCGGCGCTGCCTTGCGGATCAGTACCGCCAACTGGTCAGATCGGCACCCTTGGGTGCGTTCTTCTCGATCAGCTTGAGAATCTTCGGCAGGTACATGGTGTTGTAGCGCAGACGCGAGATGCCATTGGGATTGGCGTGGTCGCCGTTCCAGCAATGCTCGGCGCGGTCGCCGTAGTCGACCTCGCCCTGATAGGCCGGCTTGGCGTTCTTCAGGAAATCCTCCATCAGGTAGACGGCGTCGTTCAGGTAGTAGTTGTCCATGTCGCCGACGTAGATGTGGATCTTGCCCTGCAGGTTCGGCGCCAGCTTCTGCCAGTCG
>DATNBK010000135.1:0-8165 GCA_035571995.1 Rhodanobacter sp.
TGGCAGGCGGTAGGCAAAAATCTGCTGGTAGGCACGCGCCAGCGGCGTCATCGGATTGAACCTGATCCAGGATTGGACCGATTTCGGCAAGGTCTCCATCGAGTAGACGATCGGGGTGAACCAGAACCAGAATTGCAGCAGAACATTCACGAACTGACCGACGTCGCGAAAGAACACGTTCAGCACGCCGGCGATAATTCCCAGCCCGGTCGCGAATGCGACCTGTATCGCGAGCAGCGGCAGCGCGTACAGCACCACCCAGCCGGGAAAGCTGTGCGTGACCAGCAGAAAGGCGATGAAGATCGAGAACGTGATCGAGAAGTTCACCAGCGCGTTGATCACGGTGATCGCCGGCAGGCAGATGCGTGGAAAGTTCAGCTTCTTGATCATGTTCCCGTTGTCGAGAAACACCGTCTGACCGCGTTGCAGAATCTCGCCGAACAGACCCCAGGTCAGCAGGCCCGCACACAGGTAGATGCTGTACGCGTAAGGCCCGTCCATGCCGGCAAGACGCATGCGCATCAGTTCGGAGAACACCACGGTGTAGACCGTGATCATGGCCAGTGGCTGCAGCACGGTCCAGGCGGCGCCCAGCAGCGAATTGCGATAACGGGACTGGAATTCGCGCTTGACGCTGCCAAGGATGAATCCGCGGTAGCTCCACAGGGAGCGGGCAATGCCGATGCTCATGCGACGACCTTCCCCATGGCCGGGCGACACGATGGTCGTGCGCTGCGCGGCAGGCATCCGGGCCTCATGGCTTGCTCGCGATGATGATCTGGCTCTTCGGCATGAAAGCATCCAGCTGCTGCTTCAACTCATGCCCGCGGGGCAGCCTGAGAACGCCTTCCCATGCCTCCGTCCAGTGATCCAGCACCGGGTGGCTGGGATTTGAGAGGTCCACTTCGCATGCCCAGTACAGGGCCCACCAGACCGACCAGAAGAAGCCGTGCTGGGTCTGTTCCTCGATCACCAGGCCGCTGCGGGTGACCATGTGCGCAAACCGCTCCCGGTCGATGATGCGGATATGGTTCGGCCGTTTGAAGTACTGCGGCGGCGCCACGTGTTGCTGCATGTTTTCGCTGAGCGAGCCTGGCACGCTCAGCAGGTAGCGGGCGCCGGGTTTGCCGATGCGAAACAGCTCGGCGAGCAGCGCGTCCGGCTCCTCCACGTGCTCCAGTACCTCGGTGCAGATCACCCGCGTCGCCGTTGCGTCCGCCAGCGGCAGCGGGTTGGCGTCGCTGACGTGGGTGGTGCACAGCTCCGGGTCGATCTGCGCGATCCTGGCTTTCACCACGGCCAGTGCCTTCGGATCGATATCGACGGCGATGACATGCGCGCCGCGTTGCGCACAGTAGAAACCGTTGCCGCTGTCGCCACAGCCCACGTCGACGACCACGTCGTCAGGCCCGACATGGATGCCACGGAACAGTTCATCGGCATCGTTCTGGAACCATCCGCTGAGCACGGCATCCTTGAGGCCCAGGCCATAGCCGCTGCCGGGCCTCATTTCGACCTTGGGCGATGCCGCTGTCGATGGATCGCGGGCAGCCGGAGCGGTCGGCGATCCGGCGGGGGCGTGGTTGGAAGGTGACATGCGGAATCTCGGTAACGGGTTGCCAGCTCGAGGATGTCTTCTGCGCAGGTTGTCATGATGACTGGATGCGCAACACTTTACCGCTCCTCGCCGGCCGGGCCGGGCGAGGGTAGCAAGGCCGGCGTATCGACCGGTAGCTCCCGATCTTTCCGGCGCCGCCGGAAAATTCGGCCAGGCGCCGGCCACAGTCACCGCGCGCAGACGCTCGATGCCCGGTTGCGTCCCTTGCGCGGGTCCGGGTGTTCAGGCGGGACGGGCATGCACGGGCCCCGTTGACGAGGCGGCGTCGAGCCGATCATGGATGAAGCGGTGCAGCCTTGGGCGCAGGACCCCCATCGAGCAGTACCGCTGCAGTGACGCGGCGGCGGCATCGCCCATCGCCGCATAGACCTGCGGCTCGTACCGGGCCACGTGATAACTGCGCCGGTAGGCCTGTACCACCGACTGGTAGTGGATGCGCTGGCGCAAGGTGCGGAACACCTGGCGCTGGTCATGGGGCCAGGTGCCCGGCTCGGCGCTGGAATCGATCACGAACGCGCCGTCGTCGTCCACGTAATCGCGCATCGAGGTATGCCGCGGGGCCAGCGCTGGCTTGCCGGCCGACATGTATTCCATCAGCGGCAGGCATTGGCCCTCGCCATGCGAGGTGTTGACGGCGTAGGTGGTGGCGCGCAACAGCGCGTTGTAGTCCGCTCGCTGCAGGTAGGCGTGCACCAGCAGCACCCGGCACGACATGCGGCCCATCTTGTAGAGCTGCTCCAGATAGGTGGGGATGATGTCGGCAGGGTCGTGATGGGTCAGCTTGATCAGCAGCGTGGCGTCGGGCTGGTGACGCAGGGCGTCGCAGAAGCCGCTGAGCATCTCCATCCAGTTCTTGCGGGCGTCGTGCGGATTGAAGATGGCGGTGTACACCACGCCATCGAGATCGAGCACGCCGCGCTCCGCCGCATGGCCCTGCGGCAGCGGCAGCACCTCGGGTTCGGCGGCCAGCAACAGGCTCTTGCGATACGCTGACAGGTCAACGCGCTGGCTGTCGATCACCAGGCCGTCGATGTGCAGCCGGGTCGGGGCAGGGCGTGATCCGCGCAGTTCCTGCATGCGTTCCCACAACGGGGCCGGCACGCAGGCGATGGGGAAATCGTCGCCCAGCGCGGTGCGGGTGCGCTCGACCGTGAAACTGGAATGAGTGATCGCGTGGCCCAGCTTGGCCAGCACGCGTGTCCAGTCGTTGCGCGGCTTGCCGCCGAATTCCTCGGTGGGCAGCGTTTCGTATTCCCAGGCGAACACCGGGATGGTGGGGCAGGCCAGCCCGATCGGCGTCTTGTTCGGCGGCATGAAGGACAGGAATACACAGGGTTCGCCGTCGCGGCGGCAGCGTGCGTGGATCACGTCCACCTCGCGCTGCGGGTCGTCGACCTCGATCACGCTGCCCAGCTCGTCCAGCAAGGGCCGGAACTCATCCAGCACGAAGCGGTAGCTGTACTCCGGTCGACCCAGTTGCTGGGCGATCCGGGCCGCTGCCGTATTGGTATGGACGATCAGCCGCATGAGGCCGCCTGCCTTGGCCGATCCGCTGCGGGCGCTGGCAAATCATTTTCCTCGTCGCGCAGCGGCAACCAGGGACACAGGAAGGCGTGCAGCTGCGACTTCACGGCCGCGGGTCCGCAATACGCCTGCATGGCTTCGCAGGCGCGCCGCGACATCGCGCGGTAGCGGGCGGGGTCGTGGTGGACGACCTCGTAGCTGCGTCGTAAGGCGTCGCTCAGCGACTCCCAGTCCAGCTGGTGATACGAGGTGCGGTTCACTTCGCTGTCGCCATGCGGCCAGACCGTGGGAATGCCCGGATAGCTCGCCACCACAAAGGCGAACTCGTCGCGAATGTAATCGGCCATGGCGGTATTGTCCGGCGCGATGGCCGGAACGCCTTCGCTGAGAAATTCCACCAGCGGCAGGCACAGGCCTTCGCACAGCGAGGTGTTCACGTAGTAGGTGGTGGCGCGTACCAGGGCCGCGTAGTCCTCGTCCGGCAGGTAGCCATTGATGGCGATCACGCGGCAGCGCAGCGGCGACAGTTTGGTCAGCAGCATCAGCAGTTGGTGATGGTGACGCTGCAGGTCGGTACCGGCCAGTTTCAGGATCAGGGTGACGTCTTCGACATCGCGGAACGTCCAGCAGAACGCCGTGATCAGGTCCTCCCAGTTCTTGCGTCCGGCGGTCGGGGTCAGCACCGCCGTATAGACCAGGCCGCG
The DNA here is from genome assembly GCA_035571995.1 of Rhodanobacter sp. Lineage (GTDB taxonomy): Bacteria > Pseudomonadota > Gammaproteobacteria > Xanthomonadales > Rhodanobacteraceae > Rhodanobacter. The sequence goes on from DATNBK010000135.1 coordinate 3,847, forward strand.
CAAGCGGGTGCGGATCGGTATCGCCGGGGGCAGGTCCCAGCCACAGTTGACTGGAGCCGATGCGCCCGAGTCGTCCTCGGGCTCGTCGGGTTCGATGACCTGGGCGGATTCGCCGGTCCGTTCCGGGGTGGCCGGCCGCGCCGGCAGGATGCTGGCGTCGGCGGGATCGAAGGGCGTGCCGTCCTCCTCCTCAAGACTGATCAGGCCACTGGCGTCCAGGCCCATGCGGCGGCTGTCCGCCAGGCTGGCGTTGACTCGCAGCAGGCCGCCCTGCGCGGGATCGGGCAGCCTGCCCATCGCCTCGTGCCAGGTGATCGACCTGATCGGTGCGGGAATCGCCACGATCGGAAAGCTCTCGCCCATGCTGCGCTTGACCGCATCCACGGTATGGCTGGACAGGGTGATGGCGCGCCCGGTGAGGGCGAACACCTGGCGCCAGTCATGCCGCGGGTCGTCCAGCCAGCTCGCCTCTTCGATCCGCTCGGGGATATCCGGATACTCCCAGGCAAACACCGGCACCACGGGGCAGGCCAAGCCGATCGGCGTCTTGTGCGGTGGCGCGAACGAAATCAATACGCAGGGTTCGTTGCGCGCGACGCATTGTGCATGGATCGCTTCGGCGTTCGCGAACTCGCGCAGCTGGATGACCTCGCCCAGTTCCGCGAACACCGGGGAGTAGGCACGCAGCAGGAAGAAATAGCTGTAGTCAGCCGTTCCGAGTTGCTGGTCGACGGTGTCCTGCGCCACCTGGGCATACAACAGAAATTTCATGATGTTCCGGGTTGCCGCGCTGGCTCAGGTCACGGCCAAGCCTTCAGAGGCTGCATGTTGCCGCAAAAGGGCGGTGTCTGGAACAACGCCGGTGTCGCGGTCGGGCCGGAAAATCGTCAGCGCGATCGCTGACGAGCCGCAGGCCGTGGCGTTTCGCGTATCGTTATGGCGGCGTGCAAGGCAGTGGCCGGGGCCTGAGGGGGCCATGGGTGACGTGCATGGTGTTGGCGCGCGGATCGGAAACTTTTCTTCGAGGATGCCGCAAGGCAAACCATGGAGCTATCCAAATCGCGGGTCCGTTGGCCCTCCCTGCTTGCCCTGGGATTGGGATTGCTGGCTTTCTGGGCCTGGGCCGGGGCCTACACGCTGGCGCCCGGGCATATCGGCTGGGTGATGTCCGGCATCGACACGCAGTCGCAATATCTCGCCTGGCAGTTCTTCCGCCTCGGGTCCTGGTGGCAGTGGCCGCTGGGCGCGAACCCCGCCTATGGCAGCGATGCGCCGGGGACCATCGTGCTGTCTGACAGCATTCCGCTGATGGCGCTGGCGCTCAAGCCGTTCTCCCACTGGCTGCATGAAAACTTCCAGTATCTCGGGTTGTGGGACCTGACGTGCTTTCTGCTGCAGGGGTGGTTCGCCTGCAAACTGATGCGGCGGCTCACCCGTGATCCGCTGGCCCAGTTGGCCGGTACCGTATTCTTCCTGACCGCGTCGATCTTCCTGGTCCGCATCTATCTTCACCCGGCATTGGCCGCCCAATGGCTGCTGCTGGCGGGCTTTTGTCTGGTCCTGGACAAGGCATTCCGCAGGCGCGCCTGGTTGGCCCTGCTCTGCGTTGCGATCCTGGTGCATGCCTACCTGTTCGTGATGCTGGCGGCGTTGTGGGGAAGCGACTTGATCCAACGTTGGTGGCGCCGCGAGTGCGGCCGCGCGCAACTGCTCACGCACGCCATCATCGCGGTGATCCTGGTGACGATACTGATGTTGGCCGTGGGTTACTTCGTGCCGGCATCGATATCGACGATGCCCATTCGCACCCACCTGGACCTGTGGTTTCCGTTGTGGACGGGCAACCCTCTTGCCGGCGTGTGGTCCTGGGTGCTGCCGGCGTCGAACCTCGACATTCTTGCCTCCGATGGCTTTGGTTATTTCGGCCTGGGATTTTTGCTGCTGCTGCCGATCGCGGCGGTTTCCTGGCTGGTGAGGTTGCGGCGCACAGCGGTCGAGGTCGAGGCCGAGGTCGGCACGATCGCCGCCTCGACCTGGCTGGTGTTGACCGGCGTCTGCCTCATCCTTTTCATCTATGCGCTGGGAAACCACGTGTACTTCGCGCAGAAGCTGCTATTTGCCTATCCGTTACCGACCTGGTTGGAGCATGTCTACGACGTATTTCGCGGCGCGGCGCGGATGATGTGGCCGATGTGGTACCTGCTGCTGATCGGCAGCCTGTTCCTGCTGTTGCGTAATCTCGGTGCGCGCCACGCGCGCTGGGTCATGTTGCTTTGCGTACTGGTCCAGGTGGGCGATCTTTCGAAGGCCGCGGTAGACGTCAGACATTCAATGAGCGCAACCCGCGGGTGGAAATCCGACATGGTGTCGCCGTTGTGGAACGAGCTGGCGGCTGGCTATCGGCATCTGGTCTACCTGCAACCGGCCAGCGTGCCGGCCGGCATGCTCAGTTACGTGAAAAACTATCGCCTGGTCGCGGACTATGCAGCCATGCATGGCATGACGATCAATGTCGCCTACCTCGCACGCGAGAACGGACCGCGCATCGCGGCGGCGAGAACGACCCGGATCGAGCTGCTGCTGCAGGGGCGGGCGGAACCGTCGACGTTCTACGTGATCGACGATCGTCCGCTGTGGTCCAGGCTGCTTTGCGTTCGCGATTCAACGCAGTGGTACGGTGTCGTCGACGGCCTGCAACTGGTCGTGCCCGATCCACCACCGGCTCTGCGTTCCAGCCCTCGTTTGCCCTGCGCCGACTAGATGGCTGGCAACCCTTCCACCCCGTCGTTACGCCGTCTCGCCGAAGAAAACGCATGAATCGACTCTCGCAAACGCTGATCCGCGGCAACAACAATTTCGACCTGATCCGGCTCATCGCGGCGCTGATGGTCATGCTCGGGCATTCCTACGGAATCCAGGGTGGCGAGATGGAGTCCATGCTGCGATTCAGCCATCTCGAGTCGTTTGGCAGCCTCGCGGTGTATGCCTTTTTCATGATCAGCGGCATGCTGGTGTCCGCGAGTTTTGCCAACCAGTCCTCCACCTTCAGGTTCATCGGTCTGCGCGTACTGCGTATCTGGCCTGGCGCCATGGTCTGTGCCGCGTTCATCGTGCTGGTTGTCGGGCCGGTCTTTTCGGGGTTGCCGCTGTCCGCCTTCCTTTCCGATCCGCAGACCTGGCGCTGGTTATTCCACAATGCGTTGCTGATCGATCCGGTCGGTGGCCCGCTGCCGCAGCTTTTCGAGGCGAACCACCTGAGGTCGCTGGTGAACGCGACGGTCTGGACCTTGCCGGTGGAGCTGAAATGCTATGTGATCGTGCTGGTGGCGGGGCTGCTTGGCTGTATCGGGTCCAGGCGACGGACGCTTGCCGTGGTGGTGCTGGCAAGTGTGGCGTTCGCGATATGCGTCAAGTATCCGCCGGGCTCTCATTTTCTCGGCAATTTCTTCATCTTGCCGCTGGCCTATTCCTTCTATCCGGTGCCGTTTTTCCTGCTTGGCATGCTGCTGTATGCCTTCCGCGATCGCGTCGTGATCGACTGGCGGCCGGCGCTCGCCCTGCTGCTGGCATATCTGGTGATACGCCATGCGCGACTCAGCCCGATCCTGCTCTACCCGGCCTTCGTCTATGGCGTGTTGTGGCTGGGATCGACGCCCAAGCTGCGTCGGCTGGTGCCGACGCATGACTATTCCTACGGCATCTACCTCTACGGATTCGTGGTGCAGCAATCGCTGTCGGGCCTGCATCCGACGATGAACAACTACCTCAGCCTGGCTATCGCGGTGCCGATCACCGTTGTTCTGGCGGCGCTGTCATGGCACCTGGTGGAGCGGCCGTGCATGGCGGTACTTCGCCGTCGCCGCGCCCGGTCAGGCGATGCCCGGGCCGCCGTGGCGGGAGCTCCCAACGCCTGACGCGATGCGCCAGGGCGTTGCGCTGCGGTCGCACGGCGGAAAATGTCTGGAGGTTCCGCGGCGCGGCCTCTTGGCCGGAAACCACGAGACCCAAGTCGCGGGTCAGGGTGAACTTGGTTTATACAGGGCGCGTGCGGCTGGCGAATGATCTGGCGGAGAAAACGCTAGAATGCACGATTCTGCCGTTCAATGCGGGTGCCGGCAGGCCTGCCCCCGCACCCGCCCACACGGATGAATTTGATGAGCACCAACAAGTTACCGAAAACCCGTGGCCTCGGTACCCGCGCCATCCACGCCGGCCAGCACCCCGACCCCAGCACCGGCGCGATCATGACGCCGATCTACGCCACCTCGACCTATGTGCAGCAGAGCCCGGGCGTGCACAAGGGCTATGAATACTCGCGC
>DATNBK010000136.1:0-13878 GCA_035571995.1 Rhodanobacter sp.
GCATCGTATCCGGCGGGCTCCTGGATCATCCCGATGAACCAGCCCTTTGCCGGGCTTGTACAGGAATTGTTCGAGCGGCAGAAATATCCGGCCGTGTTCCTGGACAAGGACGGCTTGCCGCCCAAGCTTCCATACGATGCCACCGGGTGGACGTTGCCACTGCAGTTCGGCGTGGATGCGGTGGCGATCGGCAGCGCCTTGCCCGCCGATGTCATCGCTTCGCTCCAGCGCGTGAGCGTGGCGAAGACACCAGGCGGATTGCAGGGTAGCGGATCGGCCTACGCGATTAGCCACGGGAGCAATGCAAGCTTCAAGGTGGCAAACGCGGTGCTGGCGAAAAAGGGCCGCGTCGCTTTCACCGACGCCGGCAATGATGCCGGCTCCATGATCTTGAGTGGCGTGGACGCGAAAACCCTCGGCGGCATTCTCGCCGAATATGGCGTGACGGCGATTGCCGCGACTTCCGGCAACCAGGCCACGCCTGTACGCAAGGCGCGCGTGGGCAACTACCGTCCCTGGGGCCAGGACCAGGCGGGTACTGATGCTGGATGGACGCAATGGGTGCTGGAGCAGTACGGTTTTGCGCCTGTGACCTTGCACAACGGCGACATCCGCAAGGGCAAGCTGCGTTCGAAAGTGGATGTCATCGTGTTGCCCGACACGATTGGAAGAGGCGGGCAAAAGCCTGCGGCGCGCCTCGTCGACGGCATGTTCAAGCCGGGCACGATGCCCGAGGAGTTTGTCGGCGGCATTGACCAGGCTGGCGTGGACGCGCTGAAGGCGTTCGTCAACGACGGAGGCACCCTGGTGGCCATGAACCACTCCTCGGTGGCTATTGCCGAGTTGTTCGACCTGCCGGTGGAGAACGCGCTGGCTGGCCTGGGCGAGAGCGAGTTCTTCTGCGCCGGCGCGCTGTTCGGAGTCAACCTGGGCGAACCATCGAGCGCGACGCAGGGCATGCGCCAGAGTCCGTCGGTGATGTTCCTCAATAGCCCGGCGTTCCAGACCAAGCCGGGATTCAAGGGCACGGTACTGGCGTCGTATCCCTCGACCGGCAGCTCGCTGCAGAGCGGCTTTGCCGTCCACCCGGAACGCCTGCAAGGCCTGGCAGCCGCACTCGAGGTTGAATACGGCAAAGGCAAGGTGCTGCTGTACGGCTTCGCGCCGCAGTGGCGCGGCCAGCCCCAGGGCACGTTCAAGTTCCTGTTCAACCAGTTTTACCGGCGTGGATGAGACCGGCCACGGCGGGCGTCGACGAATCCACGCGGCCGACGCTCCCAACCATCGATCTGGCCATCAACTGACGTACCCGATCGCAACTGCAGCTTGGCAATCAGCGCAACTGAGGGTTAACCCATGAAATTGGACATGAATCGCCTTTCGATAGCGGTAAGTCTGGCGTTGACGGCGGGAGCCTTCGGACTGGCGGGTCCGCTGCATGCCACGGAGGCGGCGCAAGATGCCGCGGAAGCTATCCAGTCGACCCCGCCGGCAACTGCGCAAGCGCAGAACCTGAAGGGAGTCGTCGTCACGGGTTCGCTGATCCGGCGTGTCGACATCGAGACCGCGAGCCCGGTGGTCACCTTGGACCGCGCGAGCATCAGCGCGAGCGGCAAGCCCGTGCTGGGCGATGTCCTGCAGGCCTTGCCGTCCATTTCCGGCAACGCCACGAACCCGCAGAATAACAGCAACGGCGGCGGCGGGGCGACGCCCGCGGGCGAGGCCGGCGACGGCGCCTCGCGCGTATCGCTGCGCGGCCTTGGCGTGGAACGCACGCTCGTGCTGGTCAACGGCCAGCGCATGGCGAATCCGGACGTCAATCTGATCCCGACGGACATGATCGAGCGCACGGACGTGCTGGCCGAAGGCGCCTCGACGGTATACGGCTCGGATGCGATTGGCGGCGTGGTCAACTTCATCCTGCGCAAGGATTTCCAGGGCGCGCAGCTCAGCGTGAACGGCGGCATCTCCGGTCACGGCGACGCCGAACGGCGTGGCATGACGCTGACTGCCGGGAGTACGGGCGACAGGTACAGCATCGTCGGCGGCGTCGACTTCAACAAGTACGATCCGGTGCTGAATCCGGCGCGCAAGTTCGCCGCCCAGGTCCTGTACCTGTCCGGCGGCGTCATCACGCCGTCCGGATCCAGCAGCATCCCGAACGGCAGGATCCAGTTGCCCGGGTCGTTCGCAAGCCGCTACGGCTGTGCCGTCAATTCGTCGGGGACCATGTATGTCACCCGTGACAAGGGTGATGGATCGAGCCTGGACGATTACCGCTGCTACCGTGGTGCGAGCGACAACTACAACTACGCGGTATCGAATTACCTGCAGACCGCGCAGAAGCGCACAAACGGCTTCGTGCTCGGGAGCTACAACATCACCGACAACACGACCGCGTTTGTCGACGCGTTCTACAACCACACGGTGTCCAGCGGGCAGGACGCATCTACGCCTTATGGCACCAGCCCGCTCTTCAGCATTTCCGCGAGCAACCCGATCAATCCCTTCGGCGTCACGTTCAGCCAGAATCCGATCCCGGGCGATCCCAACAGCGGCTACCGCTTCCAGACCCGCCTGACCGGCATTGGTCCGCGCATCCATCTCTTCACCACGGACACCGGGCAGATCAACACCGGCTTGCGCGGCAACTTCGGCCAGGAAAGCAGTTGGATCTGGGACGCCTCGATCAACTACAGCCACACCAAGCGCAATATGGTGGAACCGGTCGTCATGGTCGCATCCAAGATGCAGGCGGCAATCGATGCCGGCGCGAACATCTTCAACCAGGGTGATCCGACGGTCAGCAAGCAGTTCGAAGCCGCCAGGGAACCCTCGCAATACGTCCTGACCCGGGCCACGAAGCAGGCCCAGGTCGATGCCAGCGGCGAGTTGTGGACGTTGCCGGCCGGAGCGGTCCAGTTGTCGGTTGGCACCTTGTTCCGCAAGCAATCGATGAACTATACGGTCAGCCCGGATTCGATCCTGGATCCGGCGACCATGACCTGCAACTCGGGCGGCTGCCAGTCGCCAGGCCGCGGCAGTTACAACGTCAAGGAACTCTTCAGCGAGGCGTTGATACCGCTGTTGTCGAACCAGCCGTTTGCCCACACCCTGAACCTCGACCTGGGCATCCGTACGTCCGACTACAGCACGACCGGGACGACCACGAACAAGAAGATCGCGATCGAATGGCGCCCGATCGCGGACCTGCTGGTCCGCGGCACGATCTCCGAGGTCTTCCGCGCGCCAAACCTGAACATGCTGTATGACGGCCTGTCCACCGGGGGCGGCGGCGCGGCCCTGAATGACCCTTGTGCCCACCGCACGGCCGCCGAACTCGCCCAGCATGCCAATGCCTGCCGATTCGTGCCACCGGATTGGGCGGGAAATTCGATCCTGCAGGTCACCGGGCGCTACTCGGGTGCCATTGCCGCCGGCGCGAAGCTGAAGCCGGAACATGGCAAATCCGTCAACTTCGGCCTGGTCTACGACCCCGAGTTCATTCCCGGCTTGTCGACCAGCGTCGACTTCTGGCACATCTATCTCTTCGACACCCTCACCACGATCCAGACCGACACCGTGGTCAATGCCTGCTACAACAACAACGCCAGCCCGTATTGCGGCTTCATCGTGCGCTACGACGACACCACGCGGCAGCCGGGGCAGATTTATTACGTCAACACGCCGGCGGTCAACCTGGGCAGCCTGAGCACGAGTGGCATCGACTACACGCTGCGTTACAAGCTGCCGCATTTCAACCTGGGCAACGTGGACCCGGGCAATTTCCGCCTTGGCCTCGCCACCAGCTATGTCGCGACCTACAAGAACAGTGCGACGCCGGGCCAGCCGGGCGCAAAGTCCATCGATTACGCCGGCACCTTCAGCCAGCAATTCGGCAATATCGCGCGTTGGCGCGGCACGGCCACCGTGAACTGGGAAAAGGGCAACTGGAATGCGCAATGGCAGACACGCTACGTCCATCGGCTGACGCTGCACAACGGCGACGCCGCCATTCCCGGCGTCGATATCCCCATGGCGTCGGTCTTGTACAACTCGATCCAGTTGGGCTACGCGATACCCAAGATCCGTACCCGCTTCGACATTGGCGTGGACAACCTCAACGACCGGCAGCCACCGCTGATCTACCAGAACAGCAACCTCAACACGAACAACACGGATGGTGCGACGTACGACTTGCTCGGGCGCTATTACTGGGCCCGCGCAACGGTCAAGTTCTGATCGCGAGGGCTTTGTAACAGCCCGCCTGCGGACGGGCTCATACAGGGATCATTCTTTGGCACGCGCAACGGCCATCTACACCGGAGCAGATCGATGAAGAAGCAGCTTTCGTACGTATGCGTGGGCGCAGGGCTGGCCTTGCTCGCGGCGTGTTCATCCGGCACGCAGGAGGCATCGAGCGCCGCTGGCACGCCAACCGATGCTGCCAGTACAGCGACGCCGCCCAAGCCTGACGCCGCGGTCACGGCGAAGCCCGGGACGCTGGATGCAACCATGGCCATGTTGAAGCGCTCCATCGCCTTCCAGAGCGCGACCGGGCACGGCGAGCAGACCATCGCGTATGCCCACTATCTCGCCGATGCGCTGGAATCGGCCGGGTTCGCGAAATCCGACATTGAAGTCGTTCCGATTGACGGCATCGACAAGAGCGCGGCACTGGTGCTGCGGTGGAAGGGGAGCACCGACGCCAAGCCTATCCTGATCAACGCGCACATGGACGTCGTCGCCGCCGACGCCGACCGCTGGACGCACCCGCCGTTCGAACTGGCAAAGGAAGGCGATTACCTGTATGGCCGCGGCGTCGCGGACATGAAGAACGAGGTCGTCGTGCTCGTGCAGACCCTCATGCGGCTCAAGAAGGAAGGCTACGCGCCAAAGCGCGGTCTCATCGTCATACTGACCGGAGACGAAGAAACGGACTTTGCCTCGGCACGAACCTTGGCGCCGAAATACAAGGATGTCGAATATGTGCTCGATGCCGAAGGTGGCGGCGGTACCTACAGCGACGACTTGAAGCCTGAACTTTATCGCATCGGAGCTGCCGAAAAGCTCAACGTCGATTATCTGCTGACCGCCACCGGCCCGGGCGGCCATTCCAGCGCCCCTTTGCACAACAATCCGCTGTACACCCTGTCGCGCGCACTCGCGCGGGTCGAGCAATACCAGTTTCCAGTGACCTACAACGAGATCACCCTGGCCTCCTTCAAGGGCCTGGGTGAACACGTGCAAGGACCTTTGGGCGCGGCCATGAAGGCGTTTGCGGCGAATCCAAAAGACGCCAAGGCGGCCGCGACGCTCTCGGGCGACCCGGCCTACGTGGGCCAGTTGCGCACCACCTGCGTTGGCACCACGATGGAAAGCGGCCACGCGCTCAACGCCATACCGAAGCAGGCGAACGCGAACATCAATTGCCGCGTCTGGCCAGGCGTGAGCCCGGATGACATCAAGGCCCAACTGGCGAAAGTGATCGACGACCCCGCAGTCAAGATCACGATCCAGGACCCGCAGCCGGTCGTGAGCCAGGCGTCTCCCATCGTGCCCGAGCTGTTCGATGTGATTGCCGCGTCGATACGCGAGCGTTTCCCCGGCGTCGATGTGGTGCCCTCGCAAGGCTCTGGCGCCTCCGACAACCAGTTCTTCCGCAACGAGGGCCTGCCCGCATACGGCGTCACCCCGTTCTTCAGCAAACCCAACGACAACCACGCCCATGGCATAGACGAGCGCATCCTTGCTGGGGAGTTCCAGCCGGCATTGGATTTCTGGTACAGCCTGACGAAGAAGCTGACCGCCGAGTGAGGTCCGGAAATACGGGACCGGCACACGCGCTTTCCGCGCCGGCCGCGGCTCCGCCTCCGGGACCTGCGGCGTGCCCGCGGACAGCCGGGTGGGCGGGCGACCGTGGTCGCGGAGTAGTCTTTGGTAGGGACGTCCGAAAACGCGCCGCGTGCACCAATTAAGGAATCGACCATGCGATATGCCCACATCCTGACCAGGCTCGTCGCCCTGGCGGGTCTCGCCCTTGCCTCCGCCGTGTCGATTGCAGCCACCGTGCCCTCGACAGGACTCACAGGTGCACTGCAATGGCGCAACGTCGGTCCCTATGTCGGCGGGCGTTCGATTGCGGTGGCCGGCATCGCCAGCGAGCCTAGCCATTTCTACATGGGCACGACCGATGGCGGGGTCTGGGAAACCCTCGATTATGGCCAGTCTTGGAAGAACATCTCGGACGGCCATTTCACGAACAACGTCATTGGCGCGATCGCGGTCGCGCCATCGAACCCCAAGGTCATCTACGTCGGCACAGGCGAATCGGACATCCGCAATACCTTCCTGACCGGGGAGGGGATGTACAAGTCGGTGGATGGCGGCAAGAGCTGGCAACACGTCGGGCTGGACGCCACGCACATCATCAGTTGGATCCTCGTCGATCCGAAGGATCCGGACGTGGTCTATGCCGCCTCGCTTGGCCACGTCTGGGGACCAAACCCCGAGCGCGGGGTCTTCAAGAGCACCGACGGCGGCAAGACCTGGAACAAGGTGCTCTACATCAACGACCACACCGGCGTGGTCACGATGGCGATGGATCCGTCCGACCCGGACACGCTGTACGCCACGGCGTGGGAGGCTTCGCGGCGGGCCTGGACGTTTTCCAGCGGCGGCCCTGGCAGCGGCATCTACAAGAGCACCGATGGCGGCGCGCACTGGAGCAACATCACGCACAACCCAGGCCTGCCGGACGGGATCATCGGCAAGGCCGGGATCGCGGTCGCGCCCAGCGATCCAAACGTCGTCTACGCGCTGATCCAGGCCAACTACCAGGGCCACTCCGGCGGTTTGTTCAAGTCGAACGACGCCGGCAGGACCTGGGCGTTCGTCAACGGCGACGACGAGCTCACCCAGCGCGCGTTCTATTACATGCGCGTTTACGTCGACCCCAAGGATGCGGACACGATCTACATGCCGAACGTCAATGTGTACGTTTCGCACGACAGCGGCAAGACGCTCGACAAACTCAAACCGCCGCACGGTGACAACCACGCGTTCTGGATCAACCCGAACGACACCAAGCTGTTCATCGAATCGAATGACGGCGGTGCCACCGTGTCGCGCGACGGCGGTTCGACCTGGAGTGCGCAGGACAACCAGCCGACCGCGCAGCTCTACCACGTGAACGTGGACGACCAGTTCCCGTTCAACATCTACGTGGCGCAGCAGGACAACCGCGCGTGGGTGGGTCCCAGTGCCGTGCGCCACGGGAAGATACCGCCAGTATGGGATGCCGCAGCCGGTGGCGAGAGCAGTTGGGTGACGCCGCAGCCCGACAAGCACTGGATCACCTACGGGAACGGTTACTTTTCGTTGATGGACAGCCTCGACCACCGTACCGGGGTGAACCGAAGCATCGACCCGTCGCCGTTTTACTACAACGGCGCACCCGCTTCGGAAATGGAATACCGCGCCGGCTGGATCAGGCATCCAAACGCGTTCCTGCCGCACGCCCCGAACGTGTTGCTCACGGGTACCCAGTACCTGCTCAAAAGCACGGACTTCGGGCACACCTGGGCCCGCATCAGCCCCGACCTGACGCGCAACGACAAGAGCAAGCAGGAGCTGCCCGGCGGGCCGATCAGCCACGACATCTCCGGCGCCGAACTCTTCGACACGCTTTCGGCCCTGAGCGTGTCGCCCAGGAGTGACGACGTCATCTGGGCGGGATCCGACGACGGGCTGGTGCACGTCACCCGCGATGGTGGTGCGCATTGGGACGACGTGACGCCGAAAGGCCTGCCGACGTGGATCACGATCACCGACCTCGAGGCCTCGCACGTCGATGCCGGCACCGCCTACATGACGGCCAGCCGCTACATGTGGGACGACTTCAAGCCGTATGCCTACAAGACCAGCGATTACGGCAAGCACTGGCAGCCGATCGTCCAGGGCGTGCCTGGGGATCAGTACCTCGAGACGATCCGCGAGGATCCCGACCATCCAGGTCTGTTGTTCCTGGGCAGCAGCAAGACCGTGTACCTGAGCCTGGACGATGCAGTGCACTGGCAATCGTTCGCGCTCAACCTGCCCTCGGTCGTGGTGCGCAGCATCGCGATACAGGCGCCGCAAGACAGCGTCGTTATCGCCACCCATGGCCGCGGCGTCTGGATTCTGGACAACCTGGGCTTCGTGGAGCAATTGGCCAGCGCCCAAGTGGCGTCCGACCAGCCCTACCTGTTCGCGCCGCAACCGGCCTGGCTGGTCAAGCGCAGCGCCGGCTTTGGTGGCGGCAGCGTGGGTGGCGAGAACCGCCCAGCTGTTGCCGACGTGTTTTATTACCTGCCGCCTTCGTATCAACCGGGTACGCCGGCCAAGCTCACGTTCAGCACCGCGGACGGCCAGGTGGTGCGCAGCTACGACTTGCCCTACCAGGAAATTCTGCCGCGCGGGCTGGACAACGGCAAGGCAAAGAAACCAAAGGCACTGCATGCTGGCATGAACCACTTCGCCTGGGATTTCCGCTACGCACCCGCGCGATATGTGGATGGCTTCTATGTCACCGAGGGTGGCGTGGACAAGATCGTGGGACCGACGATTGCACCGGGGACCTACGAGGTCACCTTGAGCTACGACAACACCGCGGTGTCCAAGCAGCCGTTCGAGGTCAAGCTCGATCCGCGGCTGGCCACGACCCCCGCGCAGATGCAGGCACGCGTCGGCCTGGCCACGCAGATCAACCAGGCCATCGACAGCCTCAACAGCCAACTCAACGAGGCGCTCGCGGCACGCACGCGGCTGCAGCAGGCGGTGGCGGGTGGGCAGGTCGTCGCCGGCCGCGCCAAGGCCGTGTCATCGGACCTGGATCGCGACATTGGCGCGATGGTCAACCTGGACATCCAATCCAGCGAAGGCGACCTGGTGGTCGAGACCCGCGTGACTGAAAGGCTGGCGATGCTGGGCCTGGAAATCGACGGCAGTTTCACGCCGTTGCGCCCAGTCAACCAGCAAGGCTATGCCACGCTTTCGGCAATGGCCGAGACGGGGAAGGCGGCGTTGCAAAAAGATGTCGCGGCGGTCAAAGGCTTGCTGGGCGCGCCGTCAAAGTGAGGCGACGCGACCGGCAGTGATGGCGTCGCGCCCGTCGGTCCACGGCCGGCGGGAGCTCCGCCGGCGACTCGCCACCGCGTGCCTGCCGGCACGGGCCGCAGGATCAGGACGCTGATGGCCGGAAGTGCGCGACCAGGTCGTAGGAGTCACCCAGGAACATCTGCCGGACAAAGGTGATGGGCTGCTTACCCAGCCAGGTGCGCCGCGCGATGACCAGGCTGGCCGTGCCTGGCGGCACCTTGAGCAGGGCCGATTCGGTCCGATCGAGGTTGACGGCCTTGATGCGGTGCTCGGCCCGCGTCCACGGAATGGTCTGCAGCAACCAACTCCCAGGGACCTCCTGGGTAAAGTCCTGCTCCAGGGCGTCGGGCACGGCCACCGGGTTGATGACGCGATCCTCGAGCGCGAACGGCTTGCCGTCGGCCAGGTGCAGGCACTGGATGGCGATCAGGCTGCCGCCAGGGGCAAGTTCCAGCTCGTGTGCCATTGACTTGCGCGGCTTGCGCACGCGGCGGCGGATCAACTGGTAGCCGTAGACGTGCCCGCGCACCGCGATGTCGATGGGGATGTGCGGTATGTCCAGCGCCACCGACTCGATGTTCGGATGCGGCTTGCGGACGAAGGATCCCGCCCGGCGCCGGCGCTCGATCAGGCCTTTTTCGACCAGCAGCGACAGCACCTTGTTCACGGTCATGCGCGAGCAGGCGTATTGCGCCATCAGTTCGTGTTCGAATGGGATGCGCTGTCCAGGGGGCCACTCGCCGCTGGCGATGTGCCGTTCGATGTCGCTGCGTATCTGTTGCCCCAGGCCCTGCGGTTGTCCAGGTTTCACTATTCGTTCCGTGCTCGTCCTGCTTGCGCGGCATTGGCCGCACTGCGCAGGGGTGATGGAATCATGCTGACGGTGTCGGCTGCGTCCGTGACGAAGGTTCCGCGCCGCATCGTGGATTTTATGCCAGCTTGGCAGGTGGCGAACAGTCGCCAATCCATTCCGGCATGGCGACGCGTGGGCAGGAAACAAGCATTTGTTGCTTCACCGTATATTTTTTATTGTATAGACAAAAGAGGGCGGTTGTCCTATCTTCGGCATCGGTCACCAATGTCTGGGGGTGACGTTGTTGGGTCGGTCGATGGTTGCTGGCGCTGGCAAGACTGGATGCAGCTTGCGCCGTCGGCAATGCCCGACCCGTAGCCGTGGTTCCTGGTGCGCAAGGGAGCATTGTTCAAGTGGGTGAATCGATCCTTCTCGATGGCAGCAGCCTGACCCGCGCCCAACTGGTGGCGCTGGCTCGTGGTGGCGTGGTGGTGACGCTGGACGAGGGCCGGCTGCAACGTGTGCAGCAAGCCGCCGATTTCCTGGCCGGCAAGGTCAGTTGCGGCGAGCCGACCTACGGCGTGACCACGGGCTTCGGCAGCAATGCCGACAAGCTGCTGGGCGCGCGACGCGTGCGCGACGGGGTGCCGGATGCACGCGTCAGCCCGTCATTCGACGGCAGCCTCATGGAAGAGCTCCAGCACAACCTGATCGTCACGCACGCGGTATGCGTGGGCAAACCGCTCAGCAGCGAGGTGGTGCGGGCGATGCTGGTGATCCGCATCAACACCTTGATGCGCGGCCATTCCGGCATCCGCCGGAGCACGCTCGTAGCGCTTGCGGCAATGTTCAACGCCGGCGTGGTGCCGGTCATTCCGGAAAAGGGCTCGGTCGGCGCCAGCGGCGACCTGGCACCGCTGTCGCACCTGGCGATCGTGCTCCTCGGGGGTGGGGAGGCGTTCTACCAGGGTGAGCGCCTGCCTGGCGATGAGGTGCTGAAGCGTGCCGGACTCACACCTGTCCGGCTGTCGTTCAAGGAAGGCCTGGCGCTCAACAACGGCACGGCGCAGATGCTGGCCATGGCGACGCTGGCGCTGGATGCACTGGAGCGCTTGCTGGATACGGCCGATGTGGCCGCTGCGATGACACTGGACGCGTTTGCCGGGCGCAGCGGCGCGCTCCGCGCCGACGTGCACGCCTTGCGTCCGCACCCCGGGCAGGTGGCTGCCGCCGCGCACGTGCGCGACTTGCTCGCGGGCTCCACGCTGCTGGACATTCCCTACCACCTGGTGCCGCGCTTCGAGCCTTGGACCGCCGATGCCTGGAGCGAGCCGGATGACCGCAAGCTTGGTTTCGACCTGGCCTGGAGCTGGGTGCCGGCCAACCGGCGGCAGGACCGCGAAGCGTTCTATCGGCGCTTCCTGCCGTTCAAGGGGGGAAAGAAGGTGCAGCCACAGGACGCCTACAGCCTGCGCTGCATGCCGCAAGTCCACGGTGCGGTGCGTGACGCCTGGGCACAGGCGTGCCGTGTCATCGACATCGAGTTGAATTCGGTCACCGACAACCCACTGGTCTTTCCCGAAAACGCCGACGAGCCGTTCATAGAGGACCAGGTGATCTCCGCGGGCCACTTCCACGGCATGCCGCTGGCGCTGGTGATGAGCTATGTCAAGGTCGCCATCCCGGTCCTGGCTTCAATCTCCGAGCGACGCTTGAACAAGCTGGTGGACCCGAACACGAATGATGGCCTGCCGGGGTTCCTCACCGGCAACGAAGACGCCACCGATTCCGGTTTCATGATCATCCAGTACACCGCCGCCGCCCTGGTCAACGACCTGGCCACGCGCGCGCATCCGGCGTCCGTGTATTCGATACCGACCAGCGCGAATGCCGAGGACCACGTGTCGATGGGCGCCAACGAGGCGCGCCACGTGCTCGACATGACCGGGGATCTCGGCCATGTGCTGGCCTTGGAGCTGTATACCGCGGCGCAGGCGCTGGAATACCGCGAGACCATGTTGGCTGCGGCCCAACGCCTGGCCCGCCGCGGCGGCTGGGAGGCCCTGGCGGCGAAGGTGGACAACGCGCCGCGCCCGGGCGACGCGTCCTACGCGCAGTTCGCCGCCGAGGTCCAGCAATTGGCAGCCGCACTGGCCGATGCCGGTGAGTTCCACGCCGGCACCGGGGTGCATGCAGCTTATGCGGTCTTGCGCGAAAAGGTCGCCTTCGTCGACCGGGATCGTGCGCTGGCTGGCGATATACGCGCCGTCTGCGCGCTCGTCCAGGAGGATGCGTTCCGCGGTTTGCCGGTTTGAGCCATGGCGGCCCACAAGCCGCTGGCGGGTGGTCGCCAGCAGGGCCCGCCGGTGCAATCCTTCAGCTGTTGATATCCGCGGCGATGATCATGGGCCGTATCACAGCCTCAATGCGCCACCTTCGGAGAACAGTCATGCAGCAGCCGGCGGTCAAATCAAATCAGGTAAATGACTACGCAGATGTCGTCGACCTGGAGAAGTATCCGATCGACGACCTCGACAGCACGGGCGGCCGCGAACTCGTCAGCGCCTGCCGCGCCGAACTGGCGGACACTGGGGCGTGCAACCTCGCCGGCTTCATCACGCCGGGTGCGGTCGCGGCCATGGTGGTTTTGGCCGGGCAGCTTGCCGACAAGGCCTGGACGTCCGGCCGTCCCCACACGGTGTATTTCGAGCCAGTCGACCCTGCGGTGCCGCCCGAGCATCCAACGGCGCACCTCGTGCGCTCGGTGAAGCATGGCATCGCCTATGACTACATCCCGCAAGACGCGCCGTTGCGCCGGCTGTATGCCTCGGACGATCTCATGCACTTCATCGCCGCCGTGCTGCAGAAGCCGGTATTGTTCCGCAGCGCCGATCCCCTCGATGCTCTGCAGGTCACCATGATGGGCGATGGCGACGAACTGGGTTGGCATTTCGACCGCAGCGAATTTTCCATCACCGTCATGTACCAGATGCCCGAGGCGGGCGGTGAATTCCGCTATTACCCGAACCTGCGCTCGGAAGGCGACCCGAATTACCCTGGCGTGCAGGCTGCCTTGCAAGGGACCCGCGAGGGAGAAAAGGTCATGCCGAGTTCATCCGGCGCGCTGGCGTTCTTCCACGGGCGCAACGCCATGCATCGGGTGACCCCGGTAGTGGGCGCGACGCCGCGCATCAACTCGGTGCTGACCTACGGCGAACGCAGCGACATGCGCCTCAACGAGTTGACGTCGCGGCTGTTCTACGGGCGGTTTACGCCCGCCTGATCAAGCCGCACACCCGGTGGTGCAACAAGCGGAAGGGCGAGCAGCACGCCCAGTCCGCGTGCAGGTGATCTAGGGAAACTCTGATCTATCGGCGCGGGGATGACGATCAAAAGCATATTGTTCAGAGTTTCCCCAGCAACAACAGCAATACCTCAATGGAGTCAGTCATGGACACAGCAACGCGCAACGATCCGACCCGTCATGTCCGCGCACCGCGCGGCAGCACCCTCAGTTGCAAGAACTGGCTGATCGAGGCGCCGTACCGGATGATCCAGCACAACCTCGATCCCGAGGTCGCGGAGAACCCGGCCGAGCTGGTGGTGTACGGCGGCATCGGTCGCGCGGCGCGCAACTGGGAGTGCTTCGATGCGATCCTCCAGGCCCTGCGCGAGTTGAACCCGGACGAGACCCTGCTGGTGCAGTCCGGCAAGCCCGTCGGCGTGTTCAAGACCACGACCGATGCGCCGCGCGTGCTGATTGCCAACTCCAACCTGGTGCCGCACTGGGCGACCTGGGAGCACTTCAACGAGCTCGACCGCAAGGGCCTGATGATGTACGGGCAGATGACCGCCGGCTCATGGATCTACATTGGCTCGCAGGGCATCATCCAGGGCACCTACGAAACCTTTGCCGAGATGGGTCGGCAGAGTTACGGCGGCAGCCT
>DATNBK010000137.1:0-2588 GCA_035571995.1 Rhodanobacter sp.
CCCAAGGACGACTGGCTGCCCTGGGGTGAAAGGCTGCGTGTCACCCTGCACGCCCTGCCGGCGCTCGCCGTGCCCGTCGTGGTGCTGGTGGGTATCTATGGCGGCATCGTCACGGTGACGGAGGCCGCCGCCGTCGCCGCCGTGGTGTCGCTGCTGGTCAGCCTGGTCTTCTATCGCGGCTTCCGCTGGACCCGCACGCTCTGGGTGATCGCCGACGCGATGCGCAGCGCCGGCACCATCATGCTGATCGTCGCCAGCGCGCTGGCGTTCGGCCACTGGATGACCGGCTCCGGCATTCCCGCGAAATTGGTCGCCTTCACCGTGGAGCACCATTTCGCCACGTGGCAGTTCCTGCTGGCGATCAACGTGCTGCTGCTGATCCTGGGCTGCTTCCTGGAAGTCACTGCGACCCTGCTGCTGGTCCTGCCAATCCTGGCGCCGGCGCTAGTGCCGCTGGGTGTCGACCCGGTGCATTTCTCGATCATTTTCACGCACAACATGGAAATCGGCCTGGTCCATCCGCCGGTCGGGCTAAACCTGTTCGTGCTGTCCACCATCTCGGCCGCGCCGGTGGGCGAGGTGATCCGCGGCATCCTGCCATTCCTGGCACTGCTGCTGATCGTCCTTGCCATCATCACCTATTTCCCGCCGCTGACCATGTGGCTGCCGCAGTTGGTATACGGCGGGTAGCACGTCCCTGGTTGCAGCGGCGGCGTGTCCGAGCGCCTCGTGAAGTCCCGGTCATAGGAGACCTGTTCCCGTGGCGGTTGCCAGCGCAGCGCCGTTCGGCCATGTCTCATCGCCGGGAGACACCGGCGCCTGCCCAGCCATGCCAGCGCAAGCCTGACCACCAGCCACCGGTCTCCCGCTCCACCGTCGGCCTGATTTCGCACGCCGGGGAACGAAGGCATTCCCGCCTGCCCCGGCGCTGCGTGCGCCGTTCGGCGGAATGCGCAAAATCGAGGACGTTGTCATGTCTGCCCTGCCGGAGACCAGGGTTCGCGCCACCCATGAGTTTGGCGCCACGTGGCGCCTAGCCGGGCCGCTAATCGCAGGCCAGCTTTTCGGCATCGGCATGAACGTCGTGGACGTGATGCTGGCGGGCCATCTCGGCGCGCACGTCCTCGGCGCGGTGGCGATCGGCGCGAGTGTCTGGACATTCCCGCTGATGGGCATTGTCGGCGTAATGATGGCGCTGCCGCCGTCCATCGCGCAGTTGAACGGCGCCGGGCGGCGGGAAGAGACGGCACCGCTGTTCCGCCAGGCCGTGTGGCTTGGTCTCACCGTGGGCATCGGCATGCAGCTTGCGCTTTGGTGGCTGGGACCACTCGTGGTCGCCGCCACGGGGGTAACGCCCGCGCTGGCGCGGGATGTCGCGGCCTTCCTGCGGGCGATCAGCTTCGGGGCACCCGCGTTTGCCCTCTACATGGCCTGCCGTGGCTTTTCCGAGGGCTTGTCGATCACCCGGCCGACCATGGTGTTCGGCTTTCTCGGACTGCTGCTGCTGGCGCCGGTCGGCTACGTGCTGATGTATGGCGGGCTGGGCCTGACAGGGCTGGGTTCCTTGGGCAGCGGCATCGCCACCGCGCTGGTGTGCTGGGCGCAGGCCCTCGGCTTCATTGTGTATCTCCGGCTCAGCCGGCGCTACCGCCGCCTTGGCTGGCAAACGGGATCGTGGCGGCCGGATTTCACGGCCATCCTCCATCTGCTGCGAATCGGGTTGCCGATGGCGGCCACCGTGCTGATGGAAGCAGGGCTGTTTGGTGCCGCCGGGCTGGTGATCGGGCGGCTGGGCGAGGACGCTGTTGCCAGTCACCAGGTGGCCCTCAATGTGGCGGCCGTCGCGTTCATGGTGCCCCTCGGCTTGGCGATGGCGACGACGGTCCGGGTGGGCAACGCCGTGGGCCGAGGCGATCGCGGCGGCGTGTGGCGGGCGGGGATTACCGGCATCTCCTTCACGCTGGTGACACAACTGGTTTCCGGCAGCGTGATGCTGCTGCTGCCGGGCATGCTGGTCTGGGTCTATACGAACGATCCGCTGGTTGCGGCCGGCGCGGCGGGGCTCCTGCAACTGGCTGGGATTTTCCAGCTTTCCGACGGCATTCAGGTTGCGTCCAACGGCGCGCTGCGCGGTCTGAAGGACACGCGCATACCGATGTTCATCACCGGCTTCGCGTATTGGGGAATCGGCATGCCGGTCGGCTGGTGGCTCTGCTTCTCCCAGGGGCTGGGCGCGCGCGGCATGTGGATGGGGTTGATCGCCGGCTTGACCGCGGCCGCGGTGCTGCTGTTCTGGCGCTTCGCCAGTCTTTCGCGCCGCGGGGGCCGCACCGCCTGGCTGCCAGAGCGGCAAGGCCCGTCGCATATCGCCGTTCGATAACCGGCAGTGCCAGCGCCCGGTCGCCCCAGGCGAACTCACTTTGAGATGCGGATTACACACCGTTTCGGGCGGACCCGGCCACGTATAAGATGTGGGTGGATCGTCGATGGGAGGAACGCGTGGCCAGCAGCCCATACCTGCAAGGCCTGGACAAGAACCAGGCGAATTACGCGCCGCTGACGCCGCTGACGTTCATCGAGCGCGCGGC
>DATNBK010000138.1:0-4067 GCA_035571995.1 Rhodanobacter sp.
GCGGGGCAAACACTGCACCTCTTTGATGGCCGCACGCCTACGCTTTTCCGCGCCAAATGAAGGACGGAGTGGGCGATGGACGTCATCTACATCCTGCTGATCCTCGGCTTCGGCTGGGCGATGACCGGTTTGATTCGGGCCTGCTGGTGGCTGGGGCAGCGTCATGAGCGGTGAGCCGACCTGGGTCTACGTGCTGGCGGGGCTGTTGGCCTGCGCATTGTTCGCGTACCTGCTGTATGCGCTGGTCAACGCGGAGCACCTGGAATGAACGCGAACCCCTGGTTCCAGGTGGCGCTGTTTCTGGCCGTCCTGTTTGCGCTGGCATGGCCGTTGAGCCGCTGGATCGATGGCGTACTCGACGGGCGACTCGCCACCCGCTGGCGCTGGATGTGCGTCACCGAGCGGGGCCTGCTGCGCCTGGTCGGAAGCGACGCCAACGAGGACATGCCGTGGTGGCGTTACGCCGGCGCGGTCGTGGTCTTCAACGTCGTGGGCCTGGTCGCCGTCTATGCGATGCAGCGGGTGCAGGGCTGGTTGCCGCTGGACCCGGCGCAGCTGGGCGCGGTGTCGCCGGATTCGTCGTTCAATACAGCGGTCTCCTTCGTCACCAACACCAATTGGCAGGGTTACGCCGGCGAATCGACGATGAGCCACCTGACCCAGATGCTGGCGTTGGCGGTGCAGAATTTTCTGTCCGCGGCGACCGGCATCGTGGTGGCGATCGTGCTGATCCGCGGCCTGACGCGTGGCGGGACGAGGACCCTCGGCAACGCCTGGCGCGACCTGTTGCGCACCACGTTGTGGATCCTGTTGCCGCTGTCGTTCGCGTTCGCCCTGATCCTGGTGAGCCAGGGGGTGCCGCAGGACTTTGCCGGGCACGTCACGGTGCACACCCTGCAAGGTGCGCAGCAGAGCGTTCCGCTGGGCCCGGTTGCGTCGCAGGAAGCGATCAAGCTGCTCGGCACCAACGGTGGGGGCTTCTTCAATGCCAACTCGGCCCATCCGTTCGAGAACCCCAACGGCCTGACCAACTTCCTGGAGATGCTGGCCATCCTGCTGATCCCAGCCGCGCTGGTGCTCACCTTCGGGCGCATGGTCGGTGACCGGCGGCAAGGCGTCGCGGTGCTGGCCGCGATGAGCATATTGTTCCTCGCGCTGTATGCGGTCGGGGTCCATGGGCAGGCGCAGCCGAACCCCATGCTGGCGCATCTCGGCCTCACCGGGACAAGCATGGAAGGTATCGAGACGCGCTTCGGCACGGTCGCCTCCATGCTGTTTGCCACGGTGACCACGGCGGCAAGTTGCGGTGCCGTCGATGCGATGCACGACAGCCTGATGCCGCTGGCCGGCGGGGTGCCGATGTTCATGATGCAGCTCGGCGAAGTCGTGTTTGGCGGTGTGGGTTCGGGGCTTTACGGGATGCTGGTGTTCGCCATCCTCGCGGTGTTCATCACCGGCCTGATGATCGGTCGCACGCCGGAGTACCTGGGCAAGAAGATCGGCATCTTCGAGATGAAGTTGACCGCCATCGTGATACTCGCGGTGCCGGTCCTGGTTCTGGTGGGCAGTGCGTTGGCGGTGCTGGTGCAGGCGGGGCGCGCGGGCATGCTCAATCCGGGCGCGCATGGCTTCTCCGAAGTCGTGTACGCATTCACTTCGGCCGCGAACAACAACGGTTCGGCGTTCGCCGGCCTCTCCGCCAACGTCCCGTTCTACAACGTGATGCTTGCCGTGGCGATGTGGTTTGGACGTTTCCTCGTCATCGTGCCGGTGCTCGCGCTGGCCGGCAGTCTCGCCGCCAAGCCGCGTCTGGCGGTGTCGCCCGGCAGCATGCCAACCCACGGTCTCCTGTTCGTGGTGCTGCTGATCGGCACGGTGCTGCTGGTTGGCGCACTCAACTACATCCCGGCCCTGGCGCTGGGACCGATCGCCGAGCACTTGATGCTGTTTGGCGTGCACTGACAGGAGCCATGACCATGACGGAACCATCCACCGCGCATCCATTGTTCGCTCCGGCGCTGTTGAAGCCCGCGCTGGCCGATTCGCTGCGGCGGCTTCGACCCGAGGCGCAGTGGCGCAATCCGGTGATGTTCGTGGTGTGGGTCGGCAGCGTGTTGACCACCGTGCTCGGGTTCGTCGCGCTGAAGGATCACACCGGGCCGACCCCGGGCTTTGTCTTTGCGGTGGCCGCATGTCTGTGGCTGACAGTGTGGTTCGCCAATCTCGCCGAGGCGCTTGCCGAAGGGCGGGGCAAGGCCCAGGCGGCGGCGTTGCGGGCGGCGAAGCAGCGCGTGTATGCCAAGGTTCTGCAGCAGCCGCATTTCGGTGCCTCGTGGTTGCCGGTGCCGAGTGACGAACTGAGCCGCGACAAGGTCGTCCTGGTGGAAGCCGGCGATGTCATGCCCGCCGACGGCGAGGTGATCGAGGGCATGGCGAGTGTCGACGAGTCGGCGATCACCGGCGAGTCCGCGCCGGTGATCCGCGAATCGGGCGGCGACCGTTCGGCGGTTACCGGCGGCACCCGCGTGCTCTCGGACTGGATCGTGGTGCGCGTCACCGCAAGGCCGGGCGAGGCCTTTCTCGACCGCATGATCGCGATGGTCGAGGGCGCCCGGCGGGCACGTACGCCCAACGAGATCGCGCTGACCATCCTGCTGGTCGCGTTGACCCTGGTGTTCCTGGTGGTGTGCGCGACGCTGCTGCCCTTCTCCATCTACAGCGCCCAGGCGGCAGGCGGCACTTCGGTGTCGGTGGTCGTGTTGATCGCACTGCTGGTATGCCTGATTCCCACCACGATTGGCGCGCTGCTCTCCGCGATCGGCATTGCCGGCATGAGCCGGATGCTGCGCGCCAACGTGATGGCGACCTCGGGCCGCGCGGTGGAGGCCGCCGGCGACGTCGACGTGCTGCTGCTGGACAAGACCGGCACCATCACGCTCGGCAATCGCCACGCCGCGGCTTTTCATCCGGCGCCTGGTGTCGACGAACGCGAACTGGCCGATGCCGCGCAGATGGCTTCGCTGCCCGATGAAACGCCGGAGGGCCGTTCCATCGTGGTGCTGGCCAAGCAGCGATACGCGCTGCGCGAACGGCCGTTGCATGATGTCGGCTTCGTGGCGTTCTCGGCGCGCACGCGCATGAGCGGGGTCGATGCGGGTGAGCGTCACATCCGCAAGGGTGCCGTCGACGCGGTCGCGGCGTTCGTTGCCGACGCCGGCGGACAGATGCCGCAAGCGGTACGGACGGTTGCCGAATCGATCGCGCGGGCGGGGGGCACACCGCTGGTGGTCGCGGACGGCGCGCATGTGCTCGGCGTCATCGAGCTCAAGGACATCGTCAAGGGGGGCATCCGCGAGCGTTTCGCCGAGTTGCGCCGGATGGGCATCAAGACGGTGATGATCACCGGCGACAACCGCCTTACCGCCGCGGCGATCGCCGCGGAGGCGGGAGTGGACGACTTTCTCGCCGAGGCCACGCCCGAGGACAAGCTGGCCTTGATCCGCCGCCACCAGGCGGAGGGCCATCTGGTGGCGATGACCGGCGACGGCACCAACGACGCGCCGGCGCTGGCGCAGGCCGACGTGGCGGTGGCGATGAACAGCGGCACGCCGGCAGCCAAGGAGGCCGGCAACATGGTCGACCTCGACAGCAACCCGACCAAGCTGCTGGAAATCGTGGAAGTCGGCAAGCAGATGCTGATGACGCGCGGCGCGCTGACCACGTTCAGCATTTCCAACGACGTCGCCAAGTACTTCGCGATCATTCCGGCGGCGTTCGCGGGCACCTACCCGCAGCTTGCGGCCCTGGACGTGATGCATCTGCGTTCGCCCGAATCGGCGATCCTGTCGGCGGTGATCTTCAATGCGCTGATCATCGTCCTGCTGATCCCGCTGGCGCTGAAGGGCGTGGCCTGGCGTGCGCGGCCCGCGGTCGAGCTGCTGCGACGCAACCTGTTGATCTACGGTCTGGGCGGACTGCTCGCCCCCTTCGTCGGCATCAAGCTGATCGACATGCTGCTGACCGTGCTGCATGTGGGTTGAGGCACACCGATGACAACGCCTCGCCTC
>DATNBK010000139.1:0-4040 GCA_035571995.1 Rhodanobacter sp.
CGCCTTCGCCTACCTCGGCCAGTACAACAAGAGCGTGTTCAAGATGGGGGTGCTGAACTACACCTCCTATCTCACCGACGACATCACGCTGAACGCCACCTACGGCAAGATGCACGGCCAGTACTACTCGACGCAGCCCGCTTACCCGGGCTACGACCCGGAGCTGCCGCACATCGCCAGCGCGTCCCTGCAGGATCCGCGGTTCGCCCCGCCGGGCGGCATCATCAATGCGCAGTCCAATTCCACCCTTTCCGATCCCGACCATCGCGAGTCGATCACCAACTACCGCCTCAGCCTCGACTGGAAACTTGGCAGCCACGATTTCCAGGCCGGCATCGACAACATCAACTCGTACGACATCAACGATGGTTCGCAGGACACCGGCCCGGGCTACCAGTGGATGTACGGCGCCACCGGCCCCGGCGTGCCGGTGTTCGGCGCCGACCCGAACATTCCGCCCTACGTCGCGCCATCCACCCAGTGCTACCAGGGAACCTGCTACTACGTGCAGCAGCACACCGACCTCAGCGTCGCCAGCGTGCGCGTGACGCAGCGCGCCCAGTACGTGATGGACAACTGGCAGGTCACCCCGAACCTGCTGCTGAACCTCGGCCTGCGCAACGACCAGTTCGTGAACTACGACGCCTCCGGCGTGCCCTACATCCGCGAGACCAAGCCGCAGTGGGCGCCGCGCCTGGGCTTCAGCTGGGACGTACACGGCGACTCGTCGCTCAAGGTGTTCGGCAACGCCGGCCGGTACTACCTGGCACTACCCACCCAGGTGGCCCTGTCCATCGCCGCCCCGGTGACGAATGCCGGCATCTACGGCACCTACACCGGCATCGACCCGGTGACCGGCGTGCCGACTGGCTTCACCCCGCTGCCGCAAACCCCGTCGACCGGCGTGTCGATCGACAACGAGTACGGCCAGGCGAAGGATCCGCGCGTCTCCGCGGCGCGCAACGCCAGGGCCGAATTCTCCGACAACTACGTGCTGGGCCTGCAGCAGCAGTTCCACATGCTGGGCACGAACTGGGTGTTCGGCGCCACCGGCACCTACCAGCGCATGAGCCGCATCATCGACGATTTCGACGACGAGCAGATCGAGTGCGCGGCCGGCCGTGCGCAGGGTTATGCCTGGATGACGCCGGCGGACTGCTCCGACTACGCGCAGAGCCTGGTGCTGATCAACCCGGGCGTGACCAACTACCTCTGGATGAAATCGCCCAGCGGCGGCCTCGTGCCGGTGACGCTCAGCGCCGCCGACCAACAGTTCCCGAAGGGTCCGGAACGCCGCTACTACTCGCTGGACCTGTCGCTGGAACACGCGTGGGACGGCAAGTGGTTCGCCAAATTCGACTACGTGTTCGCGCGCACCTGGGGCAACACCGAAGGCCCAGTGAGCACGTATTCGCAGCAGGGCGGTTCCTACGAGTCCCTCACCACCGCATGGGACTTCCCGGAGCGCATGGAGTGGTCGGGCGGCGTGCTGCCGAACAGCCGCAAGCACCAGTTCAAGCTCTTCGGTGCCTACGCGCTCACCCCGGAATGGACGGTCGGCGCCGACCTGTACATCACCTCGGGCACGCCGGTGATGTGCCGCGGCGGCTACGGTCCGGACGAGAAGGCCCTGCACGGCTCGCACACCTACTACTGGTGCGGCGGCGTGCCCGTGCCACCTGGTTCGCTGGGCACCACGCCGTGGGTGCACAGCGTCGACCTCAGCCTGGACTACAAGCCGGCGTGGGCGCAGCACAAGCTCGACTTCAACCTCGCCGTGTTCAACGTGCTGAACGACCAGACGACGATCTTCTACAACGACTTCTTCGGCACCACCAGTTCCCCCAATGGGGATTACGGCCGCGTGCAGGACACCCGTCCGCCACGCAGCGTCCGCTTCTCCATCGCCTACGATTTCTGATCGATGCCCAACTCCCCCCTGCGCCGGGCCCTGCCCGGCGTTTTTTTGATAGCGTGACGACATGAGCAACGGAACCGTGCAGTCCACGCCCCTGCCGCCCGCAGCCGCCCAGTGGCTGGCGAGGGCCCGCGCGGAATGGCAGCAACGGCAGTTCGACGCCGCCGAACGCTCGATCCGGCAGGTGCTGGCGCTGGCACCGGACCACGCCGATGCGCTGCGCATGCTCGGCGTGATGGCCCAGCACTGCGGCGACCATGCCACGGCCACGGATTGCTTCCGGCGTGTGCTGCCGGTCTGGCCGGAAGACGCCGAGCTGCGCGTAGGACTGGGCATCGCGCTGCACGAACGCGGTGAGATCGACGAAGCCATGACGCAGCTGCAGCGCGCCTGCGAGCTGGCGCCCGCCTCCGCGTCGGCCTGGTTCAACTTCGGCGAAGCGTGCTGGCGGCAGGCCCGCACGGAAGACGCCATCGTCGCGTTGCAGCGCGCGCTGGAACTCGCCCCCGCGCACCTGCAGGCCCGGCTGTCGCTGGCCAAGGCGCAAGCCAGCCTGGGCCGTATCGACGATGCCGTGGCCGGCTTCCGCGCGGTGCTGCGCGTCGACCCCGGCAACGCCGAAGGCTGGTTCGGCCTGTCCAACCTCAACACGGTGCGCTTCGACGCCGCGGATGCGGCCAGCCTGCGCCAGGCCATGGCGAGAGGCGCGCAGTCGCCACGCGACCGCGAATTGCTCGGCTTCTCGATGGCCAAGGCGCTGGAAGACCAAGGCGATTACGCGCAAGCCTTCGAGATGTTCCGCCAGGCCAATGCCTCGCGGCGCCAGCGCGTGCACTGGAACGCCGCGGGCGAACGGCGTCGCGTGGAAGCGATCCAGAACATCTTCGCGCACGACATGCCTGCCCCGCCGGACCCGGCGCTGGGCCGCGAAGCCATCTTCATCGTCAGCGTGCCGCGTTCCGGTTCCACCCTGGTCGAGCAGATCCTGGCCTCGCACCCCGAGGTCGAGGGCGCGAACGAGATCAAGGACATGTCGCAGGTGATCGACGCGGAAACGCGCCGCCGCCACTCTGCGTTCCCGTTGTGGACGCCACATGCCAGCGCGGCGGACTGGCAACGTCTGGGCAAGGAATACCTCGCGCGCACCGCGCCGTGGCGCAAGGCCAAGCCGCGCTTCACCGACAAGAGCCTGGTGACCTGGTACCTGGTGGGCGCCGCGCTGGCGATGCTGCCGGCAGCGCGCGTGGTGGTGGTGCGGCGCGACCCGGTGGAAACCTGCCTGGCGTGCTTCCGCCAACTCTTCACCGAGCAGAGCGGTTTCACCTGTGACCTCGACGAGATGGCCGACTACTGCATCGACTTCATTCGCCTGACGCGCTTCTGGCTGGAGCGCTATCCGGATCGGGTGTTCGATCTCGAATACGAAACCCTCGTCGCCGAACCGGAGCCGACCATCCGTCGCCTGCTGGATTTCTGCGGCCTGCCGTTCGATCCGGCGTGCCTGGAATTCCACAAGACCTCGCGCACCGTGCTGAGCACGCCCAGCGCGGCGCAGGTGCGCCAGCCCCTGCGCCGCGACACCGCGCGCAGCGCGCGCTACGGCGACAAGCTCGATCGCCTGCGCCAGCGCCTGCGCGATGCCGGCATTCCGGCGGACTGAGCCTCGCCTCTCGTCCAGCCGCGGCACACGGCCGCACGCCCACAATCGCCGGTTATGCCTTGTGCCCCTCTTTTCATTGGAGCGCCCACCGTGCCTGTGCCTATGCTGCGTGGACATGGCGTGGAGACCCAGCGAATGTCCGACCGCGACACGACGCGAGTCCCGACGGGACCGAACGACACTGCGCGCAGGCATAGCCCCCTTCCGGGGTGGCGACGTCACCTGCTGGCCGCGGCGATCGCCGCAAGCTGCCTGCCGCTGCACGCCCGCGATGCCGCCCCGAAGACTCCCGCGATTGCCAGCGCACCCGCCGCCACCCAAGCGGCGCTGGCCAAGGCCAGACCGGTCACCGCGAAGCACGGCATGGTGGTCAGTGCGCAGCACCTGGCCACCCTGGTCGGGCTGGACATCCTCAAGCAGGGTGGCAATGCCATCGATGCCGCGGTGGCGGTCGGCTACGCC
>DATNBK010000140.1:0-27676 GCA_035571995.1 Rhodanobacter sp.
GGGCAGACCGTGCCGATGCGCGAGGGCGTCAAGCTGATGGGGCAGTCTGATTCGGGCAGCTTCGGCGTGCTCGGCGTGCGCACCGGGGACAGCAGCGTCTCCAATGCCACCGACCTGTTTGTCGGACGGGGCGCCTACAACGTCAACCAGAACCTGCAAGTGGGCACCCTGGTCACGCATGGCGATCCACTGGGCTTGAGCCGGAACACCCTGGTGGGCACCGACGCGGTCTGGCGTACATCCACCTTCATGGGCGACAAGAACCTCAACTTGTCCGCGTGGGGTGCGCGCTCCACGGGCGATGTGCCTGCGGGCAGCCGCACGGGCTACGGCGCCGGCATCGATTATCCGAACGACCTGTGGATACTGCGCGCCAACGTGAACGTGTTTGGCGCCGGACTGGATCCCACGCTTGGCTTCCTGCCGCGGCCTGGAACCAGGCAGTATTTCGCAGAGTTCGACTACGCGCCGCGGCCCAGGAGCGATACGTGGGACTGGATCCAGCAGTTCTTCTGGCACGGCACGTATACGCAGGTGGACGGCATCCGTGGTGGCAAGCAAAGCTCCGAGTGGAAGCTGTTCCCGAACTTCAACACGGTCGGCGGCTATTTCTACTCTTTTGAGTATTACCGCGAATTCGACGCGCCAGTGCGGCCCTTTGCCATCACGCCAGACGTGATCGTGCCGGCCGGCAAATACCTGTGGAATTATTACGGCGTGCGTTTCAATACGCCGAAGTTTTGGCCCTTGTCCGTGACCTTGTCCGCATACACGGGCGGCTATTACGACGGGCGCATGGACCATCCATTGGCGCAGGTCAATTGGAATACGTTTGGCGGGCGCCTGCAGCTCACCGCTTCGCAGGAAATGTTCTTCATCCACATGCCGCAGGGCGACGTGCACAAGCGGCTGTCGATCCTTGGCGGCACCTGGTCGTTTTCGCAAGACCTGTACATCACCACCTTGCTGCAAAAAGCCAGCGAGCTGCGCGGGGTCAACATGTACGCCAAGATGCACTGGATGGTCGATTCCACCAAGAACGTCTACCTGATCTGGAGCCGCGGGCTGACCACGGAGACCAACGGCCTCGGCGTGCCGGTGGTGGCTCCCGGCAACAATGTGACCTTCAAGGTGCAGTGGGACTTTTTCTAGGGAATGCGCGCTTGCTGTTCAACGGTTGCCGCGCGAGGCCTGGCGGCGGCGATTGAGGCGCTCGATCAGCAGGGGTATCAGGGCGAGCACCGCAATGGCCGCCATCGGCAGCAGGATCTCGGGGTGCATCAGCAGCCCGAGTCCGAGCGTGTCCGTATGGCGCAAGGCGTCGCCAAGCCCGGCCCCGATCGAGGTCTCGAAGATCAGCGACGTGGTGCCGCCGAGCCAGGTGGCGCCGAGGAAGAGGCCGAGTGGACAACGCAGCCAGGCCAGGCAGATGGTCATGATCCCGAACGGCATGATCGGCACGAAGCGCAGGAACAGGGTATAGCTCACCGGATGTTGTTCGAAACCCTCGTGCAGGCGCTCGATGACCGCCGGTGGCTGCCGGGTACCGGCGCGGAAGGCACGCCGGCTGGCGAGGTAGAGGATCAGCGAGCCGAGGGTCAAGCCGAGCGACGAGCACAGCGTGCCGTCGACCACGCCGAACGCAAAGCCGCCGGCGAGTATCACCACGATCGTCCCGGGTACGCCGGTGGACATGGTCAGGGTCAGGAGGCCGATGTAGGCCGCCCGGCTGAGTACCGGATGGGCGGCGATTTGCGCGTGCCAGCGTGCCTGGTTGGCAAGCAGGTGATGCGGGTTCAACCAGTCCAGCGCACCCGAGGCGATGAGCGTCACACCAAGCGCCACCAGGGCAAGCAGGGGCAGGGCGGCACGCAGTCGGCGCAACAGGGCCTGCGGGTTCAATAGCGTGGTCCGCTGGCGCCGTAGGCCGCCAGGACCCGGCAAGCATCGTCGCGCAGGATGTCGCGGCGGACTGTGACGCTCCGCCGCTCCAGCTCCCCGATCCAGTCCGCCGGCAGGGGGCCCTCGTCGAACCCGGCCAGCGTCTCGGCGTCTTCCGCGCGGGCGCCGATCAAGAGCTCGTCGATGCCGGCCCAGATGATGGCGCCATAGCATTGGCAGCACGGCTGCGCACTGGTGGCGAGCACGAAGTGTCCACCCTCGGCGTTCAGGCGCGGGCGGCCGGCGCGTTGCTGGGCCAGGCTCAGGGCCAGGATCTCGGCGTGGGCAATGGAGCGCCCGGAGTCGATGACGCGGTTCAGGCCGACGGCGACCAGCCGGCCGTTGTGGGCGTTGAACACCGCCGCCGCAAAGGGGCCGCCGGCATGGCGCTGGTTGTGCCCCGAGAGCTCAACTGCCAGGCCGACGCGCTCCTCGTCCGTATGGTAGCGGCGGTTGACGTCGGCGACTTCGATGACCCAGGGCGGCAATTCCAACTGGATGCGCAGCGGCAGCATCTCAATGACCGGCCTGGCGCGCCCAGGTGTCACGCAAGGTGACGATGCGGTTGAAGACGGGCGCCTGCCCACGGTGGTCGAGCCGGTCGGCGACGAAGTAGCCGAGGCGCTCGAACTGGTAGCGCTGTTCCGGCGCGGCGGCGGCGGCGGCGGGTTCGAGCCAGGCCTGCATCACGCGTTTCGCTTCCGGGTTGAGGTGTGCCAGCCAATCGCCCCCCTCCTCGGTGCTGTCCGGCGCCGGCACATTGAACAGGCGTTCGTAGAGGCGCACCTCGGCCGCCACCGCGTGGGGCGCGCTGACCCAATGCAGCGTGCCCTTGACCTTGCGCTCGGCGCCCGGCAAGCCCTGGCGCGAGCTCGGGTCCAGCGTGCAGTGCAGCGCTACCACACTGCCGTTGGCATCCTTGACCACTTCATCGCAGCGGACGATGCCCACGCCGCGCAGCCGCACCTCGCCGCCCGGGCGCAGGCGATGAAAACCCTTGGGCGGGACCTCGGCGAAATCTTCGCGCTCGATCCACAGCTCGCGCGAAAACGGTACTTCGCGCATGCCGAAACTCCCATCCTTGGGGTGGTTGGCGAAACTCAGGGTCTCGCCGTGGCGCTCGGGCAGGTTGGTGATGACCAGGCGCAGCGGATCGAGCACGGCCATGCGCCGTGCTGCGGTTGCGTCGAGGTCCTCGCGGATGCAGCCCTCCAGCACGCTGTAATCGATCACGCTGTTCTGCTTGCTGACGCCGACGCGATCGACGAACAGGCGCAAGCCTGCCGGCGTGAAACCGCGTCGTCGCAGGCCGCGCAGCGTGTTCATCCGCGGATCGTCCCAGCCGTCCACATGGTGCTCGGCCACCAGTTGGGCGAGCTTGCGTTTGCTGGTGATGCAGTAGCTCAGGTTCAGGCGCGAAAACTCGATCTGCCGCGGCTTTGCCGGCTTGGCTTCCAGGCCGGCGTCCACCACCGATTGCCACAACTCCGGATGGTTGGGCAGGTCGACGTGGTCCACGCACCAGTCGTAGAGCGGGCGGTGGTCCTCGAATTCCAGCGTGCACAGCGAATGGGTGATGCCTTCCATGGCATCGGACAGCGCGTGCGCGATGTCGTACATCGGATAGATCGGCCACGCGTCGCCGGTGTTCTGGTGGAGCACCTTGCGGATGCGGTACAGCGCCGGATCGCGCAGGTTGATGTTGCCGGCGGCCATGTCGATCTTCGCGCGCAAGGTCTTGCTGCCGTCGGGGAATTCACCGGCGCGCATGCGCTTGAACAGGTCGAGGTTCTCCGCCACCGAACGTGCGCGCCATGGCGAGTCGCGGCCCGGCGCGGTGAGCGTGCCGCGGTATTCGCGCATCTCGTCGGCATCCAGGTCGTCGACATAGGCCAAGCCGTCGCCGATCAGCTTCAGCGCGGCGCGGTAGAACACCTCGAAATAGTCCGAGGCGTGGCGCAGCTCGTGCCAGTCGAAGCCGAGCCAGTGCACGTCCTCCTTGATGCCGGCGACGAATTCGGGGTCTTCCTTGCCTGGATTGGTGTCGTCCAGGCGCAGGTTGCACCAGCCGTTGAATTCGCGGGCAATGCCGAAACTGAGGCAAATCGCCTTGGCGTGGCCGATGTGCAGGTAGCCGTTCGGCTCCGGCGGGAACCTCGTGTGGATGGCGTGGTGCTTGCCCGAGGCCAGGTCGTCGCGCACGATCTGGCGGATGAAATCCTGGTGCGCCGGGGTGCTCGCCGCCGCAGTCTGGGCAGGGGTTTCAATCGACATCCGGAAGGTGCTCCGCGGCGGTTTGCATGGCTGCAAGTTTAGCTGGTTGGGCCCGGAGCCGGCTGTGGTTGCCGCGGCCAGCCGTGCGCACGCACCCTGGACGCTTGCCGTTCCATGGCAGCCGGGGTAGCGTGCAGGTCATGCACATCGTGTATCGCGCGGAAAACCTGTTTGATGCGCACCTGGTCAAGGACGCGCTAGAACACGCCGAGATCCCGGCTTTCATTTCCGGTGAGTACCTGACTGGCGGGGTGGGCCAGCTTCCTGCCATGGACTACATCGCGGTCATGGTGCCGGAGTCGGCCTTGCCTGCCGCGCGCGCGGTCGTGCGCGAGGTCGAGGCGCAGCTCGTCGAGGCGCGCGAGGCCATCGATGACCCAGGAGACCTGGCTGGCGACGGCAGCATGGTCATACCCTGCTGACAACCGCGGTCGCGTCTTGCCATCAGTGCGTAACGTTGGCGAGACTCTCGACGTAGACCAGTTCGCAGGCGCCATCGCCAATGTCGTTGCGGGTCATGGAGGTGTTCCAGTGCCAGCCATCGGCACGGTGGGCGTCGACCAGGAAACCTTCCAGATGGATGATCTCGCCGGGGCGCACTTGCTTGATCGCGTTGCGCACGCCGTCGTCGGCCGGGATCAAATGCATGTTCGCGCTTGAGGTCTCGATCGCACGTGCCGGGATGGGCAGCTCGTTGGCACGCCAGAAGTAAAAGCGTCCCGACTGCCTGATCTGCAATTTCGCCAGCACCGCCGAATCGGACATGCGTCCCCAGCCCAGCGCCAGGTCGGTCGGCACCAGCTTGGCGCCCGCGTCCCAGTAATAGTCTTCGCGTGACAGCACGCGTGCGGTGAGGGCGAAGCGTGCGCGCGTGGTCAGCGTGAAGTCGCCCCGTTGCAACTGCGCGCCTTGGGATCCCAGGTCGATTTGGCTTGGGGCGTCGGGAGCGAGGATGCCCGGCCCTGCGGCAACCGCGCGGTGCTGCCAGCTCGAGGCCGCGCCCCACAACACCAGCAGCATCACACCGCCAAACAGGAGTTTGCGCATGGCGGTTCCCTTTTACGGTGTCAGCAGGTTCGCCGGCAAGTGCCGGAATATCTCCACGAGGCCGCGCAACACGCTGTGTGCGGCCGTGCTCTTGCGCCATAGCATGGCGATGCGCCGGCTGGGCGGGTGCTTGCCCTGGAACGGGATGAGCTGCACGTTTGGCGTCTGTACCACCGGGGGCTTGCTGGCCAGGACCGGCAGCAAGGTGATGCCCACGCCGGCGGCCACCATTTGCCGCAGGGTCTCCAGGCTGGTGGCGCGGAAATCGTTCTTTTCGCCGGCACCGGCCAGATGGCACACCTCCAGTGCCTGGTCGCGCAGGCAGTGCCCGTCCTCGAGCAGGAGCAGGCTTTGTCCGACAAGCTCGTTCAGGCGCAGCGAGGGGCGCTTGGCCAGCGGGTGATCTTGTGGCGCGGCCAGCAAAAACGGCTCCTCGAACAGGAACTCCGCATGCAGGCTCTCGTCATGCACCGGCAGGGCGACGACGCAGGCGTCGAGCCGGCCCTCACGCAGGCGGCGCAAGACCTCCTCGGTCTTCTCCTCCACCAGCAACAGTTCCAGGCGCGGAAAGCGCTGGTGGATCGACGGCACCACGTGTGGCAGCAGGTACGGCGCAAGGGTGGGGATGATACCGAGCCGCAGCGTGCCCGATTCGGGGTCGAGCGAGCGATGGGCGATGCCGCGGATCTGTTCCACTTCGTTCAGCGCGGTACGCGCCCGGGCCACGATTTCGCGCCCGACCTCGGTCAGCAGGACCTTGCGCGGAGTGCGTTCGACCAAGGCCACGCCGAGCTCGTCTTCCAGCTTGCGGATCTGGGTCGACAGCGTTGGTTGGCTGACGAAGCAGGCCTTGGCGGCCCGTCCAAAATGACGATATTCCGCCAGGGCCACGAGGTAATGCAGGTCACGCAAATTCATGGGCTGCTTTCCGTCTTGCTTGGTGCCGTGGGCAGTTGCCGGACCTTGCCGCGGCTGCGGTGCGCCACACAAGGTACCGCGAATGGCCGGTCCATCTCCATGCGGGTTGCGCGTCGCCGCGCTGGTCCTGCCGGCGCGCGGTGGCAGATGGCGCCGGTGGCGGCGAGGTCGCCTAAACTGCCGCCATGACCACGATCCGGGAATGCCGGCTGGCAGCCGCAGCCTGCGGCATCGACCGCTTCGACGCCGAGCTGCTGCTCGGGCACGTGCTCGGCCGTGGGCGCGGCTGGTTGTTCGCGCATGCCGATGACCCCCTTGACGCCGGGACGGAGGCCAGACTTGCCGCGCTCTTCGAGCGTCGCCGGGCTGGTGAGCCGGTGGCCTACCTGCTCGGACACTGGGGTTTCTGGTCGCTGGACCTGGAAGTGTCGGTGGCCACCTTGATTCCGCGCGTCGAGACCGAACTGCTGGTGGAACTCGCCTTGCGCCGCTTGCCGGCGCCGGGGAATCCCATCCGCCTTGCCGACTTGGGCACGGGCAGTGGCGCCGTGGCGCTGGCGCTTGCGGGCGAACGGCCAGACGTGCAGGTCACCGCGCTCGACCTCAGTGCCGAAGCCCTGGCCGTTGCGCAGCGCAACGTGCGCCGGTTGCGCCTGGACAACGTCGACCTGGTCCGTGGGGATTGGCTGGCGCCGTTGTCGTCGGGTCGCTTCGACGTGATCGTCGCCAACCCCCCTTACATCGAAACCGGCGACGCGCATCTGCGCCGCGGCGACCTTCGGTTCGAGCCGCTGGCCGCCCTGGCCTCGGGCGCCGATGGCCTGGATGCAATCCGCGCCATCGTAGGTGCGGCCCTCGCCTGCCTAAAGCCTGGCGGCTGGCTGCTGTTCGAGCACGGCATGGCCCAGGGGCCAGCCTCGCGGGCGCTGCTGGCCCGGGTCGGCTACACGGAAGTGGCCACGATGCAGGACCTGGAGGACCGCGACCGCGTCTCCCTCGGCCGCAAGGCCCCGTAGAGGCCCATCTGCGTGCGCCTGCGGGACGGTGTTTGGGGTCAGCCCACGTCGGCGACGTTGGTGGACGACAACTGGGGAAACCGCTCGCGGATGGCCTGGCGGATGCCGGGCAGGTCCAGCCCGGACATGCTCAGTACCTCGTCGCGCGTGCCGTGTTCGAGGAAGACGTCTGGAAGGCCAAGATGCAACATCGGCAGGCTGATGCCGAGCGCGCTCAGGCACTCGGCCACCGCTGAACCGGCGCCCCCAGCCACGGCGTTGTCCTCGAGTGTGACGAACGCCTCGTGGTTTTTTGCCAGCGCCTGCAGCAGGGTTGCATCCAGCGGCTTGACGAACCGCATGTTGACCAGGGTGGCATCCAGCTCGGCCGCAATCTCGCTGGCCGTCTGCAGCATGGTGCCGAAGCTCAGGATGGCGAGCGTGTGGCCGCGCCGCCGCAGCTCGGCCTTGCCGATGGGCAAGGTATCAAGTGCCGTGTGCACCGCCACGCCGGGGCCGGTGCCGCGCGGATAGCGCACCGCGGCCGGGCCGCGGTGGCGGAAGCCCGTGGTGAGCAGCATGCGGCATTCGTTCTCGTCAGCCGGGGCCATCACCAGCATGTTTGGCAGGCTGCGCAGGTAGGACAGGTCGAAGCTGCCGCAATGGGTCGGGCCGTCCGGGCCGACCACGCCGGCGCGGTCGATGGCAAAGGTGACGTCGAGGTTTTGCAGCGCCACGTCGTGGATCACCTGGTCGTAGGCGCGCTGGAGGAAGGTGGAGTAGATCGCCACCACCGGCTTGGCGCCCTCGCAGGCCATGCCCGCGGCCAGCGTGACCGCGTGTTGTTCGGCGATGCCAACGTCGAAGTAACGCTGCGGGTATTCCTGCGAAAACCGCACCAGCCCGGAGCCTTCGCGCATGGCCGGGGTGATGGCCAGCAAATGCTCGTCGGCCGCCGCCATGTCGCACAGCCAATCGCCAAACACGTCCGTGTACGTTGGCGCTCGCGCCGCAGCCTTCTTCACCACGCCCGCGTCGGGATCGAACGGGCCCACGGCGTGGTAGGCGATCTGCGCGTGCTCGGCCGGCGCATAGCCCTTGCCCTTGGTGGTGACCACGTGCAGCAGTTGCGGGCCGGGCAGATCCTTCACCGTGCGCAGCGCTTGCAGCAACTGCTGCAGGTTGTGGCCGTCGATCGGGCCGGTGTAGTGGAAGCCCAGTTCCTCGAACAAGGTGCTGGGCACGAACAGGCCCTTGGCATGCTCTTCCCAGCGCTTGAACAGGCGGCCAAACAGGGAATGCTTGGGAATGGCGCGCTTGGCCTGCTCGCGCAGCGCATTCAAATGCCGGTTGGCCATGGCCCGGGCCATCATCTTGGCCAAGGCGCCGACGTTCTTGCTGATCGACATGCCGTTGTCGTTGAACACCACCAGCATGTTCGGCTCGACGTCACCGCCGTGGTTCAGCGCCTCGAAGGCCATGCCGGCAGTCATCGCGCCGTCGCCGATCACCGCCACGACCTTGCGCGGGTCGCCGCGGCGCTGGGCGGCAATCGCCATGCCCAGCGCCGCGGAAATGGAGGTCGAGGAATGGCCGACGCCAAACGTGTCGTACGGGCTCTCGTCGCGCCGCGGGAACGGGGCGAGGCCGCCCTTCTTCTTGATCGTGGTGATCCGTTCGCGGCGGCCGGTGAGTATCTTGTGGGGGTAGCACTGGTGGCCCACGTCCCATACCAGGCGATCGACCGGCGTGTCGAACACGCGGTGCAGCGCCACGGTCAGCTCCACCACGCCGAGGCCGGCGCCGAAATGCCCGCCTGAGCTCGCCACCGACTCGATCAGGTAGGCGCGCAGTTCGTCGGCCAGGGCGGGCAGCTCGGCGTCAGGCAGTCGCCGCAGGTCGGCCGGGGTGTCGATGAGTGCCAAATGGGGATAGCGGACAGGATCGGTCATCGCGGTATTGTTGGTCGCGGCGACGGACTGGGCAAGCCTGGGATTGTGAACGCGTCGTGACTGGCCGCCGCGTCAGGCGGCCGCGTGCCGCCGGTCGCGTGGCAGGCGGCTGACCAGGAACTCCATCTGGTCCGCCAGGATGTTGCGGTTGGAGAGGATTAGGTGCTCCACCCAGCTTGGCCGGTAGGGCACCGCCAGCAGCGGCATGTGCGCCTCCTGCGGGGTGCGGTTGCTCTTGCGCAGGTTGCAGCCCAGGCAGGCGCTGACGACGTTCTGCCACTCGTCGCGCCCACCCTTGGACACCGGCAGCACATGGTCGCGGGTGAGCTCGCTGCGGGCGAACTGGTTGCCGCAGTACAGGCACATGAAGCGGTCTCGTGCAAACAGCGCCGTGTTGCTCAACGTCGGCGCGGGGTCGACGGCCACATCGCGACAGCGGCCGGTGCTGGCGATGATCGAATGCAGGCGCAGCAGGCTCTGCGTGCCTTGCAGGCGGTTATAGCCGCCGCGTACCAGCAGGCACGGGTCGCCCAGCGTCCAGGCCACGGCACCGCGCACGTACAGGCACACCGCATCCTGCCAGCTGATCCAGTCGAGGACGTGGCCGGCGGCGTCCAGGGACAGTACCCGGGTCGCGTTCAGGCTGACAGGAGGGCGTATATCAATCGACATGGGTTTCGGTTCTCCGCACCCGTACCAACCTCTGCAGCATAGAGCAACGCTTTCGCAGTAATAAAGCGAATAAGGAAGACGTGGCAAGTTAAGCCGCCAGACTTCGCCGTAAGCCTGGGACGCTGGTCGGCTCAATTTGACACGTCCCCTTTACCCCACGCGGACGGTGAGGCTTTGTGCGGCGGTGCCGACCGGGCCATGGATGTCGCTGAGCACGGAAAGGGTTTCGCCGAGCCCGCCCGGCCCGAAACTGGCCCGTGTGTCGAAACCGACCCAGCCCGCCTCCGGCTGGCGGATGAAGTGCACGGTGAGGTCCACGTTGGCGAAAAACACGTCGCCGGGCCGATCGCGGACGGCCAGTCCATTTGCGGTGTCGACCAGCTTCAGGAAACCAGCCACCGGCGGATCGTCTTCCCCGGCGACCAGGGGATAGGGCGAGCGTATCCAGCTGCGGCCGCGACCGGGCCGGGCGTCCGCAGCCTGGCGTACTTCCAGCGAAGCCACGAAGCCGCCGTCCCAGATTGCCGA
This sequence comes from Rhodanobacter sp., assembly GCA_035571995.1. Classification (GTDB taxonomy): domain Bacteria; phylum Pseudomonadota; class Gammaproteobacteria; order Xanthomonadales; family Rhodanobacteraceae; genus Rhodanobacter. Next base: position 10,328 of record DATNBK010000140.1, read on the forward strand.
CATGCTCAAGGTCTGCATGTCAGCGGGTGCCGGCAGCGCGTCCCATTCGATGCCCTGTACCCGCACAGTGTCCGTGCTGGCCAGGCGCCAAATGCGTGCGCGGATGCTGGTCCGCTCGCCATGCCGCATGCTGGCCTCGACCAGCTCGATGGTGCGGCCGGGGCGAATGACTTGCACGTCGATGGTGAACTCGCCGGACTGGATCACCCCGAGTACGTCGAAGGAAGCGCGTGACACCGCCTTGTCGCCGGGCAGGCGGCGTTCCACCTCGGCCAGCAGGAGGCCGGACGCCGGCGCCAGGTGCTGCTCGCCGGGCTGCCAGGCGCCTTGGGAGTGGAGGGTGGAGATGAAGCGATGCTCACCGCGGCGCACGTAGAACGCGTCCGGGCAGGCTTCATCGTCTTGGCCCAGATGGCGGTTTTCTGCAGCAGGCATGGGTGGATTCTAACCTGCGGCGGTCAAAGTGGACGTGGCAAATCAAGCTGCCAGGCGGCTCCGCAAGCCCAGATGTTCTCGCGGCTTGATTCGTCACCTTCCCTTTCGCCGCTGACAGCATCGACTGCGCGCTGATATAGTCACGCGCTGACATAGACCCGACGCCGGGTTTTGGAGGGGCGCCATGCCGGTGGCCCCGGTCTGGCGGGGCAGAGGTACGTGACGTGGCAGAAGTCATTTTCTACGAACATCCGGTGCCGCTCCATCGCAGCGAGCACAAGGATCTTCGCCTGCGTGGCACGGGCAACGTCAAATTTGCCATGAACACGCATTCGGTGCCGCTGACAGGTGCCGAGTTCCCGCTTGCCGCGCGTGACCTGCTGATCGTGTTTGGCGGCAATACCGTCGAAGATGCCGGTCCCATTGCCCTGCTTGGCCTGCGCCAGAACGAGAACCTGTTCATCGATGCCGACGGACAGTGGGAACCCAACGTGTACATGCCGGCCTTCGTGCGGCGTTATCCGTTCGTGCTGGCCGAGAAGCCCGCCAACGCCGACGGCTCGCCGCAGACCGAAGACCTCACGGTGTTCCTGGACGACAAGTACGAAGGTTTTGGCCATACCGAGGGCGACCGCCTGTTCAACGAGGACGGCAGCGACAGCGAGCTGCTGGCCAACGCGGTCAAGTTCCTCGGCGAATTCCAGCAAAATATCGAGCGCACGCGCTGGTTCATGCGCCAGTTGGCCAAGCACGAGCTGCTGGAGCCGCGCAACGTGCACCTGGAGAAGCCGGGCAAGGACGGAGCGGAGACGCGTTCGATCAACCTCAACGGCTTGTTCGTGGTCAACGAGGAAAAGCTGCGCGCACTGGACGAGAAGACTGCCCTGGAATTCGCCCGCGATGGCGTGTTTGGGTGGATCTACGCCCACTTGCTGTCGCTGGCGAACATCGACCGCCTGACCCAGCGCCTCGAACGCCGCGAGCAGTCCGAGTCGGCCAACACCAGCACGCAGTAAGCCTGCGGGGGTGGCGTAGCCCATGGCCGCGCCGCCGACCTTGCTCAAGACACGTCCGTACCACCCATGCCGGATGGCCAACCCAGCACGGCCTGCAGCCGCTGTTTGCCATCGAGCTGGAACACAAGGCTGAGTTCGAGCACCTGCGCTGCGGCGCGCGCCAGGGCCAGGCCAAGGCCGGCGTGCGCGGTGTGGGGCAGTTGCTTGCGCCAGAAGCGCTGGCCCAGCTTGGCCAAGTCGTCCGCCTCCAGGCCCGGTGCCGCATTGTCGATGCGCACGCCATCCTGCTCCAGGCGCAGCGTGACCACGTCACCGGGTGGCGCATAGCTGCAGGCATTGGCCAGCAGGTTGGCGATGACCACCTCGAGCAAGGCCGGATCGGTGCGCAGGCGCCGCGGGTGCGGGAACTCGCCACGCAGTTCCACGCCACGTGCCATCGCGGTGGCTTGCTGGCGTTGCAGCTGGCGTTCCAGCCAAGGGGCCAGCGCCAATTCTTGCCAGTCCGGGGACTCGATGCGGGATTGCAAGCGGGTCAGCAACAGCAGCGCGGTCACGGTGGCCTCGAGTTCGGCGCCAATGCTGCCGACTTCGGCCAGCACGTCCGGCAGGCTACGACCGCTGGGATAACGCGTTTCCACCTCGGCCAGCGCGCGCAGTTCGGCCAGGCGCGTGCGCGTTTCGTGCGCCAGGCCGCTGGCAAACTGGCGTTCATTGGCCAATCCGGCGTCCATGCGCGCCAGTACGTCGTTGAAGCGCGCCACCAGCGGGTCCAGCTCGCGCACGCCGGTTGGCGCCAGGCGTTGGCCGGGCACGTTGGGCCCAATGCCGCGCATGCGCTCGATCAGCACCTCCATCGGACGCAGGCCATGGCGTACGACGAGCGGCACCGCCAGCAGGGCAATGAGCAGGGCCAATGCCGGACTGAGCAGCAGGATCCAGTCGATGGTGCCCAGCAGCTCGTCCATGGCATGGCGGTCCTGGGCAAACAGCATCACGCACATGGCCTGCGCGCCGGGTCCGGCGGCGTCTGCATCCGCCGCCAAGGGCGCAACCGTCCGGCCGCCCGGCCCCTGCGCGGCCACGAAGCCGAATTGCACGAACACCAGGTGGGCGTGTTTGTGATGCACGGTCTTGAAGCGCGGAGCCAGCGGCACGTCGTTTTCCCAGCCCTGCGGGTTGGTCGGCAAGGGAGGGTTGCTGCGCAAAGGCGGCATGCCGGGGCACTCCACCTGGTAATAGGTGGGATCGGTGCCATTGAGGGCGTGGCTCGGCCTCAGCAACTGCTGGTGCAGCGGTGCGTCCGCTTCCATCTGGACGACCGTGCGCAAGGTCAAGGCTTGGGTCAGCAGGTTTTGCTCGAAGCGGTTTTCCATGGCGTGGTCGATGCGCCAATCCATCCACTTGGAACCCGCGCCCAGGACCACCAGGCTGGTCAGCACCAGCAGCAGGGTGATCCGCGCAGACAGGGAAGCTGGCCTGGACAAGCTGCGCATGTCACGCAATCAGGTAGCCGGCACCGCGACGGTTTTCGATCATGGCCGGCAAGCCGGCCGCTTCCAGCTTGCGGCGCAAGCCGAAGACCAGCACCTCGATACTGCGGTCGGAGACCTCGGTGTCGCTGCCGGCGGTGTGCTCAAGCAGCTCGAGGCGGCTGAACACACGGCCGCGATGGCGCAGCAGCACGCCGAGCAGGGAAAATTCGCGCGGAGTGAGCGGCAAGGCCTGGCCGTCCACCAGTGCGCTGCGTGCGCGTGGATCCCAGACGAGGGCGCCATGGCGCAGTATTTCGGCTTGGACCTCCTGTGGACGCCGCGCCAGTGCATGCAGGCGCGCGACCAGCTCGTCGAAGGCAAAGGGCTTCACCAAATAATCGTCCGCGCCGGCATCCAATGCGCCAATGCGGTCGGCGACGCGATCCCGGGCCGACAGCACCAGCACGCGCGGGCGACGGCCGCCGCCCGGCAGTTGGCGCAGCACGTCGAGGCCATCGCGCCTGGGCAGCATCAGGTCCAGGACCACCAGCTCGTATTCGTAGGCGTCCAGGAAGTTGCAGGCCAGCACCCCATCTGCGGCGGCGTCGACGAGGAAGCCGGCGCCTTGCAGGCCGTGCTGCAGGGTCTGGCGCAAGCGCTCGGAGTCTTCTACCAGCAGCAGTTTCATGCGTGGCTTTTCCAGTGGACGGCCCAGTGTCGCGCACCAAGGGCTTCGCGGATACAGCGGCGATACAAAAGCAGTGCCTAAGCAAGCATGGCTAAATTGCACGAATGTCCCGGCATCCCCATTGTCGCGCCATGCTCTGCGCGCTGTCTGGGCTGGCCGTTTCTACGGCCACGCCGTGGGTTGGCGTACGGCTTGCGCTCAGCTTGGCGATGGCGTCGGTACTGGGCGCGTGCGCCACCTACGCTCCCCTGCCGCTCAGCCATGCCATTGGCGCGGCGTCGGTCGACGAGCTCACCGCACCGGTGGCGGGCATGGCCTTGCCGGGGTTGCCACCGCATCGCTTCGACCCTGCCGACGGCCTGGACGTGACCGAAGTGGCCATGCTCGCGGTGGCCAACAACCCGGCGCTCAAGCTGGCACGGGATGACTTGGGGGTGGCCAGCGCGCAGGCGTTCGCGGCTGGCCTCCTGCCCGACCCGCAACTGGGTCTGGGCGTGGACTTCCCACAGCACTCCGGGCCGGGCTTGACCAAGGCGTTCAACCTCGGCATCAGCGAGGACATCACGGCGCTGCTCACGCGCTCTTCGCGCAAGGCCGAAGCGCGCAACCACGTCGAGCAGGTCAACCTGGACCTGCTGTGGGCGGAATGGCAGACGGTGACGCAGGCGCGCCAACTGTTCGACCAGGTCGTCTCGCTGCGCGCGCAACGACGTCGATTGCAGGCGGAGGCCGATGCGCTGGCGCCGGTGGACCGCTATGTGCAGATGGCGCTGCAAGGGGGCAACCTCACCTACGACACGGCCAGCGCCGGACTTAATGCCGAGGCCGACGTGCGCAAGCGCCTCGGCGACACGTCGGTGCAACTGCACCAGGCCGAGAGCGATCTGCACGTGCTGCTGGGGCTGGCCGCCAGCGCGCCGATCGAACTGGTGGGCAACGCCGAGCCCGCGCAACCCACCGCCGCGCAAATCCAGCAGGCGCTGACCGACCTGCCCGCGCGGCGGCCGGACCTGCTCGCGCTGCAAGCCGGCTATGCCGCGCAGGATGCCGCCCTGCGCGGGGCCATCCTGGCCCAGTTCCCGGCACTGACGCTGGGCTTCAACACCGCGCGCGACACCAGCGCGATCTACACCAAGGGCTTCAGCATTGGTATCAACCTGCCGCTGTTCAACCGCAACCGCGGCAACATCGCGATTGAGCGTGCCACCCGCGTCCAGCTCAAAGACACCTACGCCGAACGCGTGTTGACCACACGCAGCGACGTGCAGCGGTTGCAGGCCGACCTGGCCACGCTGGATCGCCAGCGCGCGCAGCTCGTCGCCCACGTACGCCAGCTCGACACCGCCCGCAGCGCGGCCGAACAGGCCTGGCACGAGCAACTCCTGGACTGGCCCACCTACCTGGCCATTCGCAGCAACGTGCTCAGCGCCGATCTCGACTTGCTCGACTTCCGCCAGCAGCAAGCGAAGGCGACCATCGCGCTGCAGGCGCTGTTGGGCAATACCGACATTCCAGTCAACAGGAAACCTTCGCCATGACCAGCCGCCGCCTGACTTCGTGCCTCGGCTCCCTGGCTGTGTTTGGACTGCTGGCCGGCTGCGGCGGCGGCGCGAGCACGTCCACGGCCACCGACGACAGCAACACGGTGACCGTCACCACCGTGCTGCCGCAGCGCCAGACCTTCCACGACACCATCGATGCCGTCGGCACGGCGATCAGCGACCCACATATCGCACGCACGTTGAGCTTGGCCTATGGCGGCCAGATCGTAAGTGTGACGACCAGCGCGGGGCAGCGCGTGCAGCGTGGCCAAGCGCTGCTGACGGTCCGTGCCGATCCGGCCACTCGCCAGGCGTATGAGCAGGCGCAGGCGGCGTTGGGGCTGGCGCGCGGCGACCTGCAGCGCACCGAAAAACTCGCGGCGCAGCGGCTGGCCACGCAGTCCCAGGTGGCCGCCGCACGCAAGGCGCTGGCCGATGCGCAGGCGGCGCTGGACGCACAGCAAGCGATTGGTGGCGGCGGCGCCAGCCACGCGGTCACGGCGCCGACCGATGGCGTGGTGACCGCATTGCGGGTGGGCCTGGGCGAACGCGTGGCGGCGAACGCGCCGCTGCTGGACTTCACGCCGGCGCACGCGCTGGTGGCGCAACTCGGAGTGCAACCGGAGAGCGGCGGCAAGCTGCACGCGGGCATGCCGGTGCAATTGAAGAGCGTGTACGGACCGGGCAAAAGCTTCACCGGTACCCTGCAGATGATCGGCCAGTCGATCGATCCGCAGACGCATCTGCTGCCGGCGCAAGTCGAACTGCCGGCCAGCGCGGGCGCCAGGCTGGTGGCCGGGGCTGCCGTGACAGCGCAAATCGACGCCAGCGATTTCCAGGCGTGGGCCGTGCCGCGTGATGCGGTGCTGCGTGACGAGCAGGGTGATTACCTGTTTCAGATCCACGACGGCCACGCCAAACGCGTCGACGTGACGCTGCGCAGTCCCGACGGCACGACCGTCGGCGTCCACGGGCCGATCGATCCGCAGGCGCCCATTGTGGTGCTTGGCGTCTACGAACTTGGCGATGGCGACGCGGTAGCGGTCGGTACGCGGAAGATCGATGCCAACCGGCCTGTCGTGGCGGCGTCGACGGCGGGCGCCATGCAGGCTCCGGCCAGCGCGGGTTCGGCGCAGTGAACTTCAGCATCTGGATGCAGCGGCACCGCCGCTCGCTGCTTTTCTTGGTCTTCATGCTGGCCATGGGTGGCATCGCCAGCGCGTTCTTCATGCCGGTGGCGCTGTTTCCAAACGTTGCCTTTCCGCGGGTGCAGATGAGCATCGATGCCGGCGACCGGCCGGCCGACCAGATGGCGATCCAGGTGACGACGCCGGTCGAGGTGGGGGTACGCAAGGTTCGCGGCGTGCGCGACGTGAAGTCCACCACCAGTCGCGGCAGCGCCGAGATCGAGGTGAGCTTCGACTGGGGGTTCGACATGAACGCGGCGCTGCAGGAGATCAACGGCGCCGCCGGCCAGGTGTTGGCGCAACTGCCTGCTGGGACGCAACTGACCACCCGGCGTATGGACCCCACGACCTTTCCCGAACTTGGTTACAGCCTGCGCTCGCATACGCTCTCGCCAAGCGACTTGCACGACCTGGCCCAGTACCGGCTGCGACCGCTGCTCAGCGCGATCACCGGCGTCGCCCACGTCGACGTGCAAGGTGGCCAGGTCGCCGAATTCCATGCCGACGTGGATCCGGGCAAACTGCGTGCGCAGGGCCTGAGCCTGGCCGACGTCACCCAGGCGGTGGGCAACGCGGCCACGATCCAGGCGATGGGCCGCGTATCGGATCATTACAAGCTGTACCTGCTCCTGGCCGACAACCAGCCGACCACCCTTGCCGCGCTGGGCAACATCGTGGTGCGGGCGGCGCCGGGCGGCATCATCCGCCTCAAGGACGTCGCGCGGGTCAGCCTCAGCCATGTGCCGCAGTGGATCCGGGTCAACGCCGACGGCCAGAACGCGGTGCTGCTGCAGATCTACCAGCAGCCCGGCGGCAACAGCGTGCAAATTGCCAGGGACGTGAAACAGAGGTTGGCCGACTATGCGCCGCAGCTGCCTGCGGGCGTGCACATCGCCAACTGGTACGACCAGACCCAACTGGTGACGTCGGCCGCCAGCAGCGTGCGCGATGCGATCCTGATCGGGATCCTGCTCGCCGGGCTGATCCTGTTCGTGTTCCTGCGCAACACGCGGGTGATCCTGATCGCGTTGATCGTGGTACCGGCGGTGCTGGCGATCACCATGCTGCTGCTGTCCGTGCTGGGCATGAGCTTCAACATGATGACCCTGGGCGGCATGGCGGCGGCGGTCGGCCTGATCATCGACGACATCATCGTGATGCTGGAACACATCATGCGCCGCGTCGGCGGCGGCGCCGGCGAGATCCACGAGCGCGTAGCCGGGGCAGCGTGGGAATTCACCCGGCCGTTGACCGGTTCCAGTGCCGCCACCGTCATCATCTTCCTGCCGCTGGCGTTCCTGACCGGCGTCACCGGCGCCTTTTTCAAGGCGCTGTCGTTGACCATGGCCAGTGCGCTGATCATTTCCTACCTGCTGACCTGGGTCGCGGTGCCGCTGCTGGCCGAGCGTTTCCTGGACCGGAAACATCTGACCGAACACGAGCAGGGTCGCTTCACCCGCCGCATGATGGCCGGCTACCAGAGTGTGCTGGCACGCGGACTGCAGCGGCCTTGGCTGGTGCTGGTGATCATCGTCCCGCTGCTTGCGCTCGGCGGCTTGGCCTATACCCAAGTCGGCTCCGGCTTCATGCCGCAAATGGACGAGGGTGGCTTCATCCTCGACTACCTGTCGCCACCAGGCACCTCGCTGGAAGAAACCGACCGCCTGCTGCGCCAGGTCGAAACCATCATCCGCGCCAATCCCTACGTCGACACCTATTCGCGGCGCACCGGCCTGCAGCTGGGCGGTGGCTTGACCGAGGCGAATAATGGCGACTTCTTCGTGCGCCTGAAGAACGGGCCCAGGCCCTCGACCGAACAGGTCATGGAAACGGTGCGCAGCCAGGCGGAAAAGCAGGTGCCGGGCCTGGATGTCGACGTGGCGCAGTTGATGGAGGACCTGATCGGCGATCTGGTCGCGGTGCCGCAGCCGATCGAAGTGCAGCTCTCCGGCGCCGATGCCGCCACGCTGAACGCCACCGCGAAAAAGGTCGCCGCGAAAATCGCCAGGATCGACGGTGTGGTCAGCGTGCTCGACGGCATCAACCCGGCCGGCGATGCGTTGACCATCAAGGTGGATGCAACGCGGGCCGCATTGGAGGGGCTCGACCCGGTCAGCGTCACCGACCAAGTGGCCGCGGCGGTCGACGGTACGGTCGCCGCCAGCATGCCCGAAGGCGACAGGCTGGTGGGTGTGCGCGTGCGGTTGCCGGAGAGCGCGCACCAGCGCATCGAGCAGATCGAACAGTTGCTGATACGCGCACCCGATGGCCACATGCTGCCGCTGTCGCGCGTGGCCACCATCACCCAGGTGCAGGGCCAGCCGGAGATCACGCGTATCAACTTGAAGCGCACGGTCTCGGTGACCGGCCGCCTCAGCGGGCGCAGTCTGGGTGCGGCTGTTGCCGACGTGAAAAAGGTGATGAACAGCAAGGGGCTGCTGCCCAGGGGCGTGGTCTACCAATTGGGCGGCACCTACCAGCAGCAGCAGCAGGCATTCCGCGGACTCATGATCGTGATGGCGGCGGCGATCGCGCTGGTGTTCACGCTGCTGCTGTTCCTGTACGAGAGTTTTCGCGTGGCGATCGTCGTCTTGCTCATGCCCTTGCTCGCCGTTCCCGCCGTGTTCGTGGGGCTGTGGGTGACCGGCATCGAGCTCAACATCTCGGCGATGATGGGCATGACGATGATCGTGGGCATCGTCACCGAGCTGGCAATCTTCTTTTTCTCCGAGCTGCAACAAGCCGAGCGCGGAATGACCCTGCACGACGCGCTGCATGCGGCGGGCGAGCACCGCACGCGGCCTATCCTCATGTCCACGCTGGCGGCGATCCTGACCCTCTTGCCGCTCGCGCTCGCAATCGGCCAGGGCTCGCAGATGCAGCAGCCGCTGGCGGTCGCGATCATTTCCGGCATGCTGGTGCAGTTGCCCCTGGTGCTGCTGGTGATGCCGGTGTTGTACGCCCTGCTGCGCCGAGGTCCGGCGACTCCCGGGCCAGCCCCCACCGCGCCTCCGCCAGCGCACACCTGATTCCATACCCCGGGGTATCGGTGCATTGAGCGCCCGCGGTCGATGCGTGCTCCTGACAAGCACTTGATGCCGCGGAGGACTGCCGTGCCCGCGGGTCCTTGGCAGGCCTGTTGCTTAGCTTGGGGTATGAACGACAGCACCTACGACATTTCCCACCTGCTGGCCCTTGATGCCGAGTCGCTGGTTGCGGGGCCCTTAGCCAAGGCCGGGCAAGTGGTGCCGCCGACACGGACGGTACCGCGGCAATTGACGGCAGGCGAGGTGCAGGATGCGCTTTCGCGCGAATTGTTGCGCACCGCGGAATTCCACGAAGCGCTGATCCAGCAATACCTGCGCACCAGGGACAATCCCTTCCAGGATATTCCCGGCGTGGGTGGCTCTTAGCGGCCCGTCGAAGCCAGGCCCTGCAGGGCCTCCAATCACTCGGGTTCCTGAATCCGGGCTCCATGCGTCACCTTGTGCTGCCGCGGATGGGCCAAAGTTGCCGTTTTGTGACACGGCGCACATTTTGCGCAAGCGCGGAGGCCGGCTGATTGCCGCCAGCTGTGGGTCGCGGCGACGGGTGGCAAACACGAAAAACCCGGGCTGGCCCGGGTCTTTCGTGGTGCATTGCGGCAGCGCTTGCGTTGCCGCCTGGACACCCGGACCCCTACGTCGCGCAGGGACCGGCGTGGCCGTCAGCTGGTCAGGACGACTGGCCCATGCTGTTGCTGGAGCTGGAGGCGCCCGTGGAATCCACGGTCAAGGCCACGCGGCGGTTGTCCGCACCCTGGTCGCGGGTGGCACCCTTGGTGACCTGGCGATTGCTGTCCTTGCCGTAGCTGACGGCGCGGACTTGGCTGTCGCTCAAGCCGCTGCTCACCAGGAAATCACGCACCGCGTTGGCGCGCTCCATACCCAGCTTCTTGTTGTAGCTGCGCGAACCGGCCGGGTCGGTGAAGCCTTCCACGGTGATCAGCACGTTGGGGTGGTACTTGGCTATGGTCTGGGCAAAGTCCTGCAGTGCCGGCTTGTCCTGCTCGTTCAGTTCGGCACTGTCAAACGCGAAATGCGCCACGGTGTCGACCTTGACGCGTCCCTGCATGGCGGTAATGGCCGCGTCGTACTTGGAGAACTGTGACGCCATCTGCTGCTTGATCGAGTCGATCTCGCTTTGCTGGGTCTTCAGGGTGTTGCCCTGCTCCTGCACGGTCTGCTGCAGTTGCTGGAAATCGGTCTGCTTCACGTATTGCGAGCAGCCAGCCAGGCCCAACGCCGTGAAACCGGCCGCCAAGACCGCCATGCGTGTCATTTTCATGTTCATCGTGCTCTCCAAGCTGTTTGCTCACGTGGCTGACAGCACGGCGCAAGCGGGAGGATGGAAAATCGTCAGGGTGCTGTCGCGCTCGAAACTACCGTATTCAAGCCGCCAGCACACCCCGCGTTCGAACTCCCGTCGTGCCCTCGTTCAGCTTCGGGAAACTGTACGCGCCCGCACGTCGCCCGACCGTGCACGTAATGTGCGGATAGCGTGAAGGACGTCCAGACGTTTCGGCGTGCGTACCCACGCGGCGCGCGCGCCGCTCAGTCAATTTCCGGCAGGCTGTCGACACCGGCCTCGATGGCTGCCTGATGGCTGAGGCAACGCGGCAGGATGCGCGTGAAGTAGAAGCGCGCCGTGTCGAGTTTGGCCTTCTGGAACGCAGCGGTCTGTTGTCCTGAGCCGGCGGCGGCCACGCTGCGTGCCCACAGGTAGGCCAGGGTGAGGTAGCCGGAGTAGTACAGGTAATCCACGGCGGCGGCGCCGATTTCCTCGGCGTTGGCCTGGGCCCGTGCCGCCAGACTGGTGGTGAGGCCCACCCATTTCGTGCTCATGTCGGCCAGCACGGTGGTGAGGGCTGCGAGCTCCGGGTCGTCCTGGTGGCGGGCGCAGAAAGCGCCGATCTCGCCGACAAAGCGCTTGAACCCGGCGCCCTGCAGTTTCATGATCTTGCGCCCCAGCAAGTCCGCGGCCTGGATGCCGGTGGTGCCTTCGTACAAGGTGATGATGCGAGCATCGCGCACGAATTGCTCCATGCCGTTTTCGGCGATGTAGCCGTGCCCACCGTAGATTTGCAGCGCTTCCTTGGTGCATTCCTGGGCCAGCTCGGTGACCAGCGCCTTGGCGATGGGGATGAGGAACGCCACCAGGTCGCCGGCAGCCTGGCGCGCTGCCTCGTCTTCGGCCCTGGCCTCGATGTCCCGCTGCAGCGCCGTATACAAGACCAGCACGCGCGAGCCTTCGACAAACGCGCGCTGGGTCAGCAGCATGCGCCGCACGTCGGGTTGCGCCAGCAGGTTGTCGGCGGGCAGGTTGGGGAAACGCGGACCGGACGCCGCCCGCGACTGCAGGCGTTCGCGTGCATAGGTAAGGCTGTTTTGCCATGCCCGTTCGGACAACGCCAGGCCCTGCACGCCGACCGATAGGCGGGCTGCATTCATCATGGTGAACATGGCTGCCAGGCCCTTGTGCGGCCGGCCGATCATGTAGCCCACGGCGCCGTCGAAATTCATTACGCAGGTCGAACAGGCGTGGATGCCCATCTTGTGCTCGATGGCGCCAGCGGTCACCGGGTTGCGCTCGCCCAGGCTGCCGTCGGCACCTGTCTTGAACTTGGGCACGATGAACATGGAGATGCCGGCGCTGCCAGGTGGCGCATCGGGCAGGCGGGCCAGCACCAGGTGCACGATGTTTTCCGTCAGGTCTTGCTCGCCGGCGCTGATGAAGATCTTGGTGCCGCTGAGCCGGTAGCTGGCGTGCCCTTCGGCGTCGGGACCGGCGGGCTCGGCCCGGGTCTTCAGCAGCCCGAGGTCCGAGCCGGCCTGCGGCTCGGTCAGGCACATGGTGCCGGTCCAGCGGCCTTCGATGATGGGACGCATGAAGCGTTCGCGCTGCCACTCCTCCCCATGCATTTCCAGCGCGTGCGTGGCGCCTTCGGACAGCAGCGGATAGAGGCTCCAGGCAAGGTTGCCCGACTGGAAGATTTCCGTGGTGGCGATGCCGAGCACCAGGGGCAAGGCCTGGCCGCCGTAGCGCTCGGGGTTGGTCAGGCTGGTCCAGCCGCCTTCGGCAAACTGGGTGAACGCGTGCCTGAAGCCTCGTGGGGTCGTGACCTCGTGGGTCTCCGGGTCGAAATGGCAGCCTTCGGCATCGGCCGGTGCATTGGTCGGCGCCAGGACCTGTTCGCTGAGTTGTGCGGCACCTTCCAGCACCGCGTCGAAAATTCCGCGCGTATGCTCCTCGCCCCCGCGCAAGCCTTGCAGGATGCGTTCCGCGCCAAGCACGTCGAACAGGACGAAGCGCAGGTCCTCGAGGGGGGCGGTGTAGGCAGTCATGCGGCGTTCTCCGTACAACGTGGGAGCCCAGCCAACGAGCTCAACGATAGGTGTGGGCAACCCCCGGCACCGGCGACAACCAGTCGGTGCCGTGGAAAGGCAAATCCTGCGGCTTCTTGGCACGTTCGGGCGTAGCCGTCACGCTGCCGCTTACCTGGTATTCCAGGGCGCCGGCGCTGCCCTTGGCGGCGATTGCCTGCAGGGCTTGCGACATGTTCGCGGTGGGCAGCACAGTCAAGCTGATGACGTCGCCAGCGAGCTCCGGGATCGAGCGGTTGAACGTGGCGTGCAGCCGCACCGGGATTTCCTTGCCGATGCGTAGTTGCCCGCTGAGCGCGGTGAAGTCCATTCCGGTATAACTGTTGTTCTGGATGCGCAGAGTGACTTGCCACTGTCCATCCGGCTGCACCACGAGCTGCTGGATGCTCACATGGGGCGGGAAAATGCTCTTGCGTGGCGGCCCACAACCCAGGAGCGCGCCACCCAGGATCACCAACAGCACGCATTGCAGCAGTCGTCGCATGGCCGAGTCTCGAACGATGCATCGATACTAGCCGAGGCGGCCACGCACTGTCATATGGTTGGCGACCCGGTAGCGGCCACCAGTAGCCTGGATGGCTCGAAGCATGTCTTGTCGATCGGGAGTTGGCGATGTCTTCGCAGTTGCCTTGGTTGCAGTTGGACGTGTTCTCGGAGCGCCTGTTTGCCGGCAATCCGCTGGCGGTGGTGTTGGCGGCCGAGGCACTGGGCGCGGCGCAGATGCAGCTCATTGCGCGCTGGACCAATCTTTCCGAGACCGCGTTCCTGCTGCCGGTGACCGATCCGGCTGCGGACTATCGCGTGCGCATCTTCACTCCGCGCCAGGAGCTGCCTTATGCGGGTCATCCCAGCGTCGGCGCCGCGTATGCGGCGCTGGATGCTGGCGTGGTCGATGCCGGCAAATCCCGCCTGGTGCAGCAATGTGCCGCTGGATTGCTGCCGGTGCAGGTCGAGGGGACGGGCTCCGCCCGCATCGTCCACGTGCAGGCGCCGGCCGCGCGGCTGCGCGAACATGGCACCGCCGCCATGCAGCGCCTGGCCGCGGCCTTGGGCGCGCCGCTCGAAGCGGGTCGCTGGCGCGAGGTGGACAATGGGCCGCGCTGGCTGGTCTGCGACTTGGGCCACGCCGGCATGGTCCGTACGCTGCAGCCGGATCTGGCGGCACTGGCGGCGCTGAGCCTGGAGTGGTCCGTGGTCGGCACCTGCGTGTTTGGCCGTGAACGCGATGGTGATGCCGCGATGGCGGTGCGCGCGTTCTGTCCGGCCGACGGCATCCCCGAGGATCCGGTGACTGGCAGCGCGAACGCGGCCATCGCGGCCTACCTGCAGGCCACCGGGGGCCTGGACCAGTACGGCCAGCATTGGCGGGCGAGCCAGGGCCGCGAGATCGGTCGCGATGGTTACCTCGAAGTACGGGTGGACCAGCACAGCGGTGCGATCAGCGTGGGCGGCGCCTGCTGCATCGGCGTGCGCGGCATGTTGCAGCTCGACGCTGTTTCCTGAGCGATTGCGCGGCGGCCGCGGTCCATGTCGGCGTCGCCGTGCGTGGACATGATCGCGGCATCGGCTTGGCACCGCCGTTCAGCCGAGCCTATACCTTGCACGGCAAGCGCAATGCGACAATGCGCGCAGAGTTTCCTGAGGAGACACGCATGCTGGCCGCGCAAGCACAGGTCCTGCCGATTGCGCCGGAGGACACGATCGTCCCAGACAAGGTGCGCGCGGCCATCGACGTGCTGATCAACGGCGAGCATTTTCGCCACACCGGTGACCCGAAGTTGCCCTTGCTCTGGTACCTGCGCGATGTGCTGCGCCTGACCGGCACCAAGATTGCCGGTGAGCAGGCCAGCACGGGCGCCGACCTGGTGTTGCTGGCCGGCAAGCCGGTTCCTGCCGCGAGCGTCAGCATCGAGCAACTGGCCGGTCGCGAAGTGCTCACCGTGGAAGGCCTGGCCGCCAACGACGGTACCCTGCATCCGCTGCAGCAGGCCTTCATCGACGAGGACGCTATCGGCTGCGGCTACTGCACGCCGGGATGGCTGATTTCCGGCGTCGCCCTGCTCCAGCGCAAGCCGCAACCCACCGACGACGACATCGACCAGTTGCCCAACGTGTGCCGTTGTGGCTGCCAGACGCGCGTGCGCCGCGCGATCAAGCGCGCCGCCGCGGGCAAGGCCAACGTGGCATGAGCGTGGTGGATGGGCCGCTGCCGTATTTGGCCATTTCGCGCCGCCGCTTCCTGCAGGTGCTCGCCGGTGGCGCCGGCGTACTGATGGTCGGCATTGGCCGCGCGCACGCCGACGCACCGCCGTTGCCCCCGGGCCTGCTTGGCGACAACTTCCATGCCCTTGGCGCCTACGTGCGCATCGATGCCGACGGCAACGTGCTGATTGGCGCGCGCGATCCGGACACCGGCACGGGCGTGGCCACCTCCCTGCCGCTGATCATCGCCGAAGAAATGGATGCGGACTGGAACCGCGTCAGCGTGGTGCCGCTGGGGCTGGATGTCAGCGACGCCAACGGCCAGCCGCGCTGGACGTATGGCCGCCAGCTCGGCGGTACCGGCACGTCGATCCCGGCGGCATGGGCTGACCTGCGGCCAGTCGGCGCGCTGGTGCGCTGGATGCTGCTGCAGGCGGCGGCGACCCGCTTGGGCGTGAAGGCCGAGCGCCTGCGCTGCGAATCGGGCACGGTCATTGCGCCGGACGGCCGCCGCGTCACCTATGGCAGCCTGGCCGACGCCGCGAGCGCCGTGGCCTTGCCGAGCCAAGCGCCGCCGCTCAAGTCGCCGCAGCAATACCGCCTGATCGGTCGCGATGCAGGCGATGTCGACGCCCGCGCCATGGTGACCGGCCAACTGCGCTTTGCCATCGACGAGCGCCCTGGCGATTTCCTGGTTGCCGTGCTGGCACAGTGTCCCTGGCCCGACGGCACGCTGGCCGAGCTCGACAGCAAGGACGCGCTGGCCGTCGACGGTGTGGCCAAGGTGATGAGCATCGCCCCCGAGCCCGGCTTGCCCTGGGGCAGCACGGCAATCGCACCCGCCGTCGCCGTGCTGGCCACGAGCACGTGGGCTGCGCTGCAGGGCCGGAGCAAGCTCAAGCTGACATGGCGCCCGGGCCCCAGCGCCGGCGAGGACAGCGGGGCGCTGGAGCAGCAGGCGGCCAGGCTGCTGGACGGCCAAACCGATCCCACCATGCGCGTACGCAACGATGGCGACGTGGAAGCCGCCGGCAAGCATGCCGCGCGCCGTTTCAACGCCACCTACTTCCAGCCTTGGCTGGCACATGCCACCGCCGAGCCGATGAACTGCATCGTGCGCTTGGACAAGGACCAGGCCCAGCTCGTGGTCCCGACACAGGCGCCGCAACAGGCCTGGTCGGTAGTGCGGCGCCTGACCGGCCTGGCGCCGGCGCAGATCGACATCCAGGTACCGCGCGTGGGCGGCGGCTACGGACGTCGCCTGGACCACGATTACGTGGCCGAGGCGGTGATGCTGGCCAAGGCGGTCGACAAGACCGTGTGCCTGTGGTGGACGCGCGAACAGGACCTGACCCACGATTTCTACCAGCCTGGCTGTGTGCACCGGCTGGAGGCGATCGTCGATCGGCGGCGCAACGTGATTGCCTGGACCCAGCGCATGGCCAGCGCCTCGGCGACGGCACACCGTGGGATTCCCGACGCCCGCCTGTGGACCTCCGAGCTGCGCGCCACGCAAATGCCGGCCGCGCTGATCCCGAACTACCGCAGCGAATGGTATGCGCTATCCAGCGCCATGCCGCGTGGGCCTGCGCGCGGCGCGCCCGACGTGGCCAACGCCTTCGTGGTCGAGTGCTTCGTCGACGAGATCGCGCACCAGCTGCGCGAAAATCCGCTGGCGTTCAAGCAGCGCCTGCTGGGCGAGCCGCGCCAGTTGCCCCTGGGTGATGGCACCACGCTCGACATCGGCCGCCTGCGCAAGGTGCTGGAGCTGGTCGCCGACCACATCGGCTGGAAGGACTGGCTGCACAGCGTGAACGGCCTCGGCCTCGCCTGCTGGCACCTCGGCGGCGCCTACGTGGCGCATGCGGTAGAAGTGGCCGTGGATGGCGAGCGCCTGGTCATCCCGCGCGTGGTCTGCGCCGTGGATGTCGGCCGTGTCATCAACCCATTGGGATTGGCCGACCAGGTTGGCGGCGCGACGCTCGATGCCATGTCCAATGCCTTGAACCTGGCGATCACCTTCAAGGGCGGGCGCATCCAGCAGCAGACCCTGGCCGATTATCCGTTGGCCACGATGGCGCAATTGCCGAAGGACGTCGAGGTCATCACCGTGCCTGGCGACCGCACGCCAACCGGCGCGAGTTTCCTCGCCATGCCAAGCGCGGCGCCGGCCCTGGCCAACGCGATTTTCCGCGCCAGCGCAGTGCGTGTGCGCCGCCTGCCGCTCATGGCCGAATGGGAACGCCTGCGCTAGGGCCGCGCAACCCGCGAGTGCCATATCCGGTCCGCGCGGTTCGCGGCTGCTAAGGTGGACGTGTCGACGAGGCGATCACGCCCCGCCAGTTGGCAGCGCCACGTTGCATGGAGGAGAGCATGGCAAAGCGGA
>DATNBK010000141.1:0-2520 GCA_035571995.1 Rhodanobacter sp.
AAACCCGTGGCGATCGCCGCCCGCGTCGCCAGCGACAGCGGGCGCCGCGTCGCGCCCGGCTTACTCCTCGTCGGTGTCGGTTCGGGGGATGGCGAATCGATAGCCTCGGCCACGTACCGTCTCTATGGGTTTGAGGGCACCCTCCGGATCCAGCTTGCGCCGCAAGCGTCCAATGAACACCTCGAGCACGTTGGAGTCGCGATCGAAATCCTGCTGGTAGATGTGCTCGGTGAGGTCGGCCTTGGACACCAGCTCGCCGGCATGCAGCATCAGGTATTCGAGGACCTTGTATTCATAGCTGGTGAGGTCGACCACCTTGCCCTCGACCGTCACCGTCTGCGCGGTGGTGTCCAGCTTTATCACGCCACAGGCCAGGATCGGCTTGGACCAGCCGCTGGCACGGCGCACCAGGGCGTTGATGCGCGCCAGGAGCTCCTCGACATGGAAGGGTTTCACCAGGTAGTCGTCGGCGCCGTATTTCAGGCCCTCGACCTTGTCCTGCCAGCTGCCGCGCGCGGTGAGGATCAGGATCGGATAGCGCTTGCCCTCTTCGCGCAGCGCCTTGACCAGGTCCATGCCGGAAAGCTTGGGCAGGCCCAGGTCGATGATCGCCAGGTCAAATGGCACCTCGCGGCCGAGGTAGATGCCTTCCTCGCCGTCCTGCGCCGCGTCCACCGCGAAGCCATCCCGTTTCAGGCGCGCCGCCAGCGTCTCGCGCAGCGGTGCCTCGTCTTCGACCAACAAGATACGCATGACTTCTCCTAGCCGTCGGTACGCCTGCCCGGCGAGCGCCTTGCCGACCGCGTCGACGCCGGGGTGGCCTTGTCTGCCTGTGACGAAACCACGATCACACGTACATGTCCAGCTGGCGTGAGCACCTTGATGCGGTACTCCTCGCGCTGGCCGCTACGCCGCGGCTCGGCGGACAACACCTTGCCATCGGTCTCGGCCTGCACGCGCTGTACCGCCTGGTCCAGCGTGATCCGCGAGCCCACAGACTGCGCCGACAGCGCGGTGGCGGTCAAGCCGATGGGCAATGACAGCAGACATGCCATGAATTTCTTGTACATGGGCGACAACTGGCCTCGGTGCAGCGTTACTGGACCCCGCCAGTCTGCGCAACGGGACCTGAAGCTGACCCGACCCGCGGTGCTGCTCACGCGGCCAAGGCCCCCGCCGCACAGCGGGCGAGCGCCTGCTCGATCAGCTCCCAGCCCGCACCAGGTCGATGTGCGCCCTCGCTCAAGGTGCGCCGGAACGCGCGCGCGCCGGGCTCACCCTGGAACAGGCCCAGCACGTGGCGGGTGATCTGCGGCAGCGCCGTGCCACGCCGCAATTCGGCCTCGACGTAGGGGCGCAGGCGTCGCAACAGCTCCTCGCGCGCGGGTAGCGGCCGCCCATGCAACATGGCCTCGATGCGCGCCAGCAGGTAGGGGTCCTGATACGCCGCGCGGCCCAGCATCACCCCGTCGAGCCGGGCGAGGTGGGTCTCAACGTCCTCGAGCGTGCGGATGCCGCCGTTGAGGATGACCTGCAGCTGCGGGAATTCCCGCTTCAGTCGATACACGCGGGCGTAGTCGAGTGGCGGCACCTCGCGGTTTTGCTTGGGTGAGAGCCCGTGCAGCCAAGCCTTGCGCGCATGCACCACCAGCACCTGGACGCCCGCCGCCAGCATGCGCTCGGTGAAGTGCTGGAGGTCGCCGTAGGCGTCCTGCTCGTCCACCCCGATCCGGCATTTCACCGTGACCGGAACGTCCACCGCCTCGCGCATGGCCTGGACGCAGGCGCCGACCAGCGCAGGCTCGAGCATCAGGCAGGCACCGAAGCGCGCCGCCTGGACCCGGTCCGAGGGACAACCGACGTTGAGATTGATTTCGTCATAACCGGCCTGGACGCCGAGACGCGCGGCCCGGGCCAGTTGCGCCGGATCGCTGCCGCCCAGTTGCAGCGCCAGCGGATATTCCGCCGCGTCGTGCGCCAGCAGGCGCCCTGCATCGCCCCGTACCAAGGCCATGCCCGTCACCATTTCCGTATACAAGCGGGCATGCGGCGCCAGCAGGCGGTGGAAATACCGGCAATGCCGATCGGTCCAATCCATCATCGGGGCGACGCAGAAGCGCCACGCGGAAGGTCCCGCGCCATGCAGAAAAGGGGCTGCCAGTGGATCCATAAGCGCCTATGGTCGCCGAAAGCGCGGCCGTTGTCGCCCCGATCATGCCGGCGCGCGACTACGCCGAGCCTTCACATCTGCTCCGCAACCATCCGTTTGGCGCTGCCAACGACCAACGTCCCGCCAACAGTGGCCTGTGCCGAAGCCGGCCGGTCGGCGCGCTCAGCGCCGTCGGGCATGGCGGCGCCGCCAATCGCGCCGGCTCAGCAACCAGCCCACATAGATGCCCAGGGTCACGCCCAGGATTTCGCATATCACACGCAGGCCCAGGCTGCCCGGATCATGTACCTCCGCCAGTTTGGCGCGCAGCAGCGGCAGGGATTGCAGCGATGCATAGTTGAAGTAGAACA
>DATNBK010000142.1:0-9931 GCA_035571995.1 Rhodanobacter sp.
CACGCTGCCGCTGGGCGTACTGGCTGCGTTCCTGGTGATGGACCTGCAGGGGGTGTCGGCCAACATCATGTCGCTGGGCGGCATCGCGATTGCGATCGGCGCGATGGTGGATGCGGCGGTGGTGATGATCGAGAACACCCACAAGCACCTGGAAGCCTGGCGCGAGGCGCACCCGGGCCAGCGCGAACCGGAAGCGCGCGAACGCTGGGCGCTGGTGGGCGATGCGGTCTCCGAAGTCGGTCCGGCGCTGTTCGTCAGCCTGCTGGTGATCACGCTGTCATTCGTGCCGGTGTTCGCCCTGCAGGCGCAAGAGGGACGGCTGTTCAAGCCGCTGGCCTACACCAAGACCTATTCGATGGCTGCCGCCGCCGGCCTGTCGGTCACCCTGATCCCGGTGCTGATGGGTTACCTGGTGCGCGGGCGCATCCGGCCGGAACGCGCCAACCCGGTCAACCGGCTGGTGCACGCGATGTATGACCCGGTCCTGGCCTGGGTGCTGCGCGCGCCGCGCGGCGTGCTGGTCATCGCCGTGCTCGTGCTGCTCTCGGCGCTGTGGCCGCTGGCGCGGCTGGGCAGCGAATTCATGCCGCCGCTGGATGAGGGCACGCTGCTGTACATGCCGACGGCGCTGCCGGGCCTGTCCGCCCGCAAGGCCGCGCAGTTGCTGCAGCAGACCGACCGCATGCTGAAGACCGTGCCCGAAGTCGCGCACGTCTTCGGTACGGCCGGACGCGCCGACACCGCGACCGACAACGCGCCGCTGGAGATGTTCGACACCACGATCACCTTCAAGCCGCAGAGCGAGTGGCGCCCGGGCATGACCATGGACAAGCTGCGGACCGAAATCGATCGTGCAGTGCGGGTGCCGGGTCTGACCAACCTGTTCGTGTTTCCGATCCGCAGCCGCACCGAAATGCTGCTCACCGGGATCAAGAGCCCGATCGGCATCAAGGTGATGGGCCCCGATCTCGCTGAGCTGCAACGCATCGCCCAGCGGATCGAGAATGTCGCCAGGACCGTGCCGGGCGTCAGCTCGGCGATTGCCGAACGCAGCGCCGGCGGGCGCTACGTGCAGGTGCGCATCCACCGCGATGCGGCCGCGCGTTACGGCCTGAGCCAGCAGGATGTGCAGGCGCTGATCAGCACCGTGGTCGGCGGCGAGCCAATCGGCGAAACCGTGCAGGGACTGGAACGCTTTCCCATCGTGCTGCGCTATCCGCGCAGCGAGCGTGATTCGCTGGCGGCCTTGCGCGCACTGCCCATCGTGGCCCCGGGCGGTGCCCAGGTGACGCTGGGCCAGGTCGCGGATCTCAGCGTGACCAGTGGGCCGCCGATGATCACCAGCGAGGATGGCGTGCCGACCACCTACGTCTACGTGGATACCTCGGCTGATGATCTCGGTGGCGTGGTGGCTGCGCTGCAACAGGCAGTCGGGCAACAGGTGCAGCTGCCGCCCGGCTACACGCTGGGTTGGGCCGGACAATTCGAATACCTGCAACACGCCAAGGAGCGCCTGGAACTGGTGGTGCCGGCGACGATCGCGATCGTGTTCCTGCTCATCTACCTGGTCTTCCGCGATGCCGCACAGGCCGGAATCATCCTGCTGACCGTGCCGCTGGGGCTCGTCGGCGGCCTGTGGCTGACCTGGCTGCTGGGCTATGCGGTGTCGGTCGCCGTGGTGATCGGCTTCATCGCCCTGGCCGGCCTGACCGCGGAGTTCGGCGTGGTGATGGTGCTGTACCTGCGCCACGCCTGGCAGCGCCGTCTCGACGCCGGTGAGCTGACCCATGCGGCACTGGATGACGCCATTCGCGAGGGCGCATTGTTGCGCGTACGGCCGATCGCGATGACGGTGGCGGTGGTCGTCGCCGGCCTGCTGCCGATCATGCTGGGCGGTGGCGCGGGCTCGGAACTGGTGCGGCGCATCGCGGCGCCGATGGTCGGCGGCATGCTCACCGCGCCGGTCCTGTCCATGCTGGTGATCCCGGCGGCGTTCCGCCTGCTGGAACGCCACCGAATGCGCAGGCACAGCAGGCGACATGCATTGCGACCTGAAGAGATCAGACCATGAATACACGTTCCATTCTGCTGGGCGCCATCCTGCTGGCGGCACTGACCCCGGTTTTGGCGCGAGCACCCTCCTGGACGCAAGACATGCCGATGAAGCAGAACATGCACGGTATGCCGATGCATCCGCAGGACTCCAGCATGAAGATGATGGACTGCATGCAGATGCGCCAGGGCATGCAAGGTATGCAGGGCAACGGTATGAAGAACGGCCAAGGCATGCAGGGCATGCCCTGTGCGCAGCAGACCGCGAAAGGGACCGGCGTGGTCGAAGCGATCGACCCTGCCAAGGGTACGGTCACGATCAGGCACGAGGCGATCGCCTCGATCCGATGGCCGGCAATGACGATGACCTTCAAGGCCGAGCCGCCGCGCCTGCTGCAAGGCATCGCAGTGGGCGAGAGGGTGAACTTCAGCCTGCACCCGTCCGGCATGCACAGCACGGTGACTGCGATCATGCAGGCCCGGTGACCTTGCCGCCGGCCAGCAATCCGCCACGGGCGTCACTCAGCCATTACCGCCCCGCGACATCTGCAGGGGCGGACATGGCACATCGCCGTACGAACAAAACACGCAGCAGTCGCCCGGCTGCGGCTTCAGCAGCACGCCGCACGCCGGGCACTCCCAGAAGAACTGGCAAGCATCGGTCGGCATGCGTGCACTGGTCGCCGAACCGCACTCGGGACAGGTCAGCGTGCTGTCGAGCAGTAACTTGGAGGCTGCGTGATCCATGCCGTGGGTTGCCATGCACCTCACTCCACTGTTCAGGGCGACCTGGCTCAGCTTGCGCACGCTGCAGGCCGGTCACTAACCTAGTGCCGTACTTGGGTACGGAGTCAAGCAGGATGGCGTCCCGCGAAGAACCCCTGACGATCGGGAGCCTGGCCAGGGCGGCCGGCGTGAACGTCGAGACGATCCGCTTTTACCAGCGCAAAGGGCTGGTGGCGGAGCCCCATCGGCCGCCGGGCGGGATTCGCCGCTATGCGGGCGCCGATGTCGCGCGGGTGAAGTTCATCAAATCGGCGCAACGGCTGGGATTCAGTCTGGAGGAAGTCAGCCAGATGCTGCGGCTCGATGCCGGGATGCAATGCACTGCCGCCGCCCGGTTGGCCTCCCGGCATCTGGCCGAAGTGCGCGCGCGGCTGCAGGACCTGGGCCAGATCGAAGGCGCGCTGGCGGCCCTGGTCAAACGTTGCGCCCGACATCGGGGAGAGGTGGCATGCCCCCTCATCGTGGCACTGCATGTCGACGGCGAAGCGCGGCGCCCACGGTGAAACAAGACCAGGGGTTTCGCGGGCGCGCAGCCATGCATGGTCCCGACGCAGCGGCGTTCCGCGCGCTTCAGCTGTGTCGGTGCTGGTGATGCATGTCGTGCACGTGAGTCATCTCCCGGCGGACAACGCACTGCACTGTCAGGTGCAGGCGCAATCACACTTTGCTTGACCGTGGACATGGACGGCGCGCGTCACCCGCCGGATGCTGAGTGATGAAGCATTTCCGCAACGGAACCTGGCGGTAACATTGCCGGCGTAGGCTGGCGCCGATGCATCCCACGTCGAGGAGTTGGCATGCCAAAGGTGAATTTGACCGCGTCGCAGCGCACGTCCAAGCACTGCACGCATACGGATGCGGCATTTGAAGTGAGTTATGCCAAGCGCGTGTGCGAGGACTGTGTCGCCAGCGGCGACACCTGGGTGCAGTTGCGCATCTGCATGACCTGTGGGCACGTCGGCTGCTGCGACAGCTCGAAGAACCGGCATGCGCGCGCGCACCACGAGGCCACCGGCCACCCGCTCATCAAGAGCATCGAGGCCGGCCCGGACTGGGCCTGGTGCTACCTCGATGAGGCCTACCTCGATTGAGGCACGTGCGGCGGCGTTGATCCACTTCCCCATGTCGCCAATCCACCAACCGCCCCGCGGGCATGGCGCCTTGTTCGTCCTGGGTGCAGCCGACCCGGAAATGCACGCGATCGAAGGGCTGCTGGACGAGGTCCGGGCGCCGTACGTCGTCGCCACCGTCGGCAGGAAACGCGTCCATCCCGGCAATGCCTACCGCGCGGCCATGCCACCTGCAGCCATGGCTGCCCTGCGCGACGGCAGGGACGTCTATCTGGTGGAGTGCATCGGCGATGCGCCGCGGGCCGCGCGGCGCATCGATCACCATCGCCCGGGCGATCCGGGCTACGGGCAGCCGCCTGCCGGGTTCTGGGCCGCCTCCAGCCTGGGGCAGACCGTGGCGGCACTGCGCATGCATCTGGCCCGGGACATCGCGGTGACGCCAGGCATGCGCCTGGTGGCCGCAGCCGACCATTGCCTGGGCGCGGCCTACCGCGGCGAATGCCCCGGAGTCGAGCCCGAGGCGCTGCTGGCCTGGCATGTTGCCTCGCGCGCCGCCTTCGAACAGCGTTCGGTCAGCGCATTGCTGCGCGACATGGAAGCCTCGCGGCTCGCCTTGCGCTGTGCCCCGAGAGTGAGCCTCGCCCCGGACATCCAGGTCGCCGACATGCGCACCCAGGCAGCTCCCGAGCTGCTCCTGGCCGCGGCGCGCGAAGGCCAATGCTGCCTCTCCGCGGTCAGGGCCCGCGACGGGCGCACCAAGATCGGCTGCCTGGTCGGCTCGCCGCTGCAGGTCTCGGCGTTCATGCAATCGTGGGCACCGGCGCAACACCTGGTGGACATCTACGGCGACCCGGTGCGCGGGTTTGCCGGGGCCTACGTCGTCGCGGCGGGCCATGCCTGAGCCGACCTCGCCATGGGTCACTTGAGTTCGCGCGGCCACGCACGCATGTGTCTTTAATGATCACTGTGCCGACGTCGTCGCGTGACGCCGCCAGTATCAGTGCGAGGAAAGAGAAAATGCGCCATCTGTTGCAACATGCGGTTTTTGCCCCGGCCGCCGATTCGGCTGCCGGTAGCGGTGCCCCTGCCGGCCTGGTCACCTACACGCTCGATCCGGGGCACACCGAAGTCGTCGCGCGCTGGACTCATTTCGGTTTTTCCACCCCGGCTGCCGTGTTCTGCCAGGTCAAGGGCACGCTGGCCTACGCTCCCGACCAGCCCGAGCGTTCGCGGGTGGAAGTGGCTATCCCCGTTGCCAGCGTGCGGACCACGGTCCCCAGGCAGGACGAGCACTTCCGCAGCGCGGAATTCTTCGACGCGGCGCAGTTCCCCGAAATCCACTTCCGTAGCACCAAGGTCGAACGCGGCACCGTGGCTGACCAACTGCTGGTGACCGGCACGCTCACCATCCGCGGCATCAGCAAGCCGGTGACGCTCGACGTGCACGTCAACCAGGTTGGCACGCACGACATGCACAACGTGCCGGCTGCAGGCTTCGATGCCATCGCACGGATCAACCGCTCGGACTTCGGCATGGGTGCCTATGTACCGGCGGTAAGCGACCGCATCGACTTGCGCATCACTGCCGAGGCAATCGAGAGCCAGGCCTGGGCGGCCATCGAGCAGGCCATCGCCAAGGGCTGATTCTCGGCTGCGTCGTGGGCGACCACGGGCAAAGGCGCATATGCAAGCGTCGCGTACGGCGCATGCATGAGGCATCACTTCGGCGCGGCATCGCAAGACCGCCCTCGCGCTATGCGCTGCTGCGCGAACGTTTCCGCCGCCGACGCTACTGGCGCCCAGATACCTGGTGCGGAGCGAACTCGTGCACCATCTGGGTCATGGTGCGGCCGACGCAGGCCGCGTCGCAGCGCCCGGCGAGATACCCTGACCCGCAGGCCATCAGCTCGGCCAACACATCCTGCAGCTGTTCGGCGTCCGCGCCATGCGCCGTGCCGTCGCCGCCGGCCGCACGTTCCTCCTCGGCATAACCGCGCACCGCCTTGACCATGGTGTGCGCCATGTGGTCGGCGTCGACCTCGCCACGCAGGAAACCTGGTCCCACGGCAACCGCCTGGTCCACGGCCGCACGCATGCGCGCGACCTGCGCCTCGGCACCCGCGGCCCCGTCCGGTGAGCCGGCCACTGGATTGCTTTCCATCGTCCACTCCTTTGCTTCTCTCGTGCGCACATTATGCGACTGCCCCGGGACCGCGGCGGCAACGGGACGGGATGCGTCGATTTCCGGCCCGCCCGTTCGTCACCCCCATGCCACCGGCGATGCCGGGATACGGGAGACAGTCATGCGCGTCATGGTGATCGTGAAAGCCACCGCCGAGTCCGAGGCCGGCGTCATGCCGGACAGCAAGGGCCTGGCCGACATGGGCAAGTACAACGAACAGCTGGTCGAAGCCGGCATCATGCTGATGGGCGACGGCCTGCGCCCCACGTCCAAGGGAGCGCGGGTGCGCTTCGAAGGCAAGCAACGCCGGGTCATCGACGGCCCGTTCACGGAGAGCAAGGACCTGATTGCGGGCTTCTGGCTATGGCAGGTGCATTCGCTGGAAGAGGCCATCGAATGGATCAAGCGGGCGCCGTTCGATGGCGGCGCGGAAATCGAGCTGCGCCCGCTGTTCGAAGTCGAAGACTTCGGCGACGCCGTGACGCCGGAAATCCGGACACGCGCGGCGCGCGTGCGCGAAAAAATAGCCAAGTACTGAACCAAGCCGGGCGCAGCACTTGCGGGAGGCTCCAGGCAATGGTGTGATCGGGGGCCATGACCGCGACCGACACCCATCGCAGCATCGAGGCAGTGTGGAAGATCGAGGCGCCGCGCCTGATTGCCGCCCTGGCACGCATGCTGCGCGATGTCGGCCAGGCCGAGGACCTGCTGCAGGAGGCCTTGCTCGTCGCCCTCGAACGCTGGCCGCGCGACGGCGTGCCGGACAATCCCGGCGCCTGGCTGATGACCACGGCCAAGCGCCGCGCCATCGACACGCTGCGGCACCGGCAGATGCGCGATGCCAAGCGCCCAGCGCTCGAATACGAGCTCGAGAACGGGCCCATGGCGCCTGCACCGGACCAGACCGAGATGCTGGACGACGACATTGGCGACGACCTGCTGCGGCTGATCTTCACCGCCTGCCACCCCGTGCTGAGCCGGGACATGCAGGTGGCGCTGACCTTGCGCATGCTGGGCGGCCTCACCACCCGGGAAATCGCCCGCGCCTTCCTGGTGCCGGAGGCGACCGTCGCCCAGCGCATCGTGCGCGCCAAGCGCATGCTGGCGGAGAAGCAGGTCCCCTTTTGCGTACCGCGCGGCGAGGACCTCGCACTCCGCCTGGCCAGCGTGCTCGAGGTGATCTACCTGATCTTCAACGAGGGCTATACCGCCACCGCGGGCGACGCCTGGGCCCGACCGGACCTGTGCGAGGAAGCATTACGCCTGGGTCGCGTCCTGGCCGAGCTGGCGGCGGACGAAGCCGAGGTCCACGGCCTGGTCGCGCTGATGGAGATCCAGGCCTCGCGGCTGCATTCGCGCAGCCGCGCCGATGGCACACCCATCCTGCTGCTGGAGCAGGACCGCACGCGCTGGGACCGCCTGCTGATCCATCGCGGGTTGGCGGCCCTGGGCCGCGCGCAAAAGCTGGGCGGCGCGGAGGGCAGCTACGCGCTGCAGGCGGCCATTGCTGCCTGCCATGCGCGAGCCTTGCGTGCTGACGACACCGATTGGCCGGGCATTGCCGCGCTGTACTCCCGCCTGGCCGCCGTGGCGCCGTCGCCGATCGTCGAATTGAACCGCGCCGTCGCCGTGTCGATGGCCGATGGCCCGGCGGCAGGACTGGCGCTGGTCGACGAGCTGTGCCGCGAGGGTACGCTCGCCCACTATCACCTCTTGGCCAGCGTGCGCGGCGACCTGCTGTTCAAGCTGGGCCGGCACGCCGAGGCGCGGGCCGAATTCGAACGCGCGGCGACACTCACCGGCAACACGCGCGAATCCACGCTGCTGCGGCAGCGCGCCGCGGCATGCGCCGCATGACGGAAGGAGGCACGGGCATGTCCTACCTGTTGTTGGTACTCGAACCCCACGGACAACGCGCCCAGCGCAGCAACGCCGAGGCCCACGACGCCTACGCCCGCATGCAGGCCTACGCAGACGAACTCAAGACGCGCGGCGTACTGCGTGCATACTCCTCCCTGCGCAACGACGCCGAGGGCCAGCGCCTGCAGGTCCGCGGCGGCAAGCACACGGTGCGCGACGGGCCATTCACCGAGGCGGGCGAGATGATCGGCGGATTCTTCCTGGTCGACTGCGCGACGCGGGAGCAGGCCCTGGAATTGGCCGCGATGTGCCCGGCGGCGCAATGGGCCACGCTCGAGGTGCGCGAAACCGGGCCCTGCTACCTGGGCTGACCGGCCGCTGCCCGCTGCAGCCGCCCTTGCGGCCACGCTAAAACTGCCGGACGCCTAATCCCGGTGCATGGTCGATTTCGGCCCGGCTCGTTCGTCGCCATGGCAAGACCGCCAGCCGAGGAGCGGCAGCTGGGCCGGAACCACGCGGCCGGCACTCCGCCGCGACGCCCGGGCGATGTCGATGCTGCGCCATCGATCGACTGAACCCAGCGACGTCCAGTTCTCCATTCCATCCGACAAGAGGATTGCCTGATGTCCACCTCCAAACGAAAAATCGCCGCCTGCCTGTGGTTCGATGGCCAGGCCGAGGAAGCCGCCCGTTTCTACGCCGAGACCTTTCCCGACTCGCGCGTCGACGCAGTCGTCCGTTCGCCTGTCGATTACCCGTCAGGCCAAGCCGGCAACGTCCTGGTCGTCGAGTTCACGGTATTGGGCATGCCGTTTATCGGCTTGAACGGCGGTCCGCAGTTCCATTTCGACGAAGCCGTCTCGTTCCAGGTCTACACCGGCGACCAGGCCGAGACCGACCGTTACTGGGATGCCATCGTCGGCAACGGCGGCGCTGCCAGCGAGTGCGGATGGTGCAAGGACCGCTACGGCCTGTCCTGGCAAATCACGCCGCGCGTGCTGATCGATGCCTTGTCCAGCCCCGATCGCGCTGCTGCCCGCCGCGCCATGCAGGCCATGATGCAGATGCAGAAGATCGACGTCGCCGCGATCGAAACAGCCATTCACGCCACCGATTAATGACCTTCTCCGCGCTGTGTAGCGGAGCTAGGAAGCCCCCTCCCCTGACGGCTTCATCGTTGGGAAGAGGGCGGGTGTGAGGGAGCGGGCTCCGACTCCCCGGCGTCCACATGCAAGGGACAAAAGCCAAGGGACCTCTCAACTTGCCGTCAGCACGACGTGCTGCCTGGGCCGGCCAAGGCTGCGCGCAACTGCCCAAGCAGCTTGCCGCTGAATCCGGGCAGCGTTTCCACTGCACCGGACTCGATCGCCTGCTTCAGGTCCGCGGGCCCCTCGATGCCGAGCTTGCGGTAGAGCAGGCTCACGCGTTTCACGCCGAGGCCGGGAAGTTCCATCAGGTCGGCAAGACCCGCGGGCACGCGCTGCTCGAGCTGCTCCAACTGCGGCAAGCTGCCGGTGCGCACGATGGTGGTGATCTTGTCGGCCAGGATCTTGCCGATGCCGGGCAGGCCCTCGAGCCCGCGCCCCTCGCGAACCTGGCTTGCCATGTCCACCGCCGTGGTGGAGAGATAGCGCACCGCGTTCCGGTAGGCACGGACGCGGAACGGATTGGCGCCGTCGATTTCCAGCAGGTCGGCATAGCGCGTGATGAGGCGCGCGATTTCCGCATTGTCCATCGCCATGCCCAGCCCTCCGCAACATGCGCCGACCGCCGCCGCACGCGATGCCATCATGCGCCAGCGCCCCGCCCGCCCACCAGCCGACACCCGGATGAGGTTGGCCGCGCGTCATCGGCCGCCACGTATCACCTGGCGCCAATGCGCGGCGCGGGTTCGCGAGGGCGCATCATGGTGTGCAGTTTTCCGGCCGCAGGAGGCCAGCATGGACACACCCAGCATCGATGAGCGTCGCGCAGCCTTCCG
>DATNBK010000143.1:0-5413 GCA_035571995.1 Rhodanobacter sp.
AGACGCGTCATGCGTGCTGCCAACCAGGGAGGTACTCGGCCACCGTGCAGCGGCAGGTCGGCGCTGCCGGAGCGGCGGCTCACGGGGCGATCACAAGCGTATTCATGCGTACATTTTCCCGCATGCTGGCCAGCTGGTTGACGGGAGCGTGATGCCGGCAGGTTCGATGGGCACGCAAGCTTGCCGGCATTTGCGTCGTCTTCACGCCAAGCGCAGCCCGACTATGGCATGGATGTTCCTTGTGCCACGCCGACCGGGGTTCGCGGGGGCGCACCATCGATCGCGACGGAGGAATCCAGCATGCCGACAACTCATGACGAACGGCCATTCGAGAGACATGGCAAGGTGTTCAGCGCGCTGCTGAACGAACAGGACGACGGCATATTGAGCGTCACCGTGCGCTTGCCCGACGGCAGCTTGCGCACCGTGCCGGGCGAGCATTTCGACAGCGCGTCCGCCGCGCTGGCGGCGGCCGAGGCGTTTGCCGAGGAGCTGGTGGGAGAGTGTTAGCTGCCTGAGCCCATGCGCGCGACCGGCAACGGCCGAGTCGTACGCGGTGGTTCAGCCGAACGCGATGCGCAGGAGGCGGAGCGATGCCGGCAAAACGTTGGCAGCGGCGTTGTACATGGCTGGCCGCCGGCGCCCTGGGCGCGTTGTTGGCGGGAATCGTGCTGCTCAACCTGTGGCCGCAGGAACCGGTGCCGCCACGCGTGGGGCAGGTCAGCGCAGTCAGCAGCCCGCAATTCCAGCGCGAAGC
Source organism: Rhodanobacter sp. (assembly GCA_035571995.1). Lineage (GTDB taxonomy): Bacteria > Pseudomonadota > Gammaproteobacteria > Xanthomonadales > Rhodanobacteraceae > Rhodanobacter. The sequence goes on from DATNBK010000143.1 coordinate 758, forward strand.
CAGCGCCTTGCTGGCCGCGCCGCTCAGCGGCGGCAACGCGGTCACCGCGTTGCAGAACGGTGACCAGGTATTTCCCGCCATGCTCGCGGCCATGGCTGCGGCGCAGCGCAGCATCAGTCTGGAAACCTATATCTTCAAGTCCGGCAAGCTGGCGGAGCAGTTCGTCGCCGCCTTGACCGAGCGCGCGCGTGCCGGAGTGATGGTGCACGTGCTGGTCGACTGGCTGGGTTCGCGGGATTTGCCGCGCGAGCTGATAGAGCGCCTGCAAGCCAGTGGCGTGCACTTTGCCTACTTCCATCCGTTGCACTGGTACACGTTGGACCGCGTCAACCACCGCACCCATCGCAAACTGCTGGTGGTCGATGGGCAACTGGCGTTCATCGGCGGCAGCGACATTGCCGATGCGTGGCAGGGCGACGGCTTGCAGGCCTCGCGCTGGCGCGACATGCAATTTCGCGTGCAGGGTCCGGCTGCGGCGCAGATGCAGGCGATCTTTGCCGACAACTGGCGCATCACCACCGGCGAAATCCTGCTTGGGCCGGACTACTTCCCCATGATCCCTGCAAGCGGCCACTTGCCGGTCCAGGCGGTTGCAGGTGGACCGAGCCGGGACACCAACAACATGCAACGCCTGTACCTGCTGGCGATCAAAGGCGCACGACGCAGCATCGACCTGGAAGCGGCTTATTTCGTACCCGATGGGTTGCTCGGCAAGGCCCTGCTTGATGCCATGCAGCGCGGCGTACACCTGCGCCTGGTGGTGCCGGGCCCGTACGTCGACAGTCGTACCGTGCTCGCCGCCTCGCGCGCCAGTTGGGGCACGTTCCTGCGCGCCGGCGCACGCATCTATCGTTACCAGCCAGCGCTGTTCCACAACAAGCTCATGGTCGTGGACGGCTACCTGACCATGGCCGGCTCGGCAAACTTCGACAACCGCTCGTTCACGCTCAATGACGAGGCCAATATCAATATCTACGACGACGCCTTCGCCGCGCACATGACGCGGGTGATCGATGCGGACATCCAGCACTCGCGTGAGCTGAGCCTGCAGGAATGGCGCGGGCGACCCTGGTGGCAACGCGTGCTCGACTGGTGTGCCGCGCAGGGCGCAGCCCAGTTGTAACGGGGCGTCGGGACGGCGAGGGGTGCGCGGTCGGGCCATGCATAATGCAGTGGGTACACTGTGCGTCCCCCGGCCGGAGCAGAGCATGAGCAGCAGGCAAGTTTCAGGGCGGTTGCGCGCCAAACACCTGTGGCAGCCAGGAGGCTGGCAAGCCGGTGCCAACCTCGAGGTGGGTGCCAATGGCCGCCTGGCTGCGGCCGCGGACGCGGCTTCGACTGCGGCGGATGGCCCACTGGGCGACTGGGTCTTGCCGGGCATGCCGAACCTGCACTCGCACGCATTCCAGCGCGCCATGGCCGGCTTGGCCGAGCGGCGGGGCAGGGGCGAGGACAGCTTCTGGAGTTGGCGCGAAACCATGTACGGCTTCGCCGCCACGATAGGACCTGAAGAACTGCAAGCAATTGCCGCGCAGCTCTACATCGAGATGCTCAAGGCCGGCTATACGCAGGTCTGCGAATTCCATTACCTGCATCACCAGCCCGATGCCAGGCCGTACGCACCCGCCGAGGCCATGTCGCTGGCTCTGGTCGAGGCGGCACGCGAGGCGGGCATCGCGCTGACCCTGCTGCCGGTCCTGTACATGAGCGGCGGCTTCGATGGGCGTGCGCTGGGCGAACGACAGCGGCGCTTCGGCCACGACGTGCAGCATTACCTGCGCCTATTGGAAAACCTGCAGGGGCTCGCCGGTGAGGACCTGCGCGTGGGCATGGCGCTGCATTCCCTGCGTGCCGTGCCGGAGTCGGCGCTGCGCGAAGTGTTGGCCAGTGGCGTGGCGGGCGCGGGGCCAATCCACATCCACATTGCCGAGCAGATTGGCGAGGTGCAAGACTGCCTCGCGGTCCGCGGCGCGCGCCCGGTGGAATGGCTGTACGCACATGCCGAGGTGGATGCGCGCTGGTGCCTGGTGCACGCGACCCACCTGACACCCGCGGAGATGCAGCAGATTGCCAGCAGTGGCGCGGTGGCCGGCCTGTGCCCAACCACCGAGGGCAACCTGGGTGATGGCTTGTTTCCCTTGGCCGCCTATCTCGACGCGGGCGGCGTGCTCGGCATCGGCTCCGATTCGCACATCTCGATATCGCCGGTCGAAGAGCTGCGCTGGCTGGAATACGGCCAGCGCCTGCACACGCGCCATCGCAACGTGGCGGCGCGCCATCCTGGCGACAGCGTCGGCGAAACCTTGTGGCGGGAGGCGCTGCGCGGTGGCGCGCAGGCGTCCGGCATGCCGATCGGCGAGTTGCGCGAAGGCAGGCGCGCGGACCTGGTCGTGCTGGATGGCGCCTCGCCGCTGCTGGCTGCGCGCGATTCGCGGTCCATGCTGGACAGCTTCCTGTTTGCCGGCAACACGCCGCTGGTGCGGGACGTGATGGTCGGCGGCCGCTGGCAGGTGCGCGACTTCCATCACCACGACGAGGAGCGCATCGGTGCGCGTTACCGGGCGGTGGTCGAGCGCCTGGCCCCGGCCACGTCTACGGTTGCCGTCGCCCGCCAGACATGAACACAACGCCAGCGGATCGCGCGCCGTACATCCATCGCGGCACGGCGGCGTTTACCCGCACCAACCTGGCGCTGTTTGCCGCCGGCTTCGCCACCTTTGGCCTGTTGTATTGCGTGCAGCCCCTGATGCCCGAGTTCAGCGCGGAGTACGGCGTGAGTGCCGCTACCAGCGCGCTCTCGCTGTCGGTGACAACGGGGGTGCTGGCGTTCGCCCTGCTGGTGGCCGGTGCGTTGTCCGACGCCTGGGGCCGGAAATCGGTGATGACGATATCGATCGTCTTGTCCGCGGTACTCGTGCTGCTGACGACGCTGGCGCCGACCTGGTCTGTGTTGTTGGCACTGCGCACCCTGCTGGGCGTGACGCTGAGCGGTTTGCCCGCGGTGGCGATGACTTATCTCAGTGAGGAGATGGACATCGAATCCATCGGCCTGGGCATGGGCCTGTACATCAGCGGCAGCGCTGTCGGCGGCATGGGCGGACGCCTGGTCACCGGCGTCCTGGCGGACTTCGTCGATTGGCAGGTCGGGGTGGCCGTGGTGGGCGTGATTGGCCTGCTCGCCGGGTGGGTGTTTGCCCGCAGCCTGCCGCCGTCACGCCACTTCGTGCGCCAGCCATCCGGTTTGCGCGCGCTGCGCGGCCGGTTCTCGGGCGTGCTGCATGACCCGGGCCTGCCCTGGATGTTCTTCGAAGGCTTCCTGCTGCTGGGCTCCTTCGTCACCGTCTACAACTACCTGGGTTACCGCCTGCTGGCACCGCCGTACAACCTGAGCCAGGCCACCGTGGGCTTGATCTTCGGCATCTACCTGGTCGGCACGTTCAGTTCCCCGTGGATGGGCCATCTGGCTGGCAAGCTGGGGCGGCGCAAGGTGCTGTGGACTGCCGCGGCGCTGCTGCTGGTGGGCGTCCTGCTGACCCTGGCGCGGCCACTGTGGCTCATCATGCTTGGCATCGTCGTGCTCACGTTCGGGTTTTTCGGCGGGCATTCGATCGTCAGCAGTTGGGTCGGCCGCCGCGCGGGTGCGGCCAAGGCCCAGGCCTCGGCGCTGTACTTGTGCTGCTACTACGTCGGTTCCAGCGTCGCGGGCTGGGCTGGCGGGCTGTTCTATGCCTGGCATGGCTGGGATGGCGTTGGTGGCTTCGTCGGCGTGCTGGCGCTGGCGGCCCTGCTGGTGGCCTGGCGCCTGTATCGCCTGCCACCCCTGGCTGGCCCGCCATCTCCGGGCACCGAACCCGCGCTGCCATGAAACGGTAGTCATCGCCCCCTGCGAAAACCCACGGCGTGGTGTGATAAGTTTCGGGCAACGCGTGATCGCGTTTGTGCGCCGGCGACGTGGGGTTTGCCGGCACCACGACCATCCTGGGAGTCGATATCCATGCGAGTATCCACCCGCTTTGCCTTGACTGCGGGACTGGCCATTGCGGCCAGCGTCCTGTTGCCGGGAATAGCCATCGCGCAGACAGCGCCAAGCTCGGGCGAGCGCCCGGCGCGCTTGATCATCCGGAATGCCACGGTCGTCGACGGCAATGGCACGCCGGCCAAGGGGCCGTTCGACATCGTGGTCGAAGGCGACACCATCAAGCAGGTCGTGGCGATCGATCCGGTCGCCATGGGCCGTGGCCGCAGCCGGCCGCAGGCAGGCGCCGGCACGGTGGAGATCGACGCCACCGGCAAGTACGTCACGCCTGGCCTGATCAACGCCCATGCGCACCTGCAGGACGAGCGCGGCGGCAAACCACAGCCCATCGAATACGAGACCAAGATCTGGCTGGCCTGTGGCATCACCACGATCCGCGACGTCGGCAGCGACACCAAGAAGGCGCTGGCCTGGCGGGCAGCCAGTGCGCGCGGCGAGCTGGCCGCGCCGCGCATCCTGATCTATCCCATGTATGGCGTGCGCTCCACGCCGGAAGCGGCACGCACGTTCATCCGTTCGATCAAGGCCCAGGGTGCGGACGGCGTCAAGATCACCGGCATCGACCGTGACGTGATGGAGGCGCTGGCGGACGAGGCGCACAAACAAGGCTTGCGCATCGC
>DATNBK010000144.1:0-15442 GCA_035571995.1 Rhodanobacter sp.
CCGCCGCGCGCAACTGCGTGACCCGCTGAAGGCCAAGGCCTTGCACAAAGGCCTGGCGCAGCTGAGCGAGGAAGGCGCCACGCAATTCTTCCGCCCGCTGATGAGCAACGACCTGATCCTTGGCGCGGTCGGCGTGCTCCAGTTCGAAGTCGTCGCCTACCGGCTCAAGGACGAATACAACGTCGACGCCAGCTTCGTGCCGGTCGGGGTCAGCACCGCACGCTGGGTCGAGTGCGACGATCCCAGGAAGCTGGAAGAGTTTCGCGAGCGCAACGCCATGCATCTGGCCATCGACGGCGCAGGCAAGCTGGTCTACATCGCCCCGACACGGGTCAACCTGCAACTGGCGCAGGAACGCTGGCCCATGGTGCGCTTCGCCAACACCCGCGAGCACGCCACCGCCGCGGCCGCCGAGTAGTTGTCGCGGCCCGCGGCGCCAGCCGCCAAGCACGACCCGGGCGCATTGCAGTGGCTAGACTTGCGTACTCCAGCCCCATGCCAGGCCTCCGCATGTCCCAAAAGAGCGTCGCCTTCACCACGTCCATGAACGCGCCCCGCTGGAAACAGCTGCTGCTGTACTCGCCCGTGGCCCGCATCGTGATCTTCGCCCTGGTGATGGCGGCGCTGGCCGTGCTCTTCGGCAGCATCGACCACTACACCTTCGCTCGTGGCGCACGCATGTCCCTGTCCACGCCAGTCGGCGTCGCGATGTACCTCACCACCATGCCCCTGCCGGCCGTGCTGGCCTACCTGTTCCTGGTCCGCGTGGTGGAACGAAGGCCGGCGCAAGAGCTGTCACTGCGCCGCCTGCCGGCCGGCGTGGTCCTCGGCGCGCTCGGCGGCCTGGCCCTGTTCAGCGTCGTGGTCGGTGTGCTTTGGCTGCTGGGCAGCTACCACGTCATCGGCACCAACCCGCATGCGCATTGGCTGATCGCCCTGTTGTCGGTCGGGCTGGGAGCGGGCGTCGGCGAGGAGATCGTCACCCGGGGCGTGCTGTTCCGCATCACCGAGGAAGGCCTCGGGACCTGGTGGGCGCTGGCCATCTCCGCGCTGTTCTTCGGCTTCGCCCATGGCCACAACCCTGGCGCCACCGCCTGGAGCTCGGCCGCCATCGCCATCGAGGCGGGCGTGCTGTTCGCGCTGATCTACCACCTCACCCGTTCGCTGTGGCCGTGCATGGGACTGCACGCGGCATGGAACTTTGCCCAGGGCACGATATACGGCATCCCGGTGTCCGGCACCCATGCCGACGGCTGGCTGGTGTCCACGCGCAGCGGGCCGGACTGGCTCAGCGGCGGCGTGTTTGGCGCCGAGGCCTCGGTGGTGGCGCTGCTGGTCTGCTCGACTCTGTCCTTGCTGCTGCTGATCGCTATCCTGCGTCGCCGTTCGATCGTCCCGCCGGCGTGGCGTCGCCGCGCCGCGCGCCCGGCCTGAAGGCGCGCATCTCGTCGGTATCGAAATCGTCCACCGAGATGAACTCGAACACCGCCTCATGCACGCGCGCCAGCAGGGCTGCCTCGCTCGCATTGAGCACACCCGCCTGTTCGGCCTCGGCAAGCTGGCCCGCGTAGTCATGGGCCTTGAGCTGGCCAGACTTCAGTGCCTTGCCGAGCTTGCGGTCGACCGGCTCGGCCAGGATCACCTGCGGCAGCAACGCATTCATCCGGCCTATCGTGTTGTTCCTGGTGGGCGTGAGATACACCCACTCGAGCAGGCGGTCGCGCGCCTCGCTGGGCGCGGTGATCAAGGCCGCGATGCGCCGGCCCAGGCGATCGGATGGTGGCACTTCCCGCCGCCCCAGCGGAAACACCAGGAAGCGCAACAGCAGCGATACCGGGCGCACTGGGAAATTGCGGATCGCCCCATCCAGTGCCATCTGCATGTTCCATACACAGTAGTGGAAGGCCCAGGCCAGCAACGGGCGATCCGCCTCTGGCCGACCGGTGTCCTCGTAGCGCTTCAGCATCGCGCTGGCGATGTACATGTAGCTGAGTACGTCGCCGAGGCGGGCGGACAGCTTCTCCTTGAACTTCAACTTGCCGCCAAGCACGCCCATGAACACATCCGCACACAAGGCCAGAGCCGCGGAAAAGCGGTTGAGCTTGCGGTAATAGCGACGGGTGTAGGCATCCCCCGCGCTGTCGCCCAGGCGCGAGCCGCTGAGCTCGAGCACGAAGCTGCGCACGGCATTGGAAATGCCGAAGCCGACATGTTCGAACAGCAGGCGGTCGAACACCCGGAGTTGCTCGTCGCGGTCGACGATGGAGAGCGCCTGCATCTCCTTGAGCACGTACGGGTGGCAACGGATCGCGCCCTGGCCGAAGATCATCAGGCTGCGCGTCATGATGTTCGCGCCTTCCACGGTCAGCGCGATTGGCACACCTTCCCAGGCCCGGCCTGCATAGTTGCTTGGCCCCAGTTGGACGCCCTTGCCGCCAAGCACGTCCATGGCATTCCCCGCCACGGTGCGGCCCCATTCGGTGGCGTGGTATTTCGCGATCGCCGAGGTCACCGCCGGCTTCTCGCCGTTGTCCACCGCCGCGGCCGTGGCCCGCGACAGCGCCGCCGTGGCATAGGTCAAGCCGCCGATGCGCGCCAGCGCCTCCTCCACGCCCTCGAAACGCGCGATGGCCAAGCCGAACTGCTTGCGCATGCGCGCATAGGCGCCCACGGCAGCCACCGCCGCGCGCACCCCGCCTGTCGCATTGGACGGCAGCGAAATGGCGCGCCCAACCGAGAGCACCTCGACCAGCATCCGCCAGCCATGCCCAGCCATCTGCGGGCCACCAATCAACACCGACAACGGCGCGAAAATGTCCTTGCCGCGGATCGGGCCGTTCTGGAACGGTATGTTCAACGGGAAATGGCGGCGCCCAATCTCCAGTCCAGGCGTCGAACGCGGCAGCAGCGCGAGCGTGATGCCCAGGTCCTCGGCGCCGCCTAGCAGGTGTTCCGGGTCATACATGCGGAACGCCAGGCCGATGACCGTGGCGATGGGCGCCAACGTGATGTAGCGCTTGTCGAAGGTGAAGCGGATGCCAAGCGTGTCGACGCCGTCGACTTCGTGCCGGCACACGATGCCGTAATCGGGAAGCGAGGTGGCGTCGGAGCCGGCGTACGGGCCGGTCAGCGCAAAGCACGGAATCTCCTCGCCCGAGGCCAGCCGCGGCAGGTAGTGGTCCTTCTGCTCGTCGCTGCCATAGTGCAGCAGCAACTCGGCTGGCCCCAGCGAATTCGGCACCGCCACCGTGGATGACACGGTCGCCGACATCGAGGCCAGCTTCTGCAACACCGCCGAATGCGCCAGTGCCGAGAACTCCAGGCCCCCGTAGCGCTTGGGGATGATCATGCCGAAGAACTTGTGCTGGCGGATGAAGGCCCACACGTCCGGCGGCAGGTCGGCCAGCTCGTGCGTGATCTGCCAGTCGTCGAGCATGCCGCACAACTCTTCCACCGGGCCGTCCAGGAACGCCTGCTCCTCCACGCTGAGCACCGGCTTGGGCTGGCGCAGCAGCTGGTGCCAGTCGGGCCGACCTGAGAACAGCTCGCCCTCGAAGCCGACGGTGCCGGCTTCCAGCGCAGTCTGCTCGGTCGCGGACAAGCTGGGCGTCACTTTCGCGAAGAGCTTGAGCAGCGGCGCGCTGATCTCGCGGCGGCGGAAATCCGTGAGCAGCAACGGCACGCCAATCGCCGCCTCGATCAGCAGCAGGATCACGAGCGTCCACGGCGCGCCGAACACGATGCCGGCAATCAGCGTCGTCACCACTACCACGATGAACCAGGTGCGCAAGCCGGCGCGGTGGTAAGCGCACACGCCGCTGGCAACCAGCGCAGCCAGCACAGTCAGGATCACGGACATCCGCCACACCTCACGTCAACCAAGCAACGCCTGCGACAATGTGCCGCCCGCCGGCCACCAGCAGATGGGGGGCGCAGGCGCATCGCCGTTCCTGCCAGGCCCTGGTGCCCGCTGGCACGGGGCGTCACATCGTGGCCGCCATTGCGTTCGGGGTCCATCCTCGCACGCGCCCGCCACGACTTCCAGCCGCGGCGTCGACGCCAGACGAGCGCGACCACCAGTGCCCGCGCGAGCTACGCAACGACACCCGTCCACCCGTCGCGATTGCAAAAGTGGCCGCCACGGATACCATGCGGCTATGGGAGACAGCAGCACACCCGGACGCACGCGCCTGTCCGCCAAAGATTGGGAACTCGCCGCGTTGGAGAGCATTGCCGAACAAGGCGTCCGCGCCCTGGCGGTGGAAGCGCTGGCGCGCAAGCTGGGAGTCACCAAGGGCAGCTTCTACTGGCACTTCCGCAACCGCGACGCGCTGCTCACTGCCGCCTTGGAGCGTTGGGAACATCACGGCGCAGCGGAAATCATCGTTCCCATCGAACGCATTGCCGATCCGCGGCAGCGCCTGCCTGCACTCTTCCGCCGCGTCGCCCACCAGTTGCAGACCCACCGCGTGTATGCCGCCCTGCTCAAGGCCCTGGACGACCCGCACGTCGTGGCCGTGATGGCGCGGGCCTCGAAACGGCGCATGCAGTTCCTGACCACCATCTATCGTGAAGCGGGCCTCGCGCCACCTGCGGCATTGAACCGCGCCCGCTTGACCTACGCAGCCTACGTCGGTTTCCTGCAGCTCAATTTCACCCTGGGCCTGCCACGCCTGAGCCACGACGAATTCGACGCCTACGTCGCGCATATGCTCGCCGTTCTCACCCCGGAGTGAATCATCGCCCGCGCGGCAATGTAGCCGCGTAGCGCGTGGCGCCAGGGCGCGCCTGCTGCTGGCGACCTTGCAATGCCCTCCCCCGCAAACTACCGTTTCATTCTTTCGCCAGCCAAAGTCGAGGAGCCGCATGATGTCGAGCAAACTGGAAGCGCTGAACGCCTGGGTCGCGGAGGCTGCCGCGCTAGCCAAGCCCGATGCGGTGCATTGGTGCGACGGCTCCCAGGCTGAATACGACGCGCTGATCGCCGACATGCTCCAATCCGGCACGCTCATCGAGCTGAACCAGGACACCCATCCCGGCTGCTACCTGCACCGCTCTAATCCGGCTGACGTGGCCCGGGTCGAGCGCCTGACCCTGGTCTGCCATCCGCGGGAAGCCGACGCGGGGCCCAACAATCATTGGATGGATCCGGCTGCCGCGAACGCGAAGATCGACGCGATGTTCGACGGCTGCATGCAGGGGCGCACGATGTACGTGATCCCATATTGCATGGGACCAATCGATTCGCCGCTCTCACGCTGCGGCGTGGAAATCACCGACAGTCCGTATGTGGTGGCCAACATGCGCATCATGACGCGCATGGGCGCCGCGGCATTGGCGCGCATCGAACGCGACGGCAGTTTCGTCAAGGGCTTACACTCGATCGGCGAGCTCGACCCCGAGCGGCGCTGGATCATGCACTTCCCGGCGGAGCTGGCGATCAAGTCCTTCGGCTCGGGCTACGGCGGCAACGCCTTGCTCGGCAAGAAGTGCCACGCGCTGCGCATTGCCAGCAACCAGGGACGCACGGAAGGCTGGCTCGCCGAGCACATGCTGATCGTCGGCATCGAGAATCCCCAGGGCGAAATCCGCTACATCGCGGCGGCCTTCCCCTCCGCCTGCGGCAAGACCAACCTGTCGATGCTGATCCCACCGGAAGGCTACCGGCGCGACGGCTGGAAGGTATGGACCGTGGGCGACGACATCTGCTGGATGCACCCGGGCGAGGACGGACGCCTGTACGCCATCAATCCGGAAGCCGGCTTCTTTGGCGTCGCGCCGGGCACCAACCGCAAGACCAATCCCAACGCGCTGCAAACCATCAGCCGCGACACTATCTACACCAACGTCGCCGTCACCGCAGACAACCAGCCGTGGTGGGAAGGACTGCCGGGCACCCCGGTCACTGACTGGCAAGGTCGCCCCTACGACCCGGCCAACGGCCCGGCGGCACATCCAAACTCGCGTTTCACCGCCAGCGTGCGGCAGTGCCCGACCTGGACCGACCAGGCCGAGGCGCCCCAAGGGGTGCCAATCAGCGCCATCGTGTTTGGCGGACGCCGCGCTAGCCTGCAGCCGCTCGTGGTGCAGGCCCGGGATTGGACCCACGGGGTCTTGATGGGCGCGATGATGGGTTCGGAAACGACCGCGGCGGCGGCCGGCGCCGTCGGCGTATTGCGCCGCGACTCGATGGCCATGAAGCCGTTTTGCGGCTATCACTACGGCGACTACTTTGCCCATTGGCTGGATTTCGACCAGCCGTCCGCCAAGCTGCCGGCCATCTTCCAGGTCAACTGGTTCCGCAAGGGTGCAGACGGCAAGTTTCTATGGCCGGGATTTGGCGACAACCTGCGCGTACTCGAGTGGATGCTCAATCGGGTCGAGGGTAGCGCCGCCGGCAAGCCGACTCCGATCGGTACGGTTCCAGCCCCCGGCGAGTTGAACCTGGAAGGCCTCGACCTGGATCCGGAGCAGCTCGAGGCCTTGTTGGCGGTCGACCAGGCAGGATGGCAAACCGAGATTGCCGACGTCGAGACCTACCTGGAAAGCTTTGCGCCGCGCCTGCCGGAAGCGCTGCGGCGCGAGCGCGACCGCATTGCCCAGGCCCTGGCTGCCTCCGACTGACCGCCATGCGCTGACTCGCCGCGGTCGGCACTGCGCGGGGAAGGCAGCTTCCGCGCACTGCCGGCTGGCAGCCTCGTGCCGTGGTTGCATCCAATCCTACGTGCACGCCCAAACCGGACTTAGCGCTGCAAGTCCTGGTGGTATTGGACGTAAGGGGTGCGCGACTGGTCCGGCTCCGGACCCATCGGGTTGTTCGCCGGGGCGCTGCCCGAGGACCACAGGTTTTGCGCGCCCACGCTCAACTCGCCGCGCCAGGGCAAGCGCCACGTCACGCCCAGGTCGATGCTGCTCCAGCGCCGCGACGTCAGGGGACTGCCCGGGATGGCAACCTGGGGCTGGATGGTCCGCTCCACCAATGAGCCGCTGAGCGGACCATGGTCGACCCCGAAGCTGAGCGTGCTTTGATCCAGCGTATTCACCCCGAGCGCGTTGCCCGGCAGCAACTGGATGCGGCCTGTGCTGGCGCCGAGGTCGATACCGGTATTGCCGCCCAACTGCAGGCGGCCGCGGGCACGTACGTGCAAGTCGCTGTCGAAACTGGACAAGCCGTCCACGCCTGGCGCCACACGCGGCAAGATGCGCGGCAAGGCCAGGTTTGGCTTGACCGCGCTGTTGGTGCCCACGCTCAGCCCAACCATGTACGGACCCACGTTGTAGCTGGCGCCCAATTCCGTACCGGTCAGCAGCGAGAGGCGATTGAGCGAGCGGCCGTGCGTAACCTCGGCTTGGGCATGCAAGCTTGGGGTCAGGGAATATTGCACACCAGCGGCGTAGATCGTGGCCGGGGTCGACGCGCGCAGGGACACCGGCGCACGGATCGAGGCTGTGGAGTCTGCGCCATCACGCCGCGTGCCAGACGCCAGGGAAGAACCACCCACGCCCTGCCACGATGCCACCGTAAATTCAGAACCGGGCCCGGCAGCCGGGCCGGCCTGCGGCACGGCCAGCCACGACGACGCATCCGCACCGCCATTCGCGGACTGCGCAGCCGCCATGAAAGGCAGCACGAACAACGCGACGATGGAGGACAGACGTGACATGCGCGTGCAGGGAATCCTTACGCCAAGATGAACGGGGCATACATAGTGTAACCGCTTTTACGTTTTGCTAACACCGCCTGTTGCAGGACATGGCTGCAAACCGGTCGCGGCGGCCACGTGCCGTATCCTAGACTCTCCGCGCAGCGGCGAGTTCCTTGGGCGGCTGGCGCCTCACCCCAGCACGATATACAGTCGACCGGTAGCCCGACAGCGCCGATGAAGCCGACCTACCCCGAGCCCGGTACCCCCATCAACGCCATGCCCAGCGCGCGTCTTGCCAGATTACGGCCAAACCCGCTGGTGACGCCGCGTCAGTGGCAGATGCTGAACGAATTGTTCCTGGCCACGGACACCACCGCGGTGGCGCGTGCCTGCAACCGCATGCTGCGCCATCTGGGGATCTGCGGCCAGGTGCAGTGGGCCGGCAGCAGCGAAGCGGGCAGCGCACCGGTCGTGGCCCACGTGACCATGGCCGAAGATGCGCGCCTTCCCGGCAAGCTCATTTTTATAGCGGACACCACCCGAATGGCCGAGCAGGCGCGCGGCAGCGAGTACTTCGCATGGATCGGCCAGTTGGCCGCCATCCGCTTGCACCAGCTGGCCGGGCGCGATCAGCCCGTGACCCGTGAGGAAGGTGCGGCAGCGGAGGAAGGCCTGCCCCAGGTCCTGTACGCCATCAGCGCGCAAGTCGCCACCGACCAGCCCATCCCGACCCAGCTCAGCACCCTGCACAACCTCATCAAGGGGGTCATGGATGCCGAGAATTTCTACGTCGTGCTGTATGACGCCGGCACCGACTGCGTGCGTTTCCCGTACTACGTGGATGACAACGACCAGAACCCGCCCCCACTCAACGAGGATCTCCCGGCCAGCGAAGCGCTGCCGTGGATCGCCCGCAACCTCCTGCGCAGCGGCGAGGCGATGAGTGGTTCCAGGGCTGATGCCGCCGCATCCGACGGTGCCCTGGGCTACGCGCCCACCCCGGGGTGCGAACACTGGCTCGGCGCTCCCTTGCTGCGCGACGGCAGCGTCGTCGGTGCTGTGGTCATGCTGAGTTATCGGCCGGAAACCCGTTATGCGCGCCGGGAGATCGAGCTCCTGACATACGTGGCGCAGCACGTGCAGGCCACCCTGGAGCGCTACACCACACGCCAGGAATTGGGCCGCCGGGTCGCCGAACGCACCATGGCCTTGCGCGAAACCAATCGTATCCTGCGCCAGCAAGTGCTGCAGCGGCAGCGCGGCGAGCGCCTCCAGGCTGCGTTGTTCCGCATCGCCGAGCTGGCCGACAGCCCCGACTCGCCGGAAACGTTCTATGTCGCCATGCATCAGGTCATCAGCGGCCTGTTGTATGCGCGCAACATCCACCTTGCCCTGCTCGACGACGAATCCGGTGCCCTCACCTTCCCCTATTTCGTCGATCAGAACGAGAGCCGCCCGCAAACCCGGGCGCACGATCGCGGCCTGAGCGAATACGTGCTGCGCCATGGCTCGCCCTTGCTGGTCACCCCGGCCGAGGTCGAGCGCCTGCGTGGGCAGGGCGAGATCAGCCAGGTCAATACGCGTTTCGTCTCCTGGCTGGGCGTACCCCTGGCGTTCGCGGAAAAACCCGTCGGCGTGCTTGCACTACAGAGCTACTCGCAGCGCCACGTGTACAACGAGATGGACCAGGAGCTGCTCACCTTCGTCGCCTTCCACATTGCAAACGCCTTGCAGCGCAGGCATGCGGCCGCGTCGTTGAAGCAGGCCTATGCCGGGCTGGAACGCCGGGTCACCGAGCGCACCCGGGCACTGGCCCTGGCCAACAACGACTTGCGGGCGCAGATCGTCGAGCGCGAGCGCATCGAGCGTCGGCTGAAGTACGAGACGCTGCACGATTCCTTGACCGGGCTGCCGAACCGCAGCCTGCTGCTGCAGCGCCTGGACGCCGCCATGGCGCGCTATCTGCTGAATCGCAAGGACCAATTCGCGGTACTGTTCATCGACCTCGACCGCTTCAAGGTGATCAACGATTCAGTCGGCCATCTCGTTGGCGACGACCTGTTGTTCCAGGTGGGCGGCCGCATCCGCGCCTGCCTGAAGACCAGGGACATGGTGGCGCGCCTTGGCGGCGACGAATTCGCCGTCCTGCTCGACGGCATCGACCACGCCGAGGACGCCCGCGCGGTGGCCGAACGCATCATCCGCGAACTGCAGGCACCGTTCCAGCTCGGGCTGAAGGAAATCTTCACTTCGGCCTCCATCGGCATCGCCCTGCCCGGCAAGCACTATCAGCAACCCGAAGAACTGCTGCGCGACGCCGACGCGGCCATGTACAGCGCCAAGGATGCTGGTCGCCATCGCTGCGTCCTGTTTGACGACCATCTGCGCCACCAGGCGCTGTCCCTGCTGGACATGGAAAACGACCTGCGCCACGGCTTGTCGCGCGGCGAGTTCGAGCCCTTCTACCAGCCGATCGTCGAGCTCGACACAGGCCTCGTGCTGGGCTACGAAGCCTTGCTGCGCTGGCACCATCCGCAACGCGGCCTGCTCCTGCCCGGGGATTTCCTGCCCATCGCGGTGGAAAGCGGTTGTGCCGAAACGATCGACTGGCAGATCTTCGAGCAGGTCTGCAAGCAGGGCTCGCGCCTGATCGACGGCGAGGGTTTCATGAGCATCAACGTCTCGGGGCGGCACTTCCGTTCGGGAGACTTCGACCAGCGCCTGCTGACCTTGTTCGAACGTTGCGACGTGCCGGCAAGCTGCATGCGCGTGGAAGTCACCGAACATACGTTGCTGGAAAACTCCGAGCAGGTGAAAAAGATCCTGCGGAACCTGCGCCAGCATGGCGTCGGCATCGTGCTGGACGACTTCGGCACCGGCTACTCGTCGCTCAGCTACCTGCACCAGTATCCGTTCGAGACCTTGAAGATCGACCGCTCCTTCGTCACGGAACTGCCGGCGCACGGCGGCGAAACCCAGGGACTGGCCTTGGTGCGCACCATCCAGGTGCTGGCGGATTCGCTGAACATGCGCGTGGTGGCCGAAGGCATCGAGCTGGAATCACAGCGCCGGGCCTTGCTCGGCATCGGCTGCCGCTTCGGCCAGGGCTTCCTGTTTGCCAAGGGCGAGCCAGCCGCGCATTGGCAATCGCAACCCTCGCCGTTTCACCTGCCGTGAACGCGCGCGGCCGCGCGCGGGCTCACTGCGGCAGTGATGTCGCGGGCGCGGCGGCGCTGCCGCTGAGCAGGTGCTCGGCATCGATGCGGTCGAAGGTATAAACCCGCGCGCAGAATTCGCAGGTCACCTCGACCTCGTCGCCATGCGCAGCCATCGCGGCCTCGACCTCGTCGCGACCCAGGGCCCGCAACATGGCGCTGACCCGCTCGCGGCTGCAGCTGCAACCGAAGCGCAGCGGCCGCGACGGGAACAGGCGGACGCCCTCCTCGTGGTACAGGCGGTACAACAGTTGTTCCGGTGGCGTGTCCAACAACTCCCCCGCGCCCAGGGTGGCGGTCAACTGCAGCACGCGTGGCCAGGCGTCGGCATCCTCGACCGCATCGTGGCCACCCGTACCTGGCAAGCGCTGCAGCATCAGGCCGGCCGCCTGTTCACCATCGGCCGCCAACACGATGCGTGCCGGCAATTGTTCCGACTGCGCGAAGTAGTTTTCCAGCACCGCGGCCAGTCCCGGCTGCGGCAGGTCGACCAGGCCCTGGTAACGCTGCCCGCGTTCCACGTTGCCGATGGTGATTGCCATGCCGCCATCCGGCAGGCGGTCCAGGGCCAATGGGTCGGGCAGCGCACCGGACCACCGCGCCAGGCCGCGCAGCCGGCCGGTGTCGTCGCATTCGGCAAACAGCAGGCGCAGTGCACCACTGCTCTTGAGCTCAAGCGAGAGCGCACCATCGAGCTTGATGTTGCCGGTCAACATCGCGCTGGCGGCCAGCGCTTCGCCCAGAAGGTCGCGCAAGGCTGGCGGATACGTGGCACGGCCGGCAACCTCGCGCCAGCTCGCGCCGAGCTGCACCAGGGTGCCGTTGACGCCGGCCCGTTCCAGGACGAAGCGCTGCAACTGGTCTGCGTGGATTGCATTCATCGGAGCCTCACGACATAGTTCCAGAGCCCTAATGTGGGTACGCGGTGCTGCCGGAACAACTCACCGTCGCTTCCCATCGTTGCCATGACCCAGTACGCATGAAATCCCGCCACACCCTGTTCCGGCGCCTGCTGCGCTGGCTGGCCGCCGTGCTGCTGTTTGCCGTGGCCGCCAGCTGGCTCCTGGTCCTGGTATTGCGCTTCGTGCCGCCACCGACGTCCGCCGTCATGTTGGAGCGGTGGGCCAGCCAACACTGGCAGGGGCACACGCAGTTCCATATCCGCCAGCATTGGGTGTCGTGGCGCGCCATCTCGCCTTGGGCACCGCTGGCGGTCATGGCCGGCGAGGACCAGAAATTCCCGTTCCATCATGGCTTCGACCTGGAATCCATCCAGCAGGCGATCGACGACGCGGACGAAGGCGCGCGCCTGCGCGGCGCCAGCACGATCAGCCAGCAGACCGCCAAGAACCTCTTCCTGTGGAACGGGCGGAGTTTCGTGCGCAAAGGCCTCGAGGCCTATTTCACCGTGCTGCTGGAACTGACTTGGCCGAAGCAGCGCATCCTCGAGGTGTACCTGAACATTGCCGAATTCGGCGACGGCATCTATGGGGTCGATGCCGCCAGCCGCGTCTACTTCCATGTCGCGCCGGCCCGCCTCACCGCGGCGCAGGCGGCCAGGCTCGCCGCCGTGCTGCCCAGTCCGCGCCGGCTGCACGCCGATGCACCGAGCGCCTACGTCCTGCGCCGCAGCAACTGGATCCTGCAGCAAATGACCCAGCTTGGCGGCACGGCCTTCCTGCGTAACCTGCGCCCGGGCTCCACGCCGCGTGCCGGTTCACACCAGCGCAACATCCCGACCCGGACTCCGGGCTAGACTGCCTGCACCGGCCCAAAGTCCAGGAGGTGCGGACATGAGCGATGTCAGGCAGCTGTTGCAGGCAAAGGGTGGCAAGACCTACACCATCGGCCCCGAGGCGCCCGTGCGCGAGGCGATCAAGCTGATGGCGGAACACCGCATCGGAGCGTTGCTGGTGATGGATGGCAAGCACTTGCTCGGCGTCGTGTCCGAGCGGGACTATGCACGCAAGGTGATCCTTCAGGGACGATCCTCGGCACAGACCGCAGTGGCCGAGATCATGAGCGGCGAACCGCTCACCGTGGGACCGGAAACAGATGCGTTCGACTGCATGCGCATGTGCACCGACAGCCGCGTGCGGCACCTGCCGGTCATCGAGAACGGCGAAGTGATCGGGGTGATCTCCACCGGGGACCTGGTCAAGGCGGTGATCGACGCGCAAGCCGAGCATATCGAGCACCTCGAGCGTTACATCACCAGCTGAACCTGCTCATGGGGATGACCGGCGGCCGCCATCGCGCGCCGGCATCCTCGTGGCATGGGCAGGAAGGGAATTGCCACGGACCTTGGTGGCGCGTTCATCGCAGGCTCGCCGCCGCAGTCGTGACGGACGGCGCGCACACCCGCCGATCGGGCCGCAATCGATGGCCACGCCTCACAACGGCATGGGGCAATGCACGCTGGCGCAGATGACCCGTAGCAGCTCGGCTTCTTCCGTGCTCACCACCGCATCGGCGCGAACCACGATCACCAAACCCTGGATGAGCAGCTCCTTGGCCGCCGGCAGCAATCCGTCCAGATCGTTCAAGGCGTTCTCGAACGGCTGCTGCCATGCCGTGGGAACCTGGGGCCAGTCCAGGGCCTCGCCAGGAAATACATGCTGGATGGCGAGCAGCCACGCCCGCCGCGATGCCTCGGGTTCGCGGTTGCCTTGCTCGGCGACAACGGCGTAGACCAACTTCACGCTGTCCCGGGAGGCCGGCAACTTCCTGCGCCCGTCCACCGGCGCGCTGCGCGGATTCTGCGCTTCGAGCAGTTGCACGCGCAGCAGGCGCGTCAGGCAGTACTTGTCCAACTCCACGCGGCTGTCGACGCGCACCACGGCGTCCAGGGTATCGAGCAACACCCGCACCCGACCTGGTGTCAACTGCTTGAGGGCCGGCGTGGCCACCGCGACCAAGGGCAGGCGCGCGTCGGCGGGGAGAGCGTTCGCCTCGTCCAACACCGCCAGTGCAGCGTGTTGCACATCGTCGCCAAAGGCGTCCGCCAACAGGCGCAACTGCCGCTGGCGCACATCGGCCTCGGCGGACAAGGCCAAGGCCAGGACCAGGACCAGCGCCGACTCGGGATCGTGCGCCTGCGCCGCCAACATGTCCGGCAAGCCCTGGCGAAGGGCCGCTGCGCGGTCGATGTTCGATGGCCCATGGTCGCCTGCGCCGCCCGCCGCAGCCGCAGCCGCCGCTCCCGCCACCAGGATCGGCGCCGCCGCGACGCCTTGTCCGGACATGCCGGGAATGGGTCCCGCATGCGCCACCGAGGGCGGCGGGGGCGTGGGAGGGGATTCTTCCCCACGCCGCACCGACTGCGCAAACGCCTCCAGGTCGGCCTCCTGGAAACCGGGCTGCAGCGCACGTATGCGTTGCAGCAGGGGCGGATGGGTGGCAAACAAGGCGCTGAATGGATCGGCTTCCCCAAACAGCATGTGGGCAACCTCGTGCTTGCGCGGGGTATGCAGCACCGACCCTTCGCTGGAGATGGCGATCTTCTTCAACGCATTGGCAATGCCGTCGGTCTGGCGCGTGAATTGCACGGCCGACACGTCCGCCAGGGATTCGCGCGAGCGGGACACCGCCGCCTGGATCAGGCGGGCAAAAAAGTACCCGATGTACCCCACCACGAGCAGTGCCAGGCCGATCATCCACACCTGGCCGCCGTTGTTGTCGCGCCGGCTGCTCCGGCCGCCGCCAAACCAGATGACGTTCCGTCCGACCACCGCCAGCACCAGGATGCCGAACAGGAGTCCCATGAGTCGGATGTTGAGGCGCATGTCGCCATTCAGTACGTGGCTGAACTCGTGCGCGATCACCCCCTGCAATTCGTCGCGATTCAGTTGGTCGAGACAGCCCTGGGTGACGCACACCGCCGCGTCCGACGCGGAATATCCCGCCGCGAAGGCGTTGATGCCTGGCTCGTCGGCCATCAAATAGACGTCCGGGACGGGCGCGCCGGCGGCAATCGCCACTTCCTCGATGATGTTGCGCAGGCGGCGCAGTTGCGGGTCCGTGGTATTCGCCGGGACCTCCACCGCGCCCACGGTTTGCGCCACCTTCTTGCCACCTGCCGACAGGCTCACGATCCGGTACAGCGAACTGAGCACGATGCCGCATACCACGACAACGCTGGTGCCGAGCAGCAACGGCACATTGGAGCGCACCACACCGTCAACGTCCGGACGGTGGCCAAGCGCGAGCCAGACCACGAAGTCGATGGCGGCGACGATCGCGACCACGGCAAGCACGAAGAGCACCACCAGCCGGCGGCTGCTGCCCCGCACCCGAGCCTGTTGCGCGAAGAAATCCATGGATCAAGCCTGCAGCATCACGGCACGCACGACGTGCCGCGGTGCCGTCAGCTGAAGGAAACCCGCGGCACGTCGCGCACCTTCGGGTCGTCGATCTGCAGGGGCTCCGCCGCGGCAAATGCAAAACTGCCGGCGACGATCGAGGCCGGGAACACCTCGCGCTGGTTGTTGTAGGTAAGCACCGAGTCGTTGTACGCCTGGCGCGCGAAGGCGACGCGATTCTCGGTCGAGGTGAGTTCCTCGGACAATTGCATCATGGTCT
>DATNBK010000145.1:0-2005 GCA_035571995.1 Rhodanobacter sp.
CGTTCGGCAGCAGGGAAAAATTGCCGGAGGCCGGGTTGCCGTGGGCCAGGTTCAGCGGCACCAGGGTCTTGCCGTCTTCCACGTGCAGGCCCAGCGGCGCGGACTGCTTGTCGTAGATGCCGGCGTTGGCGGCAAACAGCAGGTGCTGGCCGTGGTCGGCGCCCCAGGCGCGCAGCGATTCAATGCTGCCAAAGGCCTGGCCGTTCTGCGGGTTGCGCCAGTGCAGCGACAGCGACTCGTGCTTGAGGTCGATGCGGACCACGCGGTAGTTCTGGCCGGCGTAGGTGATCTCGTTGCTGTCCAGTGGGGCTGCCACGCCGCTGCAGGCGCACATGCCGGCCAGCAGCCACGGCAGCAGCAAGCGGCGGACCATCCGGGGGCGAAGGCGGTCGCATAAGGTTGCGGGTTTGGATCGGCTCATCCGGTGATGGTCGCTGCGCAGGTGGATCGACGCAAGGGCGCGGGGAGGTGCGGGTCGGCGACGGTGGCCCCGTTACACTGTCGGTTTCGAATCGCCGGATGGCACCATGCCGTATGCGCCAATCATGGGTACCTTGGGATTTGTACTGTCTCCCGATGCCACGCAAGTGCTGATGATCCACCGCAATACGCGCAAGGATGACCAGCACTTTGGAAAGTACAACGGCCTGGGCGGCAAGCTGGAAGCCAATGAGGACGTCGCGGCCGGCATGCGGCGAGAGATCATGGAAGAGGCCGGCATCACCTGTACCTCGATGCATTTGCGCGGGACGGTGAACTGGCCCGGCTTTGGCCTGCACGGCGAGGATTGGTTTGGCTTCATCTTCCTGATCGAGAGTTACACGGGTACGCCGTTGGCCGGCAACCACGAGGGCGCGCTGGAGTGGGTTGCGCGCGAGCGGCTGCATGAGCTGCCGATGTGGGATGGCGACCGCTATTTCCTGCCGCTGGTGTTCGACGACGATCCGCGCCCGTTCCATGGCGTGATGCCGTACAGCGGCGGTCACGTTGTGTCCTGGTCGATGACCCGCATGTAGCCGGGGCACGCGGCCTCAGGGCACGTCCGCGGTCCATGCCGCGGTGGTGAATTTTTCCGCTGCCTGTGTCTCGGCGGCCGCGATTTCCTCCGCGCGCAGGACGTCGTCATGCAGCCCGTGCAGACGGCGGAAGGTGCCGATCATGGCCTCGATCACGCTGGCGCGCGGCAGGCCGGTCTGGCTGCGCAGGGGATCGACGCGCTTGGCGGCACTCTTGGTGCCCTTGTCGGAGAGTTTTTCGCGCCCGATGCGCAGCACCTCGAGCATCTTCGTGGTGTCGATGTCGTAGGCCATGGTGACGTGGTGCAACACGGCGCCGCCGCGCCGTACCTGTGCGGCGCCGGCAATCTTGCCGCCGGCCGAGGTGATGTCGTTCAGCGGCTGGTACCACGCCTCGATGCCCAGGTCGCCCAGTGCCGCCAGGACCCATTCGTCCATGTAGGCATAGGCGGTGCTGAACGGCAGGCCTTGTATCAGCGACTGCGGGGCGTAGATCGAATAGGTGATCGTGTTGCCCGGCTCGATGAACATCGCGCCGCCGCCGCTGATGCGCCGCACCACCTCGATGCGGTGGCGCTGCGCGGCCTCGGCGTCGACCTCGTTGCGCAGCGACTGGAAGCGGCCGATCACCACCGCCGAGGACGCCCACTCCCAGATGCGCAAGGTTGGCTTGCGCCGCCCGCTGCCCACCTCGTCGGTCAGCACGGCGTCGAGCGCCATGTGCTGGCTCGGGGTTTGTGCGTCGGTGTGGATCAGTTGCCAATCATGGTCACGCCAGGTGGTGCGGCTCATGCGCCCTGCTCCCCGTGCAGCGCGCGTTGCACCGCCGTGGCCACCGCCTCGGATGAGATGCCATACAACATTGCCGTATCAGGGATGACAGCCTCGATGGCGCGGGTCATGGCGGCTTGCGGCAGATCGGCTTCCAGCCCGTCGAGCGCGCCGTCGATCGCATGCAACAGGCTGTCGGGTTCGAGGAAAAAATCCCC
>DATNBK010000146.1:0-2381 GCA_035571995.1 Rhodanobacter sp.
ATGCCATTCGCCAGCCAGAGTCACGTCGCCGCATCCGATCGGGTGGTGCCATTTCAGGCGCGCGACGGGCGGGCTTGCAACGTGGTCCAGGTGCGCGGCGGCCGCTCGCCGGACAAGGGGCCGGTCCTGCTGGTGCATGGCGCAGGGGTGCGGGCAAACATTTTCCGGGCGCCTGTTGCGGCTACGGTCGTCGACCTGCTGCTTGATGCCGGCTACGACGTGTGGATGGAAAACTGGCGTGCCAGCATCGACCTCACGCCATGTCGCTGGACCATCGACCAAGCCGCGCTGTATGACCATCCGGCCGCGGTGGAGACCGTGGTCAAGGAAACCGGCGCAACGAGCATCAAGGCCATCGTGCATTGCCAGGGTTCCACTTCCTTTTGCCTGTCCGCGGTGCTGGGCCTGGTGCCGCAGGTGAGCACGATCGTCAGCAATGCGGTGTCGTTCCACACCGTCGTGCCGCTGGCGGCCCGGATCAAGGGCAAGCTCAGCGTGCCGCTGCTGGCCTCGCTCACCCCCTTCGTGAACCCGCAGTGGGGCCTACATCCCCCGAGCCTGCTGGCCAAGATACTCAACGGCGTGATCCGGCTGACCCACCACGAATGCGACAACATCGTCTGCCGCTGGTCGAGCTTCGCCTACGGCGTCGGCTTTCCCACGCTGTGGCGGCACGAGAACCTGAATCCCGCCACCCATGACTGGATGCAGGCCGAATTCGCTGCCGTGCCGCTGTCGTTCTTCCAGCAGATGGACCACTGCGTGGCGGCTGGCCACCTGGTGGCCTACGACCATCCCCGGGAGGTGCCCGCCGATCCCCTGGCGCAGGCACCGAAAACCGCGGCGCGCTTCGCCTTTTTCACCGGGGCAAAGAACCGTTGCTTCCTGCCGGAGAGCCAGCAGCGCAGCTTTGCGTGGCTCGATGGCATCCGTCCCGGATACCACAGCCTGCACGTCATTCCCGACTATGGACATCTGGACATCTTCATGGGCCAGGACGCCCATCGCGACGTGTTGCCCTTGATGGTGCAGGAACTCGATCGACCAAATTAGGAGCCTGGCTCCTGGATGCGAGGCGCATATGGCGATACCCCGCAGGCTACGGCAACAAGGCGGTCGGCATGCCCTGGTGGACGGCATACCCTTCACGCTGCCCGTGGCGTCTGCCGCCAGTCCAGCCCTGATGGCGGCGTTTCCCATCAACCCTGCGCGCGCGGCGGAACTGCTGCCAGGCAACGAGCTGCATCCGCTGCGCCTCGGTCGCCACGCGCTGCTGCTGGTATCGGTGATCGACTACCGCCACACCAACATCGGCAAATACATCGAATACAGCCTCGGCATCGGCTGCACCCATGGGCCACGGCCCGTATCGCTGGTGCGTGCCATGCTCTTCCGCAAGTCCTGCGGTCTCGGTCAATACGTGTTCGACTTGCCAGTCAGCACCGAGATTTCGGTGAAGGGCGGCAAGGGCATCTGGGGCATGCCCAAGCACCAGGCCAACCTGGATTTCGAGGTCACGGACACGTCCGTGCGCAGCCGCTACGATCTCGACGGGTCGATGGTGGCGGAGGTGGAGATCGGGCGGCCTGGCCGCGAGGTGTTTTCGCTGAGTACCGGCGCGATCAACTGGTGCGCGTTCCGCGGCATGCTCATGAAATCCAGCATCTACTTCCACGGCAAGATGGGATTCCGCCTGTGGCGCAAGGCATCGGCGCGGCTCACCCTGGGTTCGCATCCCCGCGCCGAGGTCCTGCGTCGGCTGGAAATCGGCGAACGGCCGCTGTTCGTCGGCTACTTCCCGGAGAGTTCCGGGGTGCTCGATGACCACCTGGAAAGCTGGTTCCTGAGCTACGACGAACGCCCCGTCGAGGCGCCGGAGGGCCTGGAAAGCGTGGTCGGCCTGGGCCTGGGCGAAACCTGGCTGCCGCCGCCGGGTTCCGCGGCGGCGAAGCAGGACGCCACCTCCCGCTCCGCTGTCGATGCCGGGGCATGATGGTGCTGGAGGGGCCGGCCATGCAGCATGCGGACGTCCCCGGACGCCGGCGCCTGCGCGTGGGTGCCGCGCAAATCCACCCCTTCACCACCGACGACGGCGTGGAGCTGCGGCTGACGCGCCACCAGGGAGGCAGCCGCGGGCCGGTCATGCTGGTGCACTGCATTGGCGTGTCCAGCCGCATGTATTCCCTGGATACCGTTTCCACCAACCTCCTCGAATACCTGCATGCCGCCGGCTTCGACGTCTGGCTGCTGGACATGCGGCTCAGCATCGATCTGGCCGCGCAGGCGCGGCAATCGAGCTTTGACGAGATCGCGCAATACGACTTCCCGGCGGCGGTGCGCCTGGTGCTGTCGGTGAGCGGGGTGCGCAGCATCCAAGTGGT
>DATNBK010000147.1:0-18280 GCA_035571995.1 Rhodanobacter sp.
TTCTTCCGTGCCCCGGGGGCGCGTGAAGGCGGCAGCGGCCTTGGCCTCGCCATCGTCAGCCAGATCGCGAGCCAGCACCATGCCCTGGTCACCTACGCGGTGGCCAGCGGCGGCGGTTTGCGTGTGAGCGTGTCGTTCCCCGCACCGGCTGCGTAGAATGAATCCGCCACCCTAAGCATCCATGAAGCCTCCCGGGTAACACTCCTCGTCATGCCGTATCCGCTGGCCGTGTCCTGGCCGTCCCGCCGCTTGCCGGCAATGCGCGCACCCAGCGTCCCGATGTGCCTGCATGGCGTACTCGGTCACCATGGGAGCTGAGCTGACGTGCCGTATACATTCGCCCACCGCTTCGCCACGCTGATTGGGGCGGCTGCCGTGGGAGCGTGCGCAACGCGACCGCTGCCGGTGCTCGCCCCGTCGGTGCCAGCGCAGTGGCAGCAGGCGGCCCAGGCCGACGCCGGCAAGGTTGACCTGCGTGGCTGGTGGCACGCGTTCCACGATCCGCAACTCGATACCTTGGTCGACACCGCGCTGCGCGACAACCTGAACGTGGCCGCCGCGCGCGAACACCTGCTGGCGGCGCGCGCGCTGGAGCGCAGTTCCAAGTACGCCTATTTCCCCGGCCTGCGGGCCAAGACCATGGATGCCATCGATCCGGACGCGCGGGCCACCTATTTCGTCGCCGGCTTCGACGCCTTGTGGGAAGCCCCACTGTTTGGCCGCGATGTCGCCACCGCCCGCCAGGCGCAGGGCAATCACGACCTGGCGTTGGCAAACCTGCAGCAGGCACGCGTCTCACTGGTGGCCGAGGTGGTGCGCAACTGGCTGGACCTGCGCGCGGCGCAGCAGCGCCAGGTCACCCTGGAAACCATGCGCGGTGAGCGTGAACGGCAGTTGGAACTGTGGCAAACCCGCCTGCGCCTGAAGCTGGCCGATCCCGGGGCCGTGGCCCAGGCCGAGGCGGCGGCAGCCCAAGCGCGCGCCGCCGCAGCCGAGCCCGCACAGTCCATGCGCGCCGCCGCCCAGGCACTCGCGGCGCTGCTCGGTCGCGACAAGGCCGATTCGGCCTGGCTCGCGCCCGGCGCCCAGCCGGACCTGGGCGCACTGGCCTTGCGCAGCGCGCCGGCCGACCTGCTGCGCACGCGGCCGGAGATTGCCCATGCCGAAGCCACCGTGCTCGCCGCCGCGGGGGATGCCGGCGTGGCCCACGCCGACATGTTCCCCAGCGTCAAGCTTGGCGGCTCGATCGTCTGGGCCACGAACCTGGCCACCTACCGGCAGCCGGGTGACAGCGCCATCGCCTCCGCCGGGCCCTTGCTGGACATCCCGCTGTTTGACTGGGGCCTGCGACGCGCCCAATCCCACGCCAAGGCCCACGAGCTCCAGGCCGCCGTGTTCGCCTACCGCCAGGCCGTGCTCGATGGCGTGGCCGAAGTGCAGACCGCCCTGGGCCGCCTGGCACTGCAGCGCCAGCAGGAACGCGAGAGCACGCAGGCCGTGGCCGCACTCGAGCGCGCGCAAACCGCCGCGGCCAAACGCGTCGCGCTCGGCCTGGACAGCCCGCTGCAGGAATTGGACAGCGCGCTGGCCGCGGGTCAGGCCCGGCTCACGGCCATCGATGCCCGCGCCGCCCACGGCCTGGCCTTCGTCAGCCTGTACAAGGCGCTCGGCGGCGCGCCGCTGCCGGCGGTGGCCGACGACGCCCACGCCGCGGCGGAGCCGCGACCCTGATGGTCGCCCTCGCGCGCAAGACGCTGCTCTACGAGTGGCGCCGCTTCCTCCCGGCAATGGTCGCGATCGGCTTCGCCGGCCTGCTGCAACTGCTGCAGGCCGGACTGGTGCTGGGCATCTTCGGCAGCGCCAGTGTGTATATCACCGGTTCCTCGGCTGATCTCTGGGTCGGCTATCCCGGCACGCAAAGCGTCAACCTGGGCCGGGCGATCAACCCCGACCTGGCCATGCTGCTGCGCACGGACCCGGCCGTGGTCCAGGTCGAGCCGTTCTATTGGGTCGATGCCGATTGGCGCGGCCCGCGCGGCACCGGCGGCGAATCGGTGTTCGTCTCGGGCATCGACCCGCGGGCGGACGCCATGATGTTTTCCAAGGCGCTGCCGCCCGCGCTGCGCGCCCGCCTGCGCGAGCCGGACGCGGTGATCATCGATCGCGCCGATATCGGCAAGCTCGGCGTGCAGGTCGGTGACAGCGCCGCGATCAATGGCCAGCGCGTGCGCGTGGTCGGCGTGGCCAGGGGCCTGCGCGCGCTCGGCGGGGTGAACGTGGTGAGTTCGCTGGATACCGCGCGCGAGCTCGACATCGACCCGGTCGACGCCGGCCGCCCGACCTACCTGGTGGCTCGCCTGCGCGATCCGGCCCAGGCCGCTGCGGTGGCTGCCCGCCTGCGCGACCGCGGCGGCTTCGGGCCCTACCAAGTGTGGACCGCGTCGGATTTCGCCCGCCGCTCGGTGCTGTACTGGATGCTCGACACGGGCGCCGGCGCCGGCGTGCTGTTCCTGGCCGGCATCGTGTTCCTGGTCGGCGCGGTGATCACCAGCCAGACCCTGATGGGTGCGGTGGCCGGCTCGACGCGTGAATACGCCACGCTCAATGCGCTCGGCGTCGGTGTCGCCAAACTGCGCTGGGTGGTGCTGGAGCAGGCGTTCTGGGTCAGTGCGCTCGGCCTGCTTGGCGCGACCGTGTTGGGCGTGGCGATCATCGCACTGGCACGCAGCCAGGACGTGCCGGTGGTGCTCGACGTGCCGATCACCCTGGCCTGCATCGTGCTCGCGCTCGGGCTGGCCGCCATCTCGGGGCTGGTGGCCATGCGCAGCTTGCGACGCGCCGATCCAGCGACCCTGCTGCGATGAATGGCGTGGCGATGAACGAGGCGGCGATGAGCCAGGGTCCGGCTTCCGTACACGCGGACCGCGGTCCGACCCTGGTCGCCGAGGGCGTGTGCAAGGCCTTCATCTCCGGGCGGGTACGCACCCAGGTGCTGGACGGCTTGTCGCTGCGCATCGAGCCAGCCGAACTGACCCTGATTTCCGGACCATCGGGCTGCGGCAAGAGCACCCTCCTCGCGATCCTGAGTGGCCTGCAGCCGGTGGACCGGGGCCGGGTGACGGCCCTGGGCAGCGACCTGGGCGGACTCGACCTGCGGGCGCTGGAACGATTCCGCCTGCTGCACACCGGCTTCGTGTTCCAGGGCTTCAACCTGTTCTCCGCGCTGAGCGCGCTGGAGCAGGTGGAGCTGCCGCTGGACTATCTTGGCCTGGGGCGCAAGGAATCCCGTTATCGCGCCGTGCAGTCGCTGGACGAGGTTGGCCTGCGGCACCGCATGCGCCTGCGCCCGGCCGAACTGTCAGGTGGCGAGAAGCAGCGCGTGGCCATAGCCCGCGCCCTGGCCAAGCAACCCGATCTGCTGTTTGCCGACGAGCCGACCAGCTCGCTGGACGCGGCCAATGGCCAGATGGTGATCGACATCCTGCACCGCATCGCCCGCACCCACGGCACCACCGTACTTTGCGTCAGCCACGACCCGCGCCTGATCCACCACGCCGACCGCGTGCTGGCGATGGAAGACGGCCGCATACTGAGCGACACGCGGCCGGCAAACCCGGTCGCACCGTTGGCAGGATCCACTCCATGAATGGCTCGCTGTACCCATCCCGGCTCATCCTGGTTGCTGCCCTGGCCCTGCTGGCCGGCTGCTCGCAGCAGGCGGCGCCCGCAACCGGCGCCGTCGAGCCCGCCTATGCCGCAGTCGCGCGCGGCCGCATCGCGGTGGAAGGCGGCCTGCTGCAACTGGACGCACCGCGCGCAGGGACACTTGACAGCGTCAGCGTGCACGAAGGCGACCGGGTGGCCAAGGGCGATACCCTGGCCACGCTCGATCCGGAGCCGGCGCGGCTGCAGTTGCAGGCGGCCCAGGCCGAGCTCAAGCAGGCCGAGGCCCAGACCCGGCTGCTCGGCGACAAGCTGGCCCTTGCGCGCCAGCAGGCCGAGCGCCTGACGCAGGCAGCCAAGGCCGGCGCCGGGGGCGTGCAAGATGCCGAGCAGGCGCGAGGCGCAACCAGCGAGCTCGCGGCAAACCAGGCTGCGGCCAAGGCCGCCGTCGACCTGGCCAGGCAAAAGCTGGCTGCCGCGCGCTACGAGCTTGGCCTGCGCACGCTGCGTGCGCCAATCGCGGCCCGCGTGGTCCGCGTGCTTGCGCAACCGGGCGCCAGCGTGTCACCGCAGTCCGGCCCCCTGTTCACCTTGTTGCCAAGCACTCCCCCCATCGTGCGCGCCGAGCTCAGCGTCTCGATGCTCGACGCGGTCAAGCCGGGCATGCCGGCGACGGTGACCGCCGACGACCTGGGCGGCGCACAAAGCTGGCCGGCCCACGTGCTGCGCCTGGGCGACGTGGTCGGCGCCTCGACGCTCGACGACGATCCGCAGCAGCGCGCCAACGACCGCACGGTGACCTGCGTGCTCGCCTTCGACCAGCCCCAGCAGTTGCGCATCGGGCAGCGCGTGCTGGTGCGCTTCGGAGCGCCGGCCGCAGCCGCTTCCGCACGAAAGGCGGCTGAAAAGTAAAGCTGGCATGCTGGCCGGGTACGGACCAGGTACCCACGTGATCAAAGCTACCGACTTTCTGCTCGAGGGCGACCGCCGCGGCGTGCTGCTGATCCACGGCCTCACCGGCACGCCGCTGGAGATGCGCCTGCTGGCCAAGGGCCTCAATGGCGCGGGCTTCACCGTGTACTGCATGCAACTGGCCGGTCACTGCGGTGACGTCGAGGACCTCCTCGCCACCGGCTGGCGCGACTGGTACGCCAGCGTGGAGCAAGCTGCCGACCGGCTGCTGCAGCGCGTCGACCACTTGTTTGTCGGCGGCCTGTCGATGGGTGCGCTGCTTGCGCTCAAGCTGGCCGCCGACCGGCCGGACCAGGTTGCGGGCGTGGGCGTGTATGGCGCCACCTTCCGCTACGACGGCTGGAGCATCCCCAGGATTGCGCGCCTCGCGTTCGTGCTGCCGCTGGCGACGAAGCTCGGCCTGGGACGGCGCTGGATGTTCTTCGAGCGGCCGCCCTACGGCTTGCGCGACGAGCGCCTGCGCGCGCACGTCAGTGCCGCCATGCAGGGGGCCGACAGCAGCGTGGCCGGCCTGCCGGGCAATCCCTGGCCGTCGCTGGCCGAGCTGTTCCGGCTCTCCCGGCAGGTGCGCCGCCAGTTGCCGCAGGTGAGCGCGCCTTGCCTGGTGGCACACGCCAGCGAGGACGACGTCGCCAGCGTGGGCAACGCCAAATTGGTGCTGCGCGAGGTGGGCGGCCCGGCCGAGCTGCTGCTGCTCGATGACAGCTATCACATGATCACCATCGACCGGCAGCGCCATCTCCTGGTCGAGCGCTCGGTGCGCTTCTTCGACCGCATCGTGGCGGCGCAGGCGACCGACCGCGCGGCGGCTTAGGCCCGCCGATGTCGCAGCTCGCCCTCGCGCTTTGGCTGGCCAACATCGTGCTGGACACTGGCGGCCAACTGGCCTTCAAGGCCGCGGCCGGCGATCCCGCGGCCGGCGACGGCCTGGCGCGCTGGCGCTACATGCTGTCGCGGCGCTGGATCTGGCTGGGCGTGGCTTGCTACGTCGGCGAATTCCTGGCCTGGATCGCCTTCCTGTCGCTGTTGCCGCTGTCGCGGGCCATCCTGCTCGGCGCAATCAACATCGTGGCCATCATGCTCGCCGGGCGCCTGCTGTTTGGCGAGCGCCTGAGCCGGCTGCGCGTGGCCGGCATGCTGCTGGTCACGCTCGGCGTCGCCATCGTGGGGCTGGGCGAATGAGCACGCGGCGGCACAACCGGGCGGTGTTCTATCTGGTCGGCTTCGGCCTGCTGATGACGTTCGATACGTTTGGCGCCATTTGCTTCAAGCTGGCCGGCATGCACGCGTTGCCGGTGGAAGCCAGCATCGCCTGGCTGCTGCGGCTGTTCGAACACCCTTGGGTGTATGGCGCGGTGCTCGGCTACATCGGGGCGTTCTTCACCTGGATGAGCCTGCTCAAGCACGCCCCCATCGGCCCGGCCTTCGCCGCCTCGCACCTGGAGGTGGTCAGCGTGACCCTGGTCTCGATCTGGCTGTTCCACGAGCCGCTCACGGCCGCCAAGGTGATTGGTGCGCTGGCGATCCTGTCCGGCATCGCCTGCCTGGCCCTGGCCGAACGCGAGGAGGCCGCCAGCGCATCGCCTGGCAACGGGCCCTCCGCAACCACAGTGGACTGAGCCGTGCCGCGGCGCCACCGCCCCGAAATTCCCCCCACCGCCGGCCTGCCGCTGCGTGCCAGCGACCTGTGGCCGACGCGGCCGGCACTCGCCACGGTCCTGGCCAGCCAGCTCGGCATCCCCGAACCGCTGCTGGAATGCTCGGGCACCGCCGCGCTGCTGGTGGCCTTGCGCACGCTCCGCGAGCAGGCGCCGCAGCGGCGCGTCGTAGTCGTACCGGCCTATACCTGCCCCCTCGTTGCCATTGCCGTGCACAGCCTGGGCCTGGAGCTGCGCCTGTGCGATACGCGCCCTGGCCACTTCGAGATGGACCCGCAAGCCCTGGCGCCGATCTGCGGCAGCGACACCCTGGCGATCGTGCCCGCCCACCTCGGCGGCCTGGTCGCCGACCTGGATGGCGTGCTGGACGTGGCCAAACATTGTGGCGCACGGGTGATCGAGGATGCCGCGCAAGCCATGGGCGCGCGCGACCGCGGGCAAAGTGTCGGCCTGCGCGGCGACATCGGTTTCTTCAGCCTGGCCGCCGGCAAGGGCTTGTCGATCTACGAAGGCGGGCTGTTGATCGCACGCGATCCGGAGCTGCGTGCGGCGCTCGCGCGCACGCACGCGCAAATGGTGCCGCAACGCTCCGGCTGGGAACTGCGCCGCAGCGCGGAACTGCTCGGCCTGGCCCTGCTCTACCGGCCGGCCGGCCTCGGCCTGGCATATGGCCGTCCGCTGCGCCGTGCCTTGCGCCGCGGCGACCCGGTCGCCGCCGTCGGCGACGCGTTTCCACCGACCATCCCGCTGCACCGCGTGGGCCGCTGGCGGCAGGGCGTGGGAACCCGCGCCGCGGCGCGCCTGCCCGCATTCCTGCAGCAGCTGCGTGCACAGGCGGCGCGCCGCATCGCGCAGCTGCAGTGCATCCCCGGCGTGCGTGTGCTCGAGCCCCGGCCGGGTACCGAGGGCAGCTGGCCGTTCCTGCTGCTGCAACTGGCCAACGCGGACCGCTGTGAGGCGGCCCTGGCCGAGGTGTGGACGGCCGGCCTCGGCGTGAGCTGCCTGTTCGTCCACGCCCTGCCCGACTACGCCTACCTCGCCGACCTCGTCCCACGCGCACCGATGCCGAACGCCCGCGACTTCGCCGCCCGCACCATCACCGTCAGCAACAGTCCCTGGCTGGACGACGCAGCGTTCGAGCGCATCTGCGCGGTACTCGAACGCACGACCCGCTGATCCGGAAGCAAA
The DNA here is from genome assembly GCA_035571995.1 of Rhodanobacter sp. GTDB lineage: Bacteria > Pseudomonadota > Gammaproteobacteria > Xanthomonadales > Rhodanobacteraceae > Rhodanobacter. Next base: position 7,482 of record DATNBK010000147.1, read on the forward strand.
GGAACCTGTTCACAGGTTATGTCGGAGCGTGCCTGCACTTCAGAGCATGCACAGGTGACGCCAGACCGGGCAGGCAGGGGCTTAACGGGCCACTTCTTTTTGCTTCGTTCCTTGGCCGTCGACTCAGAACGTCACGGTGCCCTGAAGCATCGCGCTGTCGGCCCGCTCTTGCTGACCTTGCTCGCGCATGTATCCCAGACGCAGTCCAAAACGGCTGGTCGGCCACAACGACAGGCCGGCGCGCAGAGTCGCGGTGTTCCGCGACAGGTCGATGCCCTTCACGGGCAGCCATTCGTTGAAACCGGTGAAGCTTGCGTCGAACACGCTGCCGTACTGGCGGAGCGTGTGCTGCCAACCGGCACTGCCGTCGAACGCCATCAGCATGCCATTGGGCAGGCGCCAGCCACGCTCGGCACGCAGGCCCAGCCCGGCCTGGAGGCGCCCGGCGGTACGCGCATCGGCCATGAGGCCATATCCCAGGCCGCCCTGTTCGGTGAAGCCTCCCAAGCCAAGGCGCTGGTAACGGATGTTCGCAAAAGGCACGATCCGGGTCGTACCGATCTGGAACAAATGGCCGCCTTCCAAAGCGCCGGCAACGTAGTGGCCCGTGGATCCGCTACCCACCGGCGATCCCAGTTCACCCAGCTGCAACAGGCGCTGCATGTCGTCGTGGTACCAACCGCTGGTGACCTGCGTGTTCGCGTACCACGGCCCGCTCACCAGGCCGCCGTACAACAGGATGTTGTTCATCCACATGCGCGCATGGTCCCAGGAGGCGTCAAGCTGACCGAAGCCCAGGCTCTGTCCCGCGGCAAAGCCCAGCAGCGCATGCGGACCAGCGTAGAGGTCGACGCCGGCCATGCCACCGCCGCTGCGGAAGGTCGTGCCGGCGTAGCCGCTGCGCTGCAGGTTGCCCTGCCAGTCGAGGTTGCTGTACCAGACGCCGGCGTTCGTCCGGCCACTGACGAGATCGTCGAAATGTTCGGACAGGGCGTTGCTTCGCGCATCGATGCCTTCGAACAGCATCGCCGCGCTGGCCGCATGCAGCTGGCCCGAGAGGCTCGTGAGCGTGGCCTGCGCCATGGCCGGCGTAGCGCTGTGCTGAATGGCGCCGGCCCCTTGCAGCACAGCCGACGCCGGGGCGCCTCCGGACGTCAGGGTGGCGTTGATCGCCTCGAACCCGGCCTGCACACGCTGCGCCGCCGACACCGCCGCCGGCGCGACGATGCCCATCGACGTCGCAGCGGCGGTGATGTTGAGCCCAGTGGTGTCCAGGTACACGTCATTCGTGCCGTAGCCGATGGTCGTGGCCGTGAACACCACGCCGCTGTCCTTGACCAGCTGACCGAACGTGCCGGTCACGCCGCCCGTGGCGGCGAGCACGCTGGTGTGGGTGCTGGCGGCATAGCCGCTGTCGGCCCCGGTCACTTCCAGCGTGCCGCCGTTGAGCGTCGCGGTGCCGGTCACGGCAAGCTTGCTGCCCAGGCTGACGGCCAGCGTGCCGGTGGATGATTGGGTGTAGTTGCCGCCGACGGTGGTGTTGCCGCCGTGGACGGCCACTTTGCCGGCGTTGGAAAGATTGCCACTCACTCCCGGAACGCCATTCAGGGTGCCACCACTGTTGACGGTCGTGTTGCCGGGCAACGCGGCAGTTGCCTGCAAGACGCCGGCGTTGATGGTCGTGCCGCCGCTGTAGGTGTTGGTGCCCGTCAACGTTAGTGTGCCAGTACCTGTCTGCGTCACAGAGCCAGAGCCAGAAATGGTGCCCGCGTAAGTCATGTCGGCATAGCGATCGAACATTAGCGAACCATTGTTCACGACATCGCTTGCGATTGAGCCGCCCAAACTACTGACATTAGTTCCCATCTGTAACGTCGCACCGGCACCGACGGTGGTAAGGCCAGTGTATGTGTTCGCGCCTACTAGTGTTGTAGTACCACCGGACACAGTGAGACCACCACTTCCGTTGATAACGCCCTCGAACCAAGATGAGTTATTCAGGGTCAGGGTTTGCGCACCTAATGTGACTGCGCCATCTCCCAACAGATATTGGATGGTTGCCCCATTTGTCGTACCTGAGATGTCGAATGTACCGTTATAGTCACGTATACCGCTAGATGCTTCTAAACTGCCGGCGCCGACGAGTGCAAGCGTGCCTGCGAGAATCGAGGTGCGACCACCGTACCTGTTGTTTCCGGCCAGCACCAAGGTACCTGCACCATTCTTGAGAAGAGAATCGTTGTCCGTGCTGTTTGGATAGTTACTGTCAGTGATCGGGTGGGTGATAGTCATCGTTACTCCAGGATCAACCTCCACTGTGGCTGAAAAGTCCGAGTAAATTGGATGTGTGAGCGTAAATGACGCAGTAGCTTGCAGCCATCCTCCCTGAAGACTCACTGCGCCAGCTGACGCACCGAGATTGGTATCGCTGGAAACAACTACTTTCCCGCCATTGGTTGGGTCACCGTATACCTTTATCCCACCAGTGAATGTGTTGGCGCCTGTTAGTATCAGTGTGCCCGTGCCCATCTTCGACACAGTGCCGGTGCCGGAGATCAAGCCACCGTACGTCAGGTTGGCGTTGTCAAAGAAAAACGTCAGTGCGCCATTGTCCAGTATGTTGCCGGCGACTGAACCCGGGGCGACGTTTCCTAACCCCAGCACGGCACCCTGATCAATCGTAGTAAGGCCAGTGTAAGTATTCGTCCTGTCCAATTCCAGGCCACCACTCGAAATAGTAAGCCCGCCCGCACCACTGATGACACCCCAATACATCCCAGCCGTGCTGCTACTTACGGATGTGTCGCTACTTACTGTCAGGTTCTGCCCTCCGAGAAAAATCGACCCACCCCCCTGCAAATTCTTGACAGCCACCCCATTGTTTGTGGCGGAAATATCTAGCTTGCTGTCGTCTCCCATGACAATGTTATTGGAATCAGCGATGCTGCCATTGCCAACCAGTATTAACGTAGCATTTAATCCGATATTTGTTGCCCCGGTGTAAGTATTCGTTCCCGTTAGTATCAACTTCCCCAAGCCCGACAGGATCAAGCCGCCGCTGCCGCCAATGTCGTTGCTGAAAGTCGAAACGGTGCCTATAGGCAGCTTTGCGTTGAAGTCACCGAACGCGAACTGCGCCGGGCCGTGGATCGCCTTGGCGGCATTGATCATGCCCCAGCCATAGGTCGGGTTCGGGGTCTGGTGACTGCCGTCGTCGTAGGGCGTCGCGGTGGTCAGGATGGTGTCGCTGACGTTGGCCGCGGTCATCCACGGAAACGCCTGCCATACCTGCGCGGCCACACCACTCACCACGGCGGCGGACGCCGAGGTGCCGTTGGCGAAACCATCCGCGAGTCTGCCTACCGCCGGGAACTGCACATTCCCCGGCGCACTGAGGCACCACGCCATGGCGACGCCGCAGGCATTTGAAGGAGCGTCCGAGCCCGTATAGAGGCCGGCCGGTTGCCCGTTGCTGTCGATGGCCATGTCGACCGCCACCAGCCAGTTGGGCTGGAAGCTCGGGATCCAGTGCGGCAGGCCTGCCTGATCCCAGGGCTGGGCTGCGCCAGTGCTGCCGGCGGCCCACACCAGCAGCATGCCGGCGTCCACCGCTGGCTGGAAGATCGCCTGGGTCGAGGCGATATTGGGGTCAGTGGGGCCGGTGAACGTGGTTTGCGCATTGCCGGAACCGAAGGAGGCGTTGACGATCCTGACGTTCTGGGCGGCAAAATCGCTGAAATTCGTGCTGTTGATCGTGCAACTCGTAGAACCGGCACCTGTGCAGGCCTGCTCGAAGTAAAGGCTTGCGCCCGGTGCGACGCCACCAGGAAAGGGCTTGCCACTGTCTGCGGTCAGCGTTCCGGCGGCCAATCCGCCCAGGATGTCCGCAACCATGCTGCCTTGTCCCGAAGTGTCGTTGGGCGATTGGGAACCACCCGGCAGATAGCTTTTGAACCAAGCGACCCGCCCGTTCATGGGAAGTGTCGTCGGATCGACGCCGGAATCCAGGACGCCGACTTTGACACCCTGTCCCGTGAGACCTTGGTCTTGTACAGCTTGCACGCCGGTAGGAATCAGGTGGTTGTATGCCGGGTCATACGATGTCCCTGGCGTTCCACCGCCACCACCGGTTCCACCTGTACCTCCGGTTCCGTCCGTTCCGCCGGTCCCACCTGTATCCCCGGTTCCGCCCGTCCCCGGCGTTCCTGGTGTTCCCGGCGTGCTCCCGCCCCCTGGTGTCACCGGCGGCAGAGTCGTCGAGCCGGACTTCACTCCGCTGCCACCACCGCAACCGGTGAGATAAATAGGGGCCATGGCGACGAGCGCCGTGGTGATAGCCAAGGCGAGCGCGTGCCTGCGACTGTGGTTCATCTCTGCCGATCCATGTTGTTGTTTCCCCATGCCCACTCGCATATCCGACGCAGGCGCATCGCGCCTCTCGATCACGTCGAATGCGGTCCCCCATTCGCGCCGCCCAACGGAAAGGGGCATCCCGGCCAAACCGCATCAATGATACTGTCCCCGACTGGCCGATCTTTCCGTCGCGCACGACGTCGCGATGCATCCTAGACCCAGTGAATCGGCCATGACAATGCAGGGCGCCAGGGACCCCTTGCGGCGGCGGCCGACGAAGCTTGCGCGCTCGAAGCATGACGCCTAGGTTGGCGGCCAGCACGACGGGTCAGTTGCGTGACCGCTTGCTTCAGCATGACCGCCGACAAGGGCTTGTCGATCGACGAAGGCGGTCTGCGGCTGGCGCGTGGCGCTTGCCCGCACGTTGACACCAGCAGCGGGCCGTGGCTGGACGAGTCGTCATTCGCGCGCATTCGCGCCGACGGCTCGTTTCTTCCATCAAGGCCATGGCTTGGTTGGGATGCAGCGCAGCGGTGCGAAGTCGAGGCCTCGCGCGGCAACCCGCAGCAGGGACGCCACGTCCTCCGCCGAGGGAACCGGCTGTCCCAGGAACCGCAATGCGCTGGCCAGCGCGGCGAGCGGACCGGCTACGTCGACCGCCGGTGCATCGCGGGATTTGGAAAGCTTGCGGCCGTGTGCATCGACCGCCAGCGGCAGGTGCAGGTAGGCGGGCGTCGGCAGCCCGAGCAGGCGTTGCAGCAGGATCTGGCGCGGGGTGGAACCGAGCAGGTCGCAGCCGCGCACGACTTCAGTGATGCCCTGGAACGCATCGTCCACCACGCACGCAAGCTGATAGCCCCACATCCCATCCGCGCGGCGCAGCACGAAATCGCCCACCGCTTCACGCACGTTTTGATGCTGCATTCCCTGCAGGCCATCGTCGAACGTGATGTCGACATCCGGCACGCGCAACCGCCACGCGGGCTCGCGGTCGTTGTGGCGCGGACTGATGCAGCGGCCGTCGCGATGGGTGGCACTTGCCTCTTCCAGATCGGCGCGGCTGCACCAGCAGGGAAATGCGTGGCCGTCGTCCTGGAGCTGCCGCAGCGCTTGCGCGTAGGCTTTGCCGCGTTGCGATTGATACACGGGAAGCGCGGCGCCGATCAGCCCCAGCTGTGACAGTGTCGCAAGGATTACCTGTGCCGAACCCGGGACTTCGCGCGGCGGGTCGATGTCGTCGATGCGCAGCAGCCATTGTCCGTCCCGGTTGCACGCGCGCAGCCAACTCGCCAGCGCAGCCACCAGCGAGCCGAAATGCAGTTCGCCGGTGGGTGACGGCGCAAAGCGCCCGCGGTAATCCGCTGCTTGGTGCGGCAAGGGACGAAGAACGCAGCCCAGTTGGAAAAGGAATACAAGTTGCCTTGATCGTTGTCCAGCCGGTCACGTCCTCCTTGCTGGTCGCTTGTCGCCGACTCAGAACGTCAAGGTGCCCTGGAGCATCGCGCTGTCGGACCGCGCGCGCTGGCTCTGTTCGCGCGTGTAGCCCAGGCGCAGCCCAAAGCTGCTGGTCGGCCACAACGACAAGCCGGTGCGCAGGATCGCCGTGTTCCGCGACAAGCCGATGCCGTCCACGGGCAGCCATTCGTTGAAGCCGGTGAAGCTCGCGTCGAATACGCTGCCGTACTGATGCAGCGTGTGCCGCCAGCCGGCACTGCCATCGAATTCCATCCGCATGCCGTTGCTCCATTGCCAGCCCCGCTCGGCACGCAGGCCCAGTCCCGCCTGGAGACGCCCGGCGTTACGCGCCCCAGCCATGAGGCCATAGCCCAAACCGCCTTGTTCGGTGAAGCCGCCCAGGCCGATGCGCTGGTAACGAAGATCGGCAAAGGGCACGATCCGGGCGGCACCGATCCGGAACAGGTGACCGCCTTCCAAGGCACCGGCGACGTAGCGGCCCGTGGACCCGCTGCCCACCGGCGTCCCCAGCTCGCCCAGTTGCAACAGGCGCTGCATGTCTTCGTGGTACCAGCCGCTGGTGACCTGCGTGTTTGCGTACCACGATCCGCTCACCATGCCGCCGTACAGGGCGATGTTGTTCATGCGCATGCGCGCGTGGTCCCAGGCCGCATCGAGTTGGCCGTAGCCGAGGCTCTGTCCCGCTGCCACGCCCAGCAGCGCGTGCGAACCGATGGACAGGTCGGCTCCCGCCATGCCACCTCCGCTGCGGTAGGTCGCGCCGGCGTAACCACTGCGCTGCAGGCTGCCCTGCCAGCCGAGATCGCTGTACCAGACGCCGGAGTTGGCGCGGCCACTCACGAGATCGTCGAAATGTTCGGACAGCGCATTGCCCCGGGCGTCGATGCCATTGAACAGCATGGCCGCGCTGGCCGCATGCAACTGGCCCGAGAGGCTCGTGAGCGTGGCCTGTGCCACGGCAGGCGTGGCGCTTTGCTGGATGGCACCGGCACCTTGCAGCACGCCGGAGGCCAGCGTGTTGCCGGAAGCCATGCTGGTGTCGATCGTCTCGAAGCCAAGCTGTACACGCTGCGCGGCCGATACCGCCGCCGGCGTGATGATGCCCATCGACGTCGCGGCCACGGTGATGTTGAGGCCGGTCGTATCCAGCCACACATCGTTTGCGCCGTAGTTGATGGTGGTGGACGTGAACACCACGCCGCTGTCCTTCACCAGGTTGCCGAACGTGCCGGTCACGCCTCCCGTCGCGGTGAGCACGCTGGTGTGGGTGTTGGCGACATAGCTACTGTCGGCACCCGTCACCTCCAGCGTGCCGCCGCTGAGCGTGGCCGTGCCGGTCACGGCGAGCTTGCTGCCCAGGCTGACGGCCAGGTTGCCGGTGGAAGCCTGCGTGTAGTTCCCGCCTACGGTGGTGTCGCCACCGTGGACGGCCACTTTGCCGGCATTGGAAAGGTTACCGCCCACTCCCGGAACGCCATCCAGCGTGCCGCCGTTGCTGATGGCAAGGCTTCCAGGCAACGCGCCAGCCGCCCGCAAGGTGCCGGCGTTGATGGCGGTGCCGCCGGCGTAGGTGTTGTTTCCCGTGAGCACCAACGTACCCGGCCCAGAAAGTATCACCCCGCCACTGCCACTGATGTCGTTGCCGAAAGTCGACACGGTACCCGCAGCCACGTTCGCGTCGAAGTCGCCGAATGCAAACTGCGCGGGACCCTTCACCGCCTTGACGGCATCGATCATGCCCCAGCCATAGGTCGGGTTCGGGGTCTGGTGGCTCCCGTCGTCGTAGGGAGTCGCGGTGGTCAGGAGGGTGTCGCTGACGTTGGCCGCGGTCATCCACGGAAATGCCTGCCATACCTGGGCGGCCACGCCGCTCACTACCGCGGCGGACGCCGAGGTGCCATTGGCGACCCCGGTGGTGAACCTGCCCACCGCCGGAAATTTCACGTTCCCCGACGCGCTCAGGCACCACGCCATGGCGACGCCACAGGCATTTGAAGGAGCGTCCGATCCCTTATAGAGGCCGGCCGGCTTTCCGTCGCTGTCGATGGCCATGTCGACCGCCACCAGCCAGTTGGGCTGGAAGCTCGGAATCCAATGCGGCAAACCCGCCTGGTCCCAGGGCTGGGACACACCGCTGCTGCCGGCGGCCCATACCAGCAGGATGCCGGCGTCCACCGCAGGCTGGTATATCGCCTGGGTCAGGGCGATGTTGGGGTCGCCGGAGCCCGTGAACGTGGTCTGCACATTCCCGGAACCGACGGAGCCGTTGATGATCTTGACGTTCTGCGCGGCGAAATCGCTGAAATTCGTGCTGCTCAGCGAACAGCTCGCGGCCCCTGCACTCGCGCAGGTCTGCTCGAAGTAAAGATCCGCGCCCGGCGCGACGCCACCGGGAAAAGTTTCCTTGTTGTCCGGGGGCAGCGTACCGGCGGCCAAGCCGCCCAGGATGCCGGCAACCACGGTGCCGTGACCAGAGACGTCGTTGGGCGATTGGGAGCCGCCGGGCAGGTAGCTTTTGAACCATGCAACCCGCCCGACCATGGGCGGCAACGTCGGGTCAACGCCGGAATCCAGGATGCCGACTTTGACGCCTTGTCCCGTGAAACCTTCGCCCTGCGCAGCCTGCGCGCCAGTCGGGATCAGGTGGTTATATGCCGGGTCGTACGGAGTCCCTGGTGTTCCCCCCGTCCCACCGGTTCCTCCAGTTCCACCCGGTGTCACCGGCGGAGGGCTCGTTGAGCCGGATTTCACCCCGCTGCCGCCGCCGCCACAAGCAGCAAGATAGAGTGGGGCCGTGGCGACGAGCGCCGTGGTGATGGCCAAGGCGAGCGCGTGCCTGCGACGGTGGTTCATCTCTGTCGACCCCCTGTTGTTGTTTTCTCGTTTGCATATCTGCAACCGGCACACCACGTCTCTTCGATTCCATCGAATACACTCCCCAAACGCGCCGCCAAACAGCAGAGACATCGCGGCCACACCGCTCAACGATGCTGCCATCGAACTGGCCGCGTCCTTCCGTTGCGCACCAAGTCGTGATTCATCCTAGCCTCGGTGAATCGGCCATAGCAATGGGTAAAGGAGGCCTCCAGGTAAAGAAGTGTGGTCAACGAGCGCGCACGATGGGCGATAAGCCAGCGTGGCTACCGGTTCATCGGATAGTGATCCGGCGCTCGTAGTGCAATCGTGAAGAAATCGAATTGCTGCAGGGGCTGCCCCGCTGACCGGTGGGTCGGTGGGTCGGTGGGTCGAGGCATCAGAACATCGCCCACGGGCTGCTCATGCAAAACAGCCAAACCTGGACGCCACGCGCCAGGCGAACCGCGTCAGGCGGCAGCCAGCGGCATGGCGTCGATGGCACGCAACAGCCGCAGGTTGAGGGCGTGCTGCTGGGCCTGCCACTGGCCTAGTCCACGTTCGTCGACTTCCGGCTGCTGGTCGATGGCCGACAGGCGGCGTTTCCACCAACTGCGGTAGCGGTAGCTGGAGACCTCGCCGGTGATGTCGCTGCCGACCAGGCCACCCGTCAGGCTCTCGATGATGGCCGTGGCATGCTCGGGCAACATGTGGCCCTGGTCCCAGTTGGTGCGCGCCACCTGCGGGGCGAAGACGTCCTTGTCGATGGACAGGTAGGTCGGCTGCGGCTGCGCACGCTGTGCCGCGCAGAACGCGTCGACCAGTCCGTCGATGTCGGCAAAACCGTGGAACGCGTGCGCCAGGCCCATGTGCGTGGCCCAGCTGACGTCCACGCCAACGCTCCAGTAGCTGAGCCTGCCGCGGCGCAGCGGCGTCAGGTAGTTTTCCCAGGCGTGGCCGCGGCCGATGTCCGCGGAGCCGATGCCCACGACGTGCACGTGGCGCACGCGCGGCAGCGCCGCCACGCGGCGCACCCACGAACCGCAGTGCACGCCAAACGGGAAGCGCATATTGTCCGGATGGTTGTCCAGCACCACCACCTGGAATTCGCCACTGCCCGGCACGCGCTCGATCAGGGGCCAGCTCAGGTGGTGGAAATCGCCGCTGCCCAGCATGATGCTGCCGTAATCGGCGGGCAGCGTGTCATCCAGCACACCGCGAAAGCGCTGCAGCGCGGCGAGCGGGCAACTGAAGCGCAGCGCCTCCTGCCAATGCTCGAGCGGGATCACGAGGCGTTGCGGCAGCGCGCCGACCGAGTGGTCGAGATCGAGTATCACGGTGCGACTCATGAGGCGTCCCCGGCGGCATGGGGCTGTACGGGCTCGGCCTCGAAGAGGTGTGCGCAACGACGAAAGACGAACCGCAGCAGCGGGTTGCGTACATACACCGCGTGGCGCGTGGTGCTGAAGTGCGCACCGAGTTGGCGCTTGATGCCGGTGTCGGTCCAGCCGGCCACGTAGTGGCTGAGGCCGTGACGCCGCGCGTATTCCAGGTTTTCCATCCAACTCACCACGTAGAGGTTGTACTCGTGCGCCTGCGGATAGGCGAGGCCGATGTACTTGTCCACCAGCATGCCGCGATGTACGTAGCAGAGGTTCCAACCGATCAAGTGGCCGTCCAGTCGATAGGTGAAGACCAGGCCACCGCTGGTGACATCGCCCAGCACGGCGCGGAAGAATTCCTCGCCCAACAGGTCGAAGTGGATTTCACTCTGCGCGTAAACCTGGCGATACAAGGCGTAGAACTCCGCGACCACGGACGGATCCGCGAAGAGTGCATCGCCAGTGTGCAGGCAGGCGATGCCCAGCGCCTCGCGCGCGCGCAGCTTGCGGCGGATGTTCTTGCGCCGGCTGCGCGACAACCCGGCCAGGTAATCGTCCGCCGAGGCAAAATCAATCGGCACCCAGGCCAGCGCCATGCCCTCGAGCAGCACGCAGCCGCGCGCCACGCAGGCCTGCGCGAACGCTTGCGCCCGCGCATTGGCGCGCGCATCGAGCAGCGGGGTGGCCTCGGCAATGTCCTTTACCACCAGCAACGCGCGGTCGCGCCGCCAAGTG
>DATNBK010000148.1:0-4470 GCA_035571995.1 Rhodanobacter sp.
GAAACTGCACTTCACTCGCGCGTTTGTAATAATGTGACCCAGGTGGCAGCGGCGATCTGCGCTTTCGTGCATCGGCGGCACATACCACGCTGGGGGTAACCGTGGCTCAACTCAAGTACCAGCTGCAGCAGGCGTTCGAGAGCTCGCAGGCTCCGCTGAGCCTGGCGCCGGATCCTGCTTCCATGGAACGCTTCCTCGCGCTGTGCCACCGTCGCCGTTATCCGAGCAAGACCGCGATCATCCGTCCCGGCGACCCGGCCAACACCTTGTACTACGTCGTCGAGGGTTCGCTGGCCGTATGCACCGAGGACGAAAGGGGCCGTGAGCTGATCCTGGCCTATATCGGCCGCGGCCAGTTCATCGGCGAGATGGGCCTGTTCGTGGAGCAGGCCCAACGCGAGTCCCTGGTGCGCACGCGCTCGGTATGCGAGATGGCGGAGATCAGCTACGAACGGCTGTTCACCCTGATGGATGGACCACTGAAGAACGAAGGCCCGAAGGTCCTGTTTGCCATCGGCGCGCAACTGACCAACCGCCTGCTGCGTACCTCGCGCCAGGTCAGCCGCATGGCGTTCATGGACGTGACCAACCGCATCTCCCGCACCTTGCTCGACCTGTGCCAGGAACCGGATGCCATGACCCATCCTGACGGCACCCAGATCCGCATCTCGCGCCAGGAAGTCAGTCGCATCGTCGGCTGCTCGCGCGAGATGGTGGGTCGCGTACTCAAGCAGCTCGAGGAGAAGCGCCTGATCGACGTGGCCGGCAAGACCATCGTCGTGCGCGGTGCACGCTGATCCCGGCGCGCGCCGGGCCTGGCGGTGCGCCACCCGGCCTCCTGCATTCAGTGCCAGGCCACCCGGGTCACCGCATGGCCCAGCGCCTGCTCGAGTTTGCGGCAACGCCCCGGCGTGCCGTTGACCAGGACCGCCTGCGTGGCCAGGCGCCACATCGGCACATCGAGCAACGAGGCGCTGTAGGCGGCCACGCAATCCTGCAGGCCATGCCGCGCCAGCAGCCGCACCTTCGCGCCGCCGCGGTTGGCCTGCGCCTGCCGCATGCCGGACCAGCCGCCGCGCCAACTCGACGCCAAGACCTCGACCTCGGCCAGGCCCAGTTCGCGGAAGATGGCCTCGGCCAAGCGCTGTTCGCAAGCCGTGACCACCACCACCCGCTGACCCTCGGCCATGCAACGGCGCAAGGCACGCAAGCCGTCGCGACTGCAACTGCGCGAGCGGCGCACCAGGCCGGCGGCAAAGTCGTCGACCAGTTGCTGGTAGCGGACCTCATGCACGCCCAGCAAGGCCAGGCGTCCCAGTGTGGCGCGCAGCCCGGCGCGGGACGTGAGCGCGCGCACCAGCAGCCACGGCAGGCACGCCAGCAGCAGCGGCCAGCGCCACGACGCGGCGCGCAGGCACTGGCGCACGAAGGCCTGCATGGGCTCGCCATACACCAGCACATCGTCCAGGCCAAACAGCACCACGGGCCGCGCCGGCACGCCCTCCTCGCCCACCGCCGCAGGCGCCACCAGTCCGCCCACGGCCGGCGTGCTCCTCACGGCTCGGCAAACAGCCGGCGCAATTCGCGCCCCGGATCGTCGGTGCGCATGAACGCCTCGCCGACCAGGAACGCGTGGATGCCGCCGGCACGCAGGCGCGCAACGTCGGCCGGGGTGCGGATGCCCGACTCCGCCACCACGATGCGGTCGTACTCGACGGACTGCTGCAAATCGATCGAGGTCTCAATCGAGGTCTCGAAACTTCGCAGGTTGCGGTTGTTCACGCCAATCAACTGCACCGGCAGTGCCTGCGCACGCTCCAGCTCGTCGGCGTCGTGCACCTCGCACAACACGTCCAGGCCCAGCTCCGCCGCGAGCAGCGTGAGCTCCAACAAGGGGCCGTCGTCGAGCGCAGCTACGATGAGCAGGATGCAGTCGGCGCCGATCGCGCGCGCCTCGTGCGCCTGGTACGGGTCGACGATGAAATCCTTGCGCAGTATCGGCAAGTCGCACGCATCCCGGGCCTGCTGCAGGCAGGCTTCGCTGCCCTGGAAGAAATCCCGGTCGGTCAGCACCGACAAGCACGTCGCGCCAGCCGCGGCATAGCTGCGGGCAATGGCGGCGGGGTCGAAGTCCGCGCGGATCACGCCCTTGCTTGGGCTGGCCTTCTTCACCTCGGCAATGACCGCAGCGTGGCCGGTATCGATTCGCTGCTCGATGGCCGCCACGAAGCCGCGCGTCGCCGGCAGCCCCGCGCTGCGCGCCTGCAACTCGGCCAGCGGCACGCGAAGGCGACGCTCGGCCACCTCTTCCACCTTGCGTTCCAGGATGCGCTCAAGGATGTCGGTCATGATCGAGCTCGTCGTGGGCTTCAGGTCCCGGCTGGTGCGATACATGATGCCAGAGGCCGGGGACGCCACCGCGCCGCCACGCGCCAGCCGGCATGGCTGGCGGTACGGCAGTCATGGGACGCACCCCGCCCATTACGCGGAAAGCCTGCGCGTGGCGGCGACGAACTCGTGCAGCTTCGCCAGGGCCGCGCCGCTGGCCATGGTGGCCCAGGCCAGGTCGATGCCGGCAGCCATCGAATCGACCACGTTGGCTGCATACAGCGCCGCGCCCGCGTTGAACGCCACGATGTCGCCAGGGACGCCGGGGTCGGCGCCCAGCGCCTGCAGCAGCATGGCCTTCGATTCCTGCGCGTCGTTCACGCGCAGGTTGCGGCTGGAGGCCATGGCCAGGCCAAAGTCCTCCGGCTCCACCACGTACTCGCGCACCTCGCCGTCGCGCAGCTCGCCGACCAGGGTGGCGGCGCCCAGCGAAATCTCGTCCATGCCGTCGCGTCCCCACACCACGAGCGCATGCTGCGCGCCAAGCGCCTGCAAGGCACGAATCTGGATGCCCACCAGGTCGGGATGGAACACCCCCATCATGATGTTGGGCGCGCTGGCGGGGTTGGTCAGCGGGCCGAGGATGTTGAACAGGGTGCGCACACCCATTTCCTTCCGCACCGGCGCCACGACCTTCATGGCTGGATGGTGGTTCGGCGCGAACATGAAGCCAATGCGGGTCTCGGCCATGCACCGCGCTACTTGCGCCGGATCCAGGTCGATCGACGCACCCAAGGCCTCCAGCACGTCGGCGCTGCCGGACTTGGACGACACGCTGCGCCCGCCATGCTTGGCCACGCAGCCGCCCGCGGCGGCAACCACGAAGGTGGAGGCGGTGGAAATGTTGAACGTGGAGGCGCCGTCGCCCCCCGTGCCGACGATGTCGACCAGGTGGGGATGAGGCGGCGCCACCACCTTGGCCGAGAGTTCGCGCATGACCCGCGCCGCGCCGGTGATCTCGCCCACGGTCTCCTTCTTCACACGCAGCCCGGTGATGATGGCCGCGGTCATGAGCGGGCTGACCTCGCCGCGCATGATCTGGCGCATCAGCGCAATCATCTCGTCCTGGAAGATCTCGCGATGCTCGATCGTGCGTTGCAAGGCTTCCTGCGGCGTGATCGCCAGGCGCTCGCCGCCGCTCATGCCGCGAGCCGCAATGGCAGGCCGAGGAAATTCCGCAGCAGGTTGTACCCGTGCGCGGTCAGCACCGATTCCGGATGGAATTGCACGCCTTCGACCGGGAGCGTCTTGTGCCGCAAACCCATGATCTCGTCGATCGAGCCGTCCACATTTTCGGTCCAGGCAGTGACTTCCAGGCATGCCGGCAGCGAAGCCTGCTCCACCACCAGTGAGTGGTAGCGCGTGGCCTCGAACGGATTGGGCAGGCCGGCAAACACGCCCTGGCCGCGATGGTGCACCGGCGAAGTCTTGCCGTGCATGATCTGCTTGGCCCGGACCACGCGGCCGCCAAACACCTGGCCCAGCGCCTGGTGGCCGAGACACACGCCGAGGATCGGCACCTCACCCGCGAGCTCGCGCAACACGTCGAGCGATACCGCCGACTCATCCGGTGTCCCCGGCCCCGGCGAAATCACGATGTGCGAGGGCTTCAAGGCGCGGATGCCGGCCACGTCGATGGCATCGTTGCGCAGCACCTGCACCTGCTGTCCGAGCTCGCCGAAGTACTGCGCCAAGTTGTAGGTGAAGCTGTCGTAATTGTCGATCATCAACAACATGGCGAACCCTGCACGACGGAGAAGCTTCCGCGAGACTTCGCATTATAGCCATCCGTTCGCGGTCGACGGACCGCGCGCTGCCGGCGCCTACGCTGCGTCGCGGCGCGACTGGCGAACGACGACGCTGGTCGCGGTCATGTCGCAGGTGACGTTGCCTAGCGTCGCCAGCGTGTCGGGCAAGGTATCCACGGCCAGCATGAGGCCGAGCGGGCTCACCGGCACGCCCATGGCCTGGGCTACCGGCAGGTTGGTGGCCATGAACACCACGGCGCCCGGCAGGCCCACCGAACCCAGGCTGATGACCACGGCAAGCAAGGCGCCACCGATAAGTTGCGCCGAGGAGAGG
>DATNBK010000149.1:0-4194 GCA_035571995.1 Rhodanobacter sp.
CAACGTGCCGCCGTCGGCCAGTTCGAAGCGGCCGATGCGCTCGCTCTTGGCGTCGGTGTAGGCACCGCGCACATGGCCGAACATTTCCGACTCGAACACCGTCTCGGCGATGCCGCCCATGTTGACCTTGATGAACGGCTGCGCCGCACGCGCCGACAGGGCATGCAACTGCTGCGCGACGACGCCCTTGCCGGTGCCGTTCTCGCCCAGCACCAGCACGTTCGCGTCGCTCGGTGCAATGCGCGCCAGCATCGCCATGACCCGCCGCATGGCCGGCGACTCGGCGATGAAATCGCCGGTGTTGCCTTCTTCGCTCAGCAGGGCGTTGGTCGCTTCCAGCCGATGCTGCCGGCGCTGGCTGCGCGCCAGCGCAATCTGCGCGCGCAGCACGCCAAGCAGTCGCGCGTTGTCCCACGGCTTTTCGATGAAATCGGTAGCGCCACGACGCATCGCCTCCACCACCAGCGGCACGTTGCCCCAGGCGGTCATCACCACCACCGGCAGCTCCGGCTGCAGTTGGCGCAGCTGCTGCAGCAACGCCAGGCCCTCTTCGCCCGAGGTGGTGTCGCGGGTGTAGTTGAGGTCGATCAGCGCGCAGTCGAAATCGTCCCGCCGCAGCGATTCCAGCGCACCGGCCGGGCCATCCGTGCCCACGCTGACGATGCCCTCGGACTTCAACAGCAGGCGCAGGGCTTCGCGCACGTCGGGCTGGTCGTCGACCAGCAATACAACCGGGTTTGCTTCGCGCGTCATGCTCTTCCGCTGGTTCAAGGGTTGGCCGAGCATTGCAGGAGCCCGCTCGCGGGCGATGCTTCCTGCCCTTGATCATGCATTAGAACAGAAGCATCGCCAGCGAGCGGAATCCTATTCATATCGCAGTGCGACGGCCGGATCGATGCGCAGCGCACGCAACACGGGTACCAGCGCGGCCAGCACGGCAGCGGCAACCACCACCAACAGCACGGGCACGAATACCGCCGGATCGTGGGCGCGGGTATGCAGGTTCGGATCGGCCAGCAACTGCGACCACGGCAAGGCCAGGCCGAAGCCGATGAACAACCCGATGCCGAGCTGCCAGCCAAGCTGCCGGCCGGTGTCGCGCAGGATCGCGCCATGGCCGGCACCGATCGCGCGACGGATGCCGATCTCGCGCGTGCGCTGGGTCACCGAGAACGAAAGCACGCCGTACAGGCCGGCCGCCGCCAGCAGCAAGGCGATCAGCCCCAGCGCGCCGAACAGTTCGGTCAGGATCATCAGGTTCAGTCGCGCCATCGCCATCGCGCGGGCCTGCGTGTGGACCGCGGTGACCGCCGCCTGAGGATCGACTCCGTGCACCACCGACGCGAGTCGCCGGACATGAGCCGCCGCATCGGTGTGGGTGCGCATCGCCAGCCGCATCGACTTCAGCGGCGTGGCTCCGGCCGCCTGTTGCAAGGGCATCAGCAGGCCGGGCAGCACTTTCTCGAGTACGCCATCGAGTTGCAATGGTTCGATCACGCCGATGACCGTCACCGTTTCGGCGCCTGGCCTGCCCGGGTACAGCACGAGCTTGCGGTTCAGCGGATCGCCGCCTGGCCAGAACGAAGCGGCCATTTTCGCGTCGATCACCACCACCTGCTGGCTGTCCGAGCGATCGCGCGCATCGAAGAAACGACCTTCGCGCAGTCGCACGCCGTAGGTGTCCAGGAAATGCGGGTCGACGATACCCATCTGCACCAGCGGCCAGCCATCGGCCGGCTGCGGCTGGCCCGGCAGCGAGACGAACTCGTGGCTGCCGAGCAAGGCGCTGGGTATCGTGTTCGACGCCGTGGCGTCGATCACATCCGGGTCCTGGCGCAGGCGCTCGACGGCGGTCTCGAAAAACCGGATGCGCCTGGCGTCACTGGCGTATGGCGCAGCCGGCAACGCCACGTAAGCGGTGAGCACCTGGGCGGCATGCGTGGCACCGACCGAGTGCTGCGCAAGCAAGCCACCCAGCGCACGCACGAACGTCCCCGCACCAACCAGCAGCATCACGGTCAACGCGACCTCGGCGATCACCATGGCCTTGGCCACCTTCACGAACCCGCCACCGGAACCCTTGCTGCCGTCGCGCAGGGAGTCCTGCAGATCCACGCGCGAGGCGCGCCATGCCGGAATCAGCCCGGCCACGGCCGTGGTTGCCAGCGCAACCAGCAACGCGAACGGCAGCACCCAGCCCTGGATGCCGAAACGGAAGAACAGGTTCGGTGGATCGTTGTTGGCGACGAACACGCCCACCAGCCAGTGATTGCCGAAGTGCACGATCGGCAACGCCACCGCCAGCGCGGCCACGCTGAGCAGCAGGCTCTCCGCCAGTGCGCCGGCCATCAGGCGCGCGCGACTGCTCCCCAGCGCACTGCGCAGGGCCAGTTCGCGGCGCCGGTTCATGGTCTGCACCAGCTGCAGGTTGGCCACGTTGACGCAGGCCAGCAGCAGCACCAGCGCGGCCGCACCGAACATCAGCCAGACCCAGCCACGCTCGTCTTCGGGAATGAAGCTGGTCGACAAGGGCTTGATGGTCAGCGCCCGCGCATGCTGGCCCGTGGGCAACGCGCGCTGCATCGCATCTTCCCAGGTCGCCAGTTCCGCACGTGCCTGGCGCAGGCTCGACGACGGTGCCAGCCGCGCCACTTCCCAGATCCTGCCGTGCTTGCCCGGCTCCAGCGGCAGCGGCATCCACAGCTGGCTGTCCTGGGGAAAGCCGAAATCCGCCGGCAGCACGCCGACCACGGTCGCCCACTGGTCGTCCACCCGCACGGCACGACCGAGGATCTGCGGGTCGGCATGGAAATCATGCCGCCACAATGTCTCGCCGAGCAGCACCACCGACGCCGCGCCCGGCGCGTCATCCGACGCGGTGAAACCGCGCCCGAGGATCGGCTGCACGCCGAGCAGTTGCATCATCGAGGCAGTGAGCCTGGTACCCCGCTCATAGGTCGCGCCATTGCCATGGCCGAGATTGAACCCGGTGTCCACATACGCGCCGACCGCATCCACGCTGTGCAGATGGTCCTTCAGCTTCAGGTACTGGTCGCTGTCGATGGCCCAGATGCCGTAACCATTGGACGACGTCTCGCCGACCGCCATCAATCGCTGCGCCTGCGGAAACGGCAGCGGCTGCAGGATCATCGTGTTGACCAGGCTGAACAGGAACAGCACCACGCCCAGCCCCACGCCCAGCACCGCCACCGACAGTGCGGCGTAGCCCGGGCGTCGCGCCAACCGCCGCCACGCCTCACGAAATTCGCGCACGATCATCATCATTCTCCTCGCAAGGCATGCATCGGTTGCACACGACCGGCGCGGATGGCAGGCAGCAGACAGGCCAGCAAACCGGCGGCGGCCAGCACCATGCAGACGCCGGCCGTCGCCACCGGATCGAACACGCTGCTGCGCCCGAGGAACGCCATCACCAACGTGGACAACGCACGGGCGATGCCCACCGCGATACCTACGCCGATCGCCAGACCCAGCACGATCTGCATGAAGCCGCCGCGCAGCACCAGTTGCATCAGCCGCGACGGCCGCGCCCCCAGCGCCGCGCGCACGCCGAACTCGCGCTCGCGCGCCGCCACCGCCACCGCCATCACCGCGTACAGGCCGGCCACGGCCAGCAACAACGCCAGCGTGGCGAATACACCGACCAGCCACAGGCTGAGCCGCACGGTGGCGGTGGTCTCGCGCACGATGCTGCTCATGCTGCGCAGATGGGCGATCGGCTGCTCCGGCGCGATCTCCGCCAGTGCCTCGCGCACGCCCGCTTGCCAGTCCATCGGATTGCCATGACCGCGCAACGCGAAGCGCAGGGGTTCGAGATTGCGGAAGAGCGCCATGATCGGCTCGGGCAGCTGCGCCAGCGGCACGTAGAACACCGGCTGCAACGGATGCAGTGGGCCCTTCTGCCAAGTGCTGCCCACCACGCCGACGATGCGCGCCGGGTACACCGAATCGTCGGTACGAGGCACGTTGATCACCTTGCCCACCGCGTGACCGCCGTAATACGTGTCGGCCAGATCCTGGCTGACGATGGCGACCCGTTCGTTGCCGGCCACGTCGTCACGCGTGAAGTCGCGCCCCTCACGCAAGGGGATGGAGAACAGCTTGAGGAAACCGGGCCCGATACCGTGGTCCTGCGCCACGAATTCCTTGCCGTCCGGCGTATGCGGGTTTGTC
>DATNBK010000150.1:0-3862 GCA_035571995.1 Rhodanobacter sp.
TGGCCGAGGCCACGCCCCGAACTCCGCCAAAGCGCTGCAGCAGCCGGGCGCGGCGTTTCGGGCCGATCCCCGGGATTTCTTCGAGCTTGCCTCCGCCCACGCGCACCCGGGCGCGTTTGGCCCGCATGCCGGTGATGGCAAAGCGGTGCGCCTCGTCGCGGATTTGCGCGACCAGCATCAGGGCCGCGGAATCCTTGCCCAGATAGACCTTGGGGCGGCCATCGGCAAACACCAGCTCTTCCAGGCCGACCTTGCGGCCCTCGCCTTTTTCCACGCCCACGATCAGGCTCAAATCGATGCCCAGTTCGGCGAACACCTCGCGCGCCATGCTGACCTGGCCCTTGCCGCCATCCACCAGCACCAAGTCGGGCAGCCGCACGGGGCTGGCGGGCGTTGCCGCGCCGGTGCCTTCATCCGCGCCCTGCGCCGGTACGCCTGGCGCGTCCAGATTTGCGTTGTCGGCCTGCCGGATGGCCTCCACCATCTTGCTGTAGCGCCGCGTCAGCACCTGGCGCATGGCAGCGTAATCGTCGCCCGGCGTGATGTGGTCGATCGAGTAGCGGCGGTATTCGCCGCTTTGCATCTTGTGGCCCTGAAACACCACGCACGAGGCCTGCGTGGCCTCCCCGGCGGTGTGGGAAATGTCAAAGCATTCGATGCGAAAGGCATCGAGCTGGTCCGGCACCAGCCCCAGCGCGTCGACCAGCGCGCGGGTGCGCGCCTGCTGCGAGCCCTCTTCGGCCAGCAGCCGGGCCAGCGCGATGCCGGCGTCTTTCTGCGCCATCTCGAGCCAGATGCGGCGCTGCTCGCGCGGCTGGTGCACGGCGCTGATGCGCACGCCAGTCTGCAGCGACAGCGCCTCGATCAACGCCGGGCTGACCGGTTCGCTGGTGATCAGCGCGGGCGGCACCGGCACGTCGATGTAGTGCTGTGCGATGAACGCCTGCAGCACTTGGACTTCAACCGACGGCACGGCCGGCGCCGCAGCGTCATCCGGGCCCTCATCGGCGCCCTCCTCCAGATCCGCCTGATAAACACCCGTGGCGTCTTCCACCTGCGCCGGAAAATAGGGCCGGTCGCCCAGGTGCCGCCCGCCGCGCACCATGGCCAGGTTGACGCAGGCGCGGCCCCCGTGCACCTGCACCGCCAGGATGTCCACGTCCTTGTCCGACACGTTGTCCACCGCCTGCTGGTGCAGCACGGTGGAAAGAGCCGACATCTGGTTGCGCAGCTCGGCTGCCTGCTCGAACTCCAGTTTGTCGGCGTGCGCCATCATGCGGGCCTGCAGCGCATCGAGCACCTGCTGGGTCTCGCCCTGCAGGAATTTTTCGGCGTCCAGCACATCCTGCGCATAGACCTCAGGCGAGATGTAATTCACGCAAGGCGCCGAGCAGCGCTTGATCTGGTACAGCAGGCAGGGCCGGGTGCGGTTGCTGAACACCGTGTCTTCGCAGGTGCGCAGCCGGAACACCTTTTGCAGCAGCAGGATCGATTCCTTGACCGCCCAGCCATTGGGAAACGGGCCGAAGTAGCGGTGCTTCTTCTCGACCGCGCCGCGGTAGTAGGCGATGCGCGGGAAACTGGCGGACGACGGCGCCCCGGTCGCCACCTTGCCGTGAGTACCGGTCATCTTCAGATACGGATAACTCTTGTCGTCCCGAAACAGGATGTTGTACTTCGGGTTCAGCGTCTTGATCAGGTTGTTTTCCAGCAGCAGCGCCTCGGCCTCGGAGCGCACCACGGTGGTCTCCATGCGCACGATCTTGCTCACCATGTGGCCGATGCGCGTGCCGCCGTGGTCCTTGTGGAAGTAGCTCGAAACCCGCCGCTTCAGGTTGATCGCCTTGCCGACATACAGCAACTGGCCGTCGGCGTCAAAGTAGCGGTACACGCCCGGCAGCGCCGGCAGCGCCGCGACCTCGCTCAGCAGTTGTTCGGAATGCACGTCTGACATACAGGCGTATTGTCGCGCCTGCAGCCAGCCCTGCACTCCGGTGCGGGGACTGGCGCCAGCTACGCCAGCTTGGCCAGGATCTGGCTCATTTCCGCCTTGGAAAACGCCCGCAAGGTCTGGGTCCGCACATTGCCGGCGGCGCCGATGGCCAGTCCGAACGCCGTGATGGAGGCATCATCGGGCGCCTCGAACTGGCACACGAGATCGTAGGCCCCCAGCGTCCAGAAGAACTCCTTGGCCTTGACGCCGAACTTCCCCGCCATTTCGCTGACCGCATCGGCACGCTTGGTGGTTTCCTTGACAGTGCGAATCCCCTGGTCCGTGAAATTCGTCAGAACAATGTAGGTCGCCATGGTGTATCTCCAAACAAGGTATGAGGCCGCTCGAATGACCGCACGGGCGACGGCACCGGCCTCTGCGTGCCCGTCCCATTCAATCCATCAGCAATCCATTCAATATAGCCAGCGCGGCATGACTATCAAACCGGAAACAGGCCGGGTCACAATCGCACCATGCTGTGGGACATCTTCTGCAAGGTCATCGACAACTTTGGCGATATCGGCGTGTGCTGGCGCCTGAGCGCCGATTTGGCCGCACGCGGCGAACAGGTGCGGCTGTGGGTGGACGACGCGACGGCGCTGCGCTGGATGGCGCCTGGCGGCTGTCCGGGTGTCACGGTGCTGCCATGGGCGCAGTCGCTGGAAGCCGCCGGGCAGCCAGCGGCCGATGTGCTGGTGGAAGCCTTCGGCTGCGAGATTGCTCCCGAGTTCATAGCGGCATGTGTAGATGAGGTAAGGGCTACAGGCCGAAAACCCGTATGGATCAACCTCGAATACCTGTCCGCCGAGCGCTATGTAGAGCGCAGCCATGGCCTGCCTTCGCCGGTGCTGCATGGGCCGGGGAAAGGCCTGGTCCGGCATTTTTTCTATCCCGGCTTCACGCCCCGCACCGGCGGCCTGCTGCGCGAGCCTGATCTGCTGGCGCGGCGATCGGCATTCGATCGCGCGGCATGGCTGGCACGACTGGGCATCGCGCGCGGCGGCGAACGCCTGGTATCCCTCTTCTGTTACGAGCCGGCCGCACTGGACGGTCTGCTCGACCGATTGGCAAGCGCCGGGCAACCCACGCGGGTGCTCGTGACCGCAGGGCGCGCGGCAGCCGCCACACGCGCGCTCATTGAGCACAAAAACAGGCTCAATCCATCGTGGGTAAAAGATAGTTTGCTATCTATTTTATATTTACCTGAATTGAGTCAACCTGATTTCGACCATCTACTGTGGGCCTGCGACCTCAATTTTGTGCGGGGCGAAGACTCGCTGGTGCGCGCCCTGTGGGCCGGCCAACCCTTCATCTGGCAGATCTATCCGCAGGACGATGCGGCGCATCACCGCAAACTCGACGCATTTCTGGATTGGCTGCAGGCGCCTGCGTCGCTGCGGCAATTCCATCAAGTCTGGAACGGCACGAGCGCCGCGCCCCTGCCCGCCGTTGACGCCGCCGCCTGGGGTCCCACCGTGGCAGCAGCCCGCGTGCGGCTGCTGGCGCAGGGCGATCTGACGCATCAACTGCTGCAATTCGTGCGGGAAAACCGTTAAAATAACGGGCTTCGTGGAATCGACGTGCCGGTTCGACACAAGACGCTTCCTGCTGCCAGCGCAGCCCCGTTCCCCGATACGTTTCCAAGACCTTCTCTCAAGACCCTATGAAAATCGCTCAAGAAATCCGCGCCGGCAATGTCATCATGCACGGCAAAGACCCAATGGTTGTGCTCAAGACCGAATACAGCCGCGGCGGCCGCAACTCGGCCACCGTGCGCATGAAGCTCAAGAGCCTGATCGCCAACTTCAACACCGAAGTCGTGTTCAAGGCCGACGACAAGATGGACCAGGTCATCCTGGACAAGAAGGA
>DATNBK010000151.1:0-3557 GCA_035571995.1 Rhodanobacter sp.
GGCATGTGGTCGGTGCGGCTGCGTCCGCATGGCTTCCACGTCAACCATTACCACCAGGATGGCTGGATTTCCTCGGCTTGCTACCTGCACTTGCCGCCGGCACTGGCCGAGCGGCCGGGCGAAGGCTGGATCCAGTTTGGCGAATCGGCGTTCCCGACTACGCCGCCGTTGCCACCGGAGTACATGGTCAAGCCGCAGCCGGGGCTGCTGGTGTTGTTCCCGTCCTACATGTGGCATGGCACGGTGCCGTTTTCCGGTGGGCCGGAAGACAGCCGCTTGACCATCGCCTTCGACGTCGTGCCGGTGGCTGCCGATTGACGGCAAACCGCGGGCGGCCTCCCTGCCAGAGGATTCCACTACATGGCTGATGACAGCCTGATCGCTCCCATCGTCGCCGCCTTGAGCGCAGGCGAACCGGCGCTTGCGGAGCAACGCTGCCGTGCAACGCTGGAGCAGGTCCCGGACGAGCCCGACGTTCTGGTGCTGCTGGCGCTCGGCCTGCAGCAACAGGGCCGGCCGCACGACGCCCTGGCCGTGCTCGCGCGGCTGGTCGAGCTGCGCCCGGAAGACAGCCTGCACTGGGCCAACTATGCCGGGGCCCTGGCCGGCGTCGGCAACCTGGAAGCCGCCGAGCGGGCGGCGGAAACGGCCGCGCGCTGCGCCTTGAACGATCCCGAGCGCCTGGACCAGCTGGGCCTGATGCAGCTCGGCAACGGCAAGCCGGCCCTCGCCCTGGCGACCTTGATGCGTGCCTACGATCTCGCTCCCGATACGGTGGATATCCGCCTCCACGCCGCGCGGGCCTGCGTCGCCTGCCACGACCACCGGGCCGAAATATTGTTGCAGCCCTGGCGCAGCTGGCTGCCGCTTGCGGACGGGCAGCTGGCGGAATTGGCCCGCCTGCTGGTGCAGGTCAACGAGCTCGGCGACGGCATGGAACTGCTCGAGGATCGCGTGCGTCGCGTGCCCGGTGATTGGTCGGCGCAACTGCTGCTGGCCAAGGTCTATGAGCGCGTCAACCGCCTGGAGCAGGCGCGGGACAAGCTGCAATGGATCCTCGCGGCCACCCCTCCGGACGCTGGCATCCGTCGCGAAGTGGAAAGCCAGCAGGCCCAGCTCGCCATGCGTCGTCGCGACTACACCACCGCGCGCAAGCTGCTGGAACACGTCGGTCCCGGCCACGCCAACCACGACACGCATTACTTCGCCCTGGCCCAGGCCTGCGACCGGCTCGGCGACGTGGATGCGGCAATGCAGGCGCTGAAGACGGGACACGCCATCCAGGCCAGCCTGCTGGCCGCGTCCAATCCGCAGCTGCTGGAAGCGGACGCCGCCCCGCTGCCGCACGTCGACGACCGGCTGGGCGCGGAGGACTACCAGACCTGGCCACAGCTGAAGGCACCCGACACCAGCCAGTCGCCGGTATTCGTGGTCGGCTTCCCTCGCTCCGGCACGACGCTGCTGGAACAAATGCTGGATGCGCATCCGCGCCTGCAGTCGATGGACGAGCGCCCGTTCATGCACCAGCTGGCCAACCAACTGGGCGACGTCGGCATCGAAATTCCCGGGGATCTGCGCAAGCTGGTCCAGCGCGATTGCGACGAGCTGCGCAAGGGCTACGTGATCCTCGCCTGCGGGAAGGTGCCGCGCCGCTGGGATGCGCGCCTGGTGGACAAGAATCCGCTGAACATGTCCTGGCTGCCGATGATCCATCGCCTGTTCCCAAAGGCGAAATTCGTGTTCGTGCTGCGCCATCCGTGCGACGTCCTGCTGAGCTGTTACCTGCAGAATTTCCAGGCGGCGCCGCTGGTGGCGGCCTGCCGCTCGCTCGAACATCTGGCGCGTGCCTATGTCGCGGCCATGGACAATTGGCTGTACCACGCCAGGCTGCTCCAGCCCGACGTGTTCGTTTCGCGCTATGAGGATCTGGTGGCGGATACCCCGGCGCAGACCCGCAAGATCGCGCAGTTCCTCGAGCTTGGCGAGGCCGAGAGCATGTTGCGTTTTGCCGAGCGGGCCCGGGAGAAGGGCTACATCCGCACCCCTAGCTATACCCAGGTGGTCGAGCCGATCAACTCCCGTGGGGTGGACCACTGGCGGCAGTATGCGGCGTACTTCGAGCCGATCCTGCCCATCCTGCAGCCCATGCTGGCGCATTGGGGCTATGCCGATGACGGCGTGACACCGCCTCTGACGGGTGATCGGGGCGGCTGACCGGCCGCCTGCAGCGCTGGTTCCCAGCCCCGCGCCAACTTCGAAATTTGACTTGCATCAATTGCGTACTTTGCGTTAGCCTTCCGCAAATGTGAGGGAGAGGGGATGTTTTTGTGAACAATTGGTAAGGTCCACACAACTGGTCACTGCTGATTGACCTTCCGACCCCTCGCGACGGAATCGCGGAACTTGCACCTCTGGCTGGCTGGGCCGCGCGAACGATTCGCCGGCAGCGCAGCGGTTCGCGGCACTCGAAAGTCCCATGGGCAGAATCTCGCTGCAGACGAGATACTGAACGTTACTGGTTCGTTAAATCCGGAGAGCATAATGAAGTCCAATCGAAATCAGCTTTCGCTGGCAGTTCGCACAGCCCTTTCCCTGGGTGCCGTGATGGCCGTCGGCGCCGCAGGCAGTGCGTTTGCCCAGGACCAGGCCGCGCCGCAGGCCAGTCAGGCCACCGAACTCAAGACCGTCGTGGTCACGGGTTCGCACATTCGCCGCGTCGACCTCGAAACCTCCAACCCGGTCATTGCCGTCTCGGCCGAGCAGATCAAGGCCACCGGCGCCCTGACCTTGGGCGACGTGATGCAAAGCCTGCCGGCGGTCACCGGCGGCCTGCTGACGCCGACCGTCAACAACCAGAACAGCCCGAACGCAAACCCACGCAGCCGCACCATGGTCGGCCTGCGTGGTTTGGGTTCTGATCGCACCTTGACCCTGGTCGACGGCCAGCGCGTCGTGAACGCCGACATCAACGCGATCCCGGCAGCTGCCGTAGAGCGCATCGAAGTCCTGACCGACGGTGCCTCTTCGGTGTACGGCTCCGACGCCATCGGCGGCGTCATCAACGTCATCCTGAAGTCCGACTATCAGGGTGCCCAGGCCTCCGTCAACTACGGTATTTCGGATCACGGCGACGGCGAGCAGCGCGGCGGTGGGTTCACCTTCGGCCAAAGCTCGGACAAGGGCAGCCTGATCGCCGGCGTCAGCTACAACAAGCAGGACATCGTGCTGCAGGGCAACCGCAAGTTCTCCCAATACGCCTTGTCGCTGACTTCCAACAGCAACCCGACCGGCCCGCTGTCTGTCATCAGGGGCGGTTCCAACACCGGCATTTACGGCAGTATCACGCTGCCGAAGGACGTCGCGGCGCAGTTCGGTTGCGCCACCGGCCCCCGTCTGGCCGCCAACCACGACGTGATCGCGTCCGGCAAGAGCCCGCTGGGTCCAGGGGACTTCCACTGCCGCGGCAACGACGACCGCTACAACTATGCGACGGTGCAGGCGCTGGTGGCGCCGCAGGAGCGTATCAACGGCTTCTTCAAGGGCGTCTACCACCTGAC
>DATNBK010000152.1:0-7546 GCA_035571995.1 Rhodanobacter sp.
GCGCACGCGGCTACTGCCAGGAGGTCGAGTTTTCCGCCGAGGATGCGCTGCGCACCGAACCGGACTTCCTGGTCGAGGTGTTCAGCGCCGCGGTCGAGGCCGGCGCCAGCACCTTGAACGCGCCCGACACCGTCGGCTACATCACGCCGGAGGAAATCGCCGGCTTGTTCCGCCACCTGCGCCAGCACGTGGTCGGTGCCGAACGGGTGACCTTCTCCAGCCACTGCCACGACGACCTGGGCATGGCCGTGGCCAACAGCCTGGCCGCGGTCGGCGCCGGCGCGCGGCAGGTCGAGTGCACCATCAACGGCATCGGCGAGCGCGCCGGCAACGCCGCGCTGGAGGAGGTGGTGATGGCGCTGAAGGTGCGCGCGCCCTACTTCGGCGTCAGCCTCGGCATCCGCACGCCGCAGTTGTATCCCGCCTCGCGCCTGCTCTGCGAGCTCACCGGGCAGGCCGTGCCGCGCAACAAGGCAATCGTCGGCGCCAACGCGTTTGCGCACGAGTCCGGCATCCATCAGCACGGCATGCTCAAGCACCGCGGCACCTACGAGATCATGCAGCCGCAGGACGTGGGCATCGCTGCCACCACCCTGGTGCTGGGCAAGCATTCCGGCCGCGCCGCGCTGCGCCAGCGCCTGCGGGTCCTGGGTTACATGCCCGACGACCAGGGTCTGGACGCCATGTTCGCCCGCTTCAAGCAACTGGCGGATGCCGGCGGCGAGGTCAAGGACAACGACCTGCAGGCGCTGGCCCGGGAGGCGCACCTCGAGGCCCAGGCCATGCCGGCCGCGGGAGTACCGGCATGAGCCCGCGCACCCTGTTCGAGAAGGTCTGGAACGCGCACGTGGTCGCCGCGGAAACCGCGGACACGCCAGCGGTCCTGTACATCGACCTGCACTTGCTGCATGAGGTGACCTCGCCACAGGCATTCGACGTGCTGCGCGAACGCGGCCTGCGGCTGCGCCGGCCAGATCGCACCTTGGCGACGCTGGACCATTCCACCCCCACCCTGCCACGCGGCGCCGATGGCCAGCGGCCTTACGCCACACCGGCGGCGCGGGCGCAGGTGGAACAACTGGAAGCGAACTGCCGCGAATTCGGCGTGACCCTGCATGGCTGGGACAGCCCGCACCGCGGCATCGTGCACGTGATCGGGCCCGAGCTGGGCGCGACCCAGCCCGGGATGACCATTGTCTGCGGCGACAGCCACACCTCCACCCACGGCGCCTTCGGGGCGCTGGCGTTCGGCATCGGCACCACCGAGGTCGGGCATGTGCTCGCCACCCAATGCCTGCTGCAGCGCAAGCCGAAGACGCTGGCCATCCAGGTCGACGGCGCACTGGCGCCGGGGGTCGGCGCCAAGGACCTGATCCTGCACATCATCGGCGCGATTGGCGTGGACGGCGGCACCGGCCACGTCATCGAATACCGCGGCTCGACCATCGAGGGCCTGTCGATGGAAGAGCGCATGACGATCTGCAACATGTCGATCGAGGCCGGCGCCCGCGCCGGCATGATCGCGCCGGACGACACCACGTTCACCTGGCTGCAGGGGCGCCCCCAGGCACCGCAGGGCAGCGACTGGGATGCCGCGGTGGCGCGCTGGCGCGCATTGCGCAGCGACCCGGGTGCGCGCTACGACCGCGAGCTGCACTTCGATGCCAGCCAGGTCCAGCCCACGGTGACCTACGGCACGCATCCGGGCATGGCGCTGGCTTTGGGCGCCAGCCTGCCCGCGCCGCGCAACGCCCAGGAGCAGCGTGCCGCGAGCTATATGCGCTACCAACCAGGGCAGTCCATGTTGGGCACCGTGGTGGACGTGGTGTTCATCGGCAGCTGCACCAACGCGCGCCTGCCCGACCTGCGCGAGGCAGCACGCGTCCTGCGGGGCAGGCACGTGGCCGATGGCGTGCGCATGCTGGTGGTGCCGGGTTCGGAAGCGGTGCGCCGCGATGCCGAGGCCGAGCGCCTGCACGAGGTGTTTCTCGCCGCCGGCGCCGAATGGCGGGAGCCCGGCTGCTCCATGTGCATCGCCATGAACGGCGACCTGGCCCAGCCCGGCCAATTGGTCGTGTCCACCTCCAACCGCAACTTCGAAGGCCGCCAGGGCAAGGGTGCACGCACCGTATTGGCCAGCCCCGCCACCGCGGCGGCCTGCGCGGTGGCCGGCGCGATTGCCGACCCACGCACTTACCTCGCCATGGAAACCAGCGCATGAAACCCATCACCACCCTGCGCTCGCGCACCGTCGTGCTTGCCGACGAAAACGTCGACACCGATCGCATCATCCCGGCCCGCTTCCTCACCACCACGGCGCGCGCCGGCCTGGGCCGGCACTGCTTCCAGGACTGGCGCTATCTGCCCGACGGCAGCGACAACCCGGCCTTCCCGCTGAACCAGTCCGCGGCGCGCGGCTGCGCCATCCTGGTCGCCGGACACAACTTCGGCTGCGGCTCCTCGCGCGAGCACGCACCCTGGGCATTGCTGGACTACGGCATCCAGGCGGTGCTCAGCAGCGAGATCGCGGACATCTTCCGCAGCAACGCGCTGAAAAACGGCCTGCTCGCGATCGTGGTCGGCGAGGCCGAACACCGTTGGTTGCTGGACAATCCCGGCGTCGAGCTGAACATCGACGTGCGCAGCCAGGCCATCGACTTGCCCGACGGCAGCCAGATCCGTTTCGAACTGGAACCGTTTGCGCGCCATTGCCTGCTCGAGGGCGTCGACCAGCTCGGGTTCCTGCTGCAAGGAGCCAAGGGCATCGACCGCTACGAACGGGAGCGGGCCGCATGAAGGCGCATATCGTCATCCTGCCCGGCGACGGCATCGGTCCCGAGGTCACCGCAGCGGCAGTCGCCGTGCTGCAGGCCGTTGCGGCCAGCCGCGGCCACGAATTCAGCTACGAGGAACACCTGATTGGCGGCTGCGCCATCGAGGCCAGTGGCACCGCGCTGCCGGCCGCCACTGAGGAGGCCTGCCTGCGCGCCGATGCCGTGCTGCTCGGTGCGGTGGGTGGCCCGCGCTGGTCCGACCCCAACGCCAAGGTACGTCCGGAGCAGGGGCTGCTGGGCTTGCGCAAGACGCTGGGCGTGTACGCCAACCTGCGCCCGCTCAGTGTGCATCCGGCCCTGGTCGGGTTGTCGCCGCTAAAGAACGACAGGCTTGCCGGCGTCGATGTCCTGTTCGTGCGGGAACTCACCGGCGGCGCCTATTTCGGTGCCAAGACCCGCAGCGCCGACGCCGCCGGCGACGAATACCGCTACACCGTGGCCGAGATCGAGCGCGTCGTGCGGCTGGCCTTCGAGCTGGCCCGCGGCCGGCGCCGGCAGCTCACCTCGGTGGACAAGGCCAATGTGCTGGAGACCTCTCGGCTTTGGCGCAGCACGGTGCAGCGCATCGCGCCCGACTACCCGGAGGTGCGGGTCGAGCACCAGCTGGTCGACTCCATGGCCATGCTGCTGCTGACCCGGCCGGCCAGCTACGACGTGGTGGTCACCGAGAACCTGTTCGGCGACATCCTCACCGACGAGGCCGCCGCCCTGGCTGGCTCGCTGGGACTGATGCCGTCGGCCTCGCTGGGCGCAGGCCGGCGCGGCCTGTACGAGCCCATCCACGGCTCGGCACCCGACCTGGCCGGCCAGGATCTCGCCAATCCTGTGGGTGCGATCCTGTCGACCGCGCTGCTGCTGCGCCACTCGCTGCACCTGCCGGCCGAGGCCGCCGCCGTCGAGGCTGCGGTGGAGCACGTGCTGCGCGCGGGCCCCTACACGTCCGACCTGGGCGGCCGGGCTGGCACGGCCGAGGTACGCGACGCGGTACTCGCCGCGCTCTCCAGCCAGGCCACCGGCAGCGCAACCACAACAAGGGCGACCGACTCATGCTGCGGTTGACCGCCACAACCAGTTTTGCCCTCCCCGCGCGCCGCGTGCGGCATTGGCCATGGAAGCCAGCGGCGACTCCCCTACACCGCGCCAGCGCACCAGAGCCGATGTCGCCGCGCGGGGAGGGCACCCTTTCCCATTCCAGCCACAGGAACCCGCATGCGCAGTGACTTGATCAAGGCCGGCCCCGACCGCGCCCCCGCCCGCGCCATGTTGCGCGCCACCGGCATGGACGACGCCGCGCTGCGCAAGCCGCTGGTCGCGGTGGTGCACACCTGGTCGGACGTCTCGCCCTGCAACCTCAACCTGCGCGACCTGGCCCGGCAGGTGGCCGCTGGCGTCCGTGCCGCGGGAGGCACACCGGTGGAGTTCAACACCATCGCGGTCACCGACGGCATCGCCATGGGCACGCCGGGCATGCGCTATTCGCTGGTCAGCCGCGAGCTCATCACCGACTCCATCGAGGCGGTGGTGGAAGGCCATCTGTGCGACGCCATGGTGGTGTTGTGTGGCTGCGACAAGACCATCCCCGCCGCTGCCATGGCCATGGCGCGGCTGGACATCCCCGCCGTGGCGCTGTACGGCGGCACGATCGCGCACGGCCTGCACAGGAACCAGCCGATCACCATCCAGCAGGTGTTCGAGGCGGTAGGCGCACACGGCGCGGGCAAGATCTCCGACGACGAGCTGCATGGCGTGGAATGCGATGCCTGCGGCGGGGCCGGCGCCTGCGGCGGCCAGTTCACCGCCAACACCATGGCCATGGTGTTGACCACGTTGGGCCTCTCGCCCATGGGCTTGAACGACATTCCGGCCACGCATCCGGGCAAACTCGCCGCCGCGCGCCGCTGCGGCGAGCTGGTGATGGACTGTCTGCGCGAACAACGCACGCCGCGCGCGCTCATCAGCCGCACCGCGATGCGCAACGCCGCGCGCATGGTGGCCGCCACCGCCGGTTCGACCAACGCGGTGCTGCACCTGCTCGCCATCGCGCGCGAGGCCGGCACGGAATGGTCGCTGGAGGATTTCCAGCCGGCCACCGAGGGCACACCGGTGATTGCCGATCTGCTGCCCGCGGGGCGCTACACCGCGGTGGAGATGTTCGACGCCGGCGGCGCCGCGCGCGTGGCGCAGGAGCTGATTGCCGCCGGCATGCTGGAAGACGCGCCCACCGTCACCGGCCGCAGCCTGTTTGCCGAAGCCGCGGCTGCACCGCGCTTCGCCGACCAGCAGGTGATCCACCCGGTCGACGCGCCACTCAAGCCGCGCGGCGGGTATTCCATCCTGTACGGCAACGTGGCCCCGGACGGCTGCATCCTGAAGATCCCCGGCAAGCACGGCCCAGGCCACGGCGCCACCCACTTCGCCGGCACGGCGCGCGTGTACGAGAGCGAGGAAGCCGCGTTTGCCGCCGTGCAGGAAGGCCGGATCAAAAAGGGCGACGTGGTGGTGATCCGCAACGAGGGCCCGGCCGGTGGGCCCGGCATGCGCGAGATGCTGGGCGTGACCGCGGCCCTGATCGGCCGCGGCCTGGGCGACGACGTGGCGCTGATCACGGACGGCCGCTTCAGCGGCGCCACGCACGGTTTCATGGTCGGCCACATCGCTCCCGAGGCTGCCCGCGGCGGCGCCATCGGCCTGCTCCGCGACGGCGACCAGCTGGTGATCGATGCGCTCAGCCGTGAGATCAATACCACCGCCGACCTCGCCGGGCGACGCAAGAGCTGGACACCGGCGGCGCCCAAGGTCACGCGCGGCGCACTCGCCAAGTACGCGCTGCTGTGCACCTCGGCTTCCGACGGGGCCATTACCCAGGCCACGCTGCCGGCCACCCACACCCACAGCCACCCATCCACCCACGGAGTCCCCGCATGAGCCACACCATCCTCGCTTCATCCCGCATCGCCGTGCTCGGCTACGGCAGCCAGGGCCGCGCCCACGCCCTCAACCTGCGCGATTCCGGCCTCGACGTCGTGGTCGGCCTGCGCAAGGACGGCCCGTCCTGGCACAAGGCGAAGGCCGAGGGCTTCCGCGTCGCCGAGCCGGGCGAGGCGGTAAAGGCCGCCGACCTGGTCGCCGTGCTCACCCCGGACATGGTGCAGCCGGCGCTCTACACCGAAGCCATCGCGCCCAACATCAAGCCCGGCGCCGCCTTGCTGTTCGCGCACGGCTTCAACATCCACTTCAAGCAGATCACGCCACGCGCGGACATCGACGTGATCATGGTCGCGCCCAAGGGCCCGGGCGCCCTGGTGCGCACCGAGTACGAGCGCGGTCGCGGTGTGCCGGACATCTGGGCGGTATACCAGGACGTCTCCGGCCATGCCGAGGAGAAGGCCATCGCCTATGCCGACGGCATCGGCGGCACCCGGGCCATGCTGATCAAGACCGATTTCAAGGAAGAGACCGAGACCGACCTGTTTGGCGAGCAGGC
Organism: Rhodanobacter sp.; assembly: GCA_035571995.1. Taxonomy (GTDB): domain Bacteria; phylum Pseudomonadota; class Gammaproteobacteria; order Xanthomonadales; family Rhodanobacteraceae; genus Rhodanobacter. The sequence continues at coordinate 6,319 of DATNBK010000152.1, forward strand.
CGTGCTGTGCGGCGGCGCCAGCTCCCTGGTGCAGGCCGGCTTCGAGACCCTGGTGGAAGCCGGCTACCAGCCGGAGATCGCCTACTACGAGGTCTTCCACGAGCTGAAGCTGATCGTCGACCTGTTCTACGAGGGCGGCGTGGAGAAGATGCTCAAGTACGTCAGCGAAACGGCGCAGTACGGCGACTACGTCTCCGGCCCGCGGGTGATCGACGCCGGCGTGAAGGAGCGCATGCAGGCGGTGCTGAAGGACATCCAGGACGGCACCTTCGCCCAGAACTGGATTGCCGAGTACCGCGCCGGGCTGCCGAACTACCGCCGCTACAAGCAGGCCGACCTCGACCACCCGCTGGAGCAGGTCGGCCGCAAGCTGCGCGCACGCATGACCTGGCTGCATCCGGAGGCGGAGGCGGAGGCAGCGCCGGCGCCGGCAGCAGGCAAGGAACCCGCCGTCGCCTGAGCCCCCTTCGTCATTCCCGCGAAAGCGGGGAGGCGCTTCACAACAGCGAAGCTGGTCACCCGGTGCCTTTGCAGCCAGCACCGAACCGCAAAGGCACTGGATCCTGGATATCGCTGCGCGATTCCGGGATGACGATCAAGACACACCACTCACCCTTTCCCCGCGCCACCGAGAGGTACCGTCATGAAACGCTTTCACATCGCCCTGGCCGTCGCCGACATGGACGCCTCCGTCGCCGACTACAGCACGCGCCTGGGCCAGCCGCCGCAGGCCGTGGTCATCGACACCTACGCCATGTGGCGCACCGACCAGCTGAACTTCTCGATCCGCAAGGATGCGGCGCGTGCTGGCCAGGTGGTGCAGATCGGCTTCGAGGACGACGCCGCCGAGGGCTTTGTCAGCGACACGGACATCAACGGCATCGAGTGGCAGCGCTTTTCCACGCTCGAACAGGACCTGCGCATCATCACCACGTTCGGCGTCCCCGTGCATCCGGCCGTCGAGCACGAGCTGATCCGCAACTGACCGGTCCGCCACCGACCGGGCCGACCGCCCGGCCATCACCCTTTGCACCAGGAAGCCATCGTGACCACCCTCACGCCCAGCCCAGCCGCCCCCCCCGTTCCCGCTACCCCACGGCATCCGCTTGCCGGCCTGCCGATGAGCGGTGCGGACATCGTGGTACAGGTGCTCGCCGATGAGGGCACGAAGGTATTGTTCGGCTATTCCGGCGGCGCGATCCTGCCGGTCTACGACGCCATCTTCCGC
>DATNBK010000153.1:0-6839 GCA_035571995.1 Rhodanobacter sp.
CCCTTCGCGTGCCAGCAGCAGGGCCAGCAGCGGCGTGAGCAGCGGCAGCTTGCGGGCACCGTTGTAGCTGGGCAGCACCACCATGGGCCTCTCCGTGGCCGGCAATTTGTTCAGGCGTGCATCGGTCGCGTCCAGAAAGCCAGCCATCTCGGCGGGCGTTTCGCCCTTGACGCGCATGGCCAGGCAAAAAGCGCCAACTTCCAGGTCACCCGCCGCGCCGTCCAGCACCTGCCCGAACAAATCCGCCGCCTGCTCGCGGTTGAGCGCGCGCGCGCCGTCCTTGCCGCGGCCGATGACTTTGAGGTACTGACTGATTGCCATGGCCCCGATTGTCTTTGATGGCTGATGACTTTGGGTAATGAGCTGATGCCGTGACCGTGCAGTGTCCAGAAGCTCTCCCCGAGCGCCGCTTCAGGCGGTCTGCGGGAGCGGCAGGGCGCCGCGGATCATCTTGCGGAGTTCGGGCACGCAGGAGCCGCATTGGGTACCGCATTGCAGGCCGGCTTGCAACGAGGCCAGGCGGTCGTTTTCCGGACCCTCCACGCCCGCCAGATGGGCGCGGATGGCCGTGTCCGTCACATTCAAACAGGTGCACACCTGTTGGCCGCGCGACTGTACCGCGACCGGCGCCTTGGCACCGGGCACCAGCAGCAGGCGGCCGTAGGCTTGCGCCGGCAGCTCGTCCTGCAGCAGGGTCTTGATCCAGCGCTCCGCGCTGATGTCGCCGGCCAGCACAAAGCCGGTGAGCCGGGCCTGGTCGCCCACGCGCGCGAGCCGGGCCGCGCGGCGCTGGCCCTTTTTTTTGTCGGCGTAGCGCAGCACGTCGGTGCCGCTCAGGCCCAGCAGGCGCTCGATGCTCGCGAGCACTTCGTCGGGCGCCGCCTCGTAACTGGCCGCGCGAAACAGCAGGCCGGTGCGCTCGCGGCCAAAGGGGACACAGCTGGCAAACGGGAACAGCGCCATCAGGCGTTTGAGTTCCTCGCGCGCGGCCAGCGCCCGCGCCTCGGGCAGCCAGGCCACGCCGAGCAGTGACCACGGCAGCTCGGCCTTCAAAATTTTCACTGCCGCGTGCTTGAGTTCGGGCTGCTTCGAGCTCGGGCAAAAGGCGGAGGTGGTCAGCGCATTCACGCCGGCCAGCCGCACGCCCATGCTGCTGACGCCGCCGAGAAACTCGCCGCCCCAGTGCATGGCGATGAAGGCCTGGCTCAACCCCATTTCGCGGGCGCCCTGCACCGGCAGCACGATCGAGCCGCGCCGGCTGGTGACGTGGACCAGGTCGCCCTCCTGGAGGCCGCGGCGCGCCATGTCCTGCGGGTGCAACTGCACGGCCGGCTCGGCCACATGGCCGAACAGCCGGCCGAGCGTGCCGGTGCGGCTCATGCCGTGCCACTGGTCGCGCAGGCGGCCGGTGGACAGGCTGAACGGGTAGCGCGACTCGCGCGGCTCGGCCACGGGCCGGTAGGCGGTGTCGGCGAAACGGGCGCGGCCGTCGGGCGTGGGGAAGACGCCGTCTTCGTACAAACGAGCCTTGCCGAGATGGCGCCCGAGGGCCGGCAACGCGGTCGCGTTGCCGTTGTCATTGCCGCCGCTGGCCGTGTCCGCAGGACATGGCCACTGCTGCGGGCCTGTGTCATCGAGCCGGGCGTAGCTCAAGCCCGTGATGTCGAGATCGCGGCCGCGCGTGGATTCGCGGTGCTCGTTCCAGATGGATTCGGGTGTGTCGTAGGGGAACAGGCTACTGCGAAGAACGGGCGCGGCAGTCTGACTCCTTCCCCCGCTGGGGGAAGGCTGGGATGGGGGCCGGCTTGCGCTGGCGGCCGTGCTGCCCCCGCCCCAGCCCTCCCCCATTGGGGGAGGGAGTAGGGCCTCCAGGCGCCTTGCAAACTGCACCGCAATCTGCCAATCGTGCCCCGCCTCACCGGGCGCGGGCACGGCGGCGCGCACCCGGCTAATGCGCCGCTCGCTGTTGGTGACCGTGCCTTCCTTTTCACCCCAGGTCGTGGCGGGCAGCAGCAGGTCGGCGTAATCGCAGGTGGCGGCGGTGGCAAAGGCCTCCTGCACCACGACGAACTCGCAACGCTCCAGCGCGTGGCGCACCAATGCCTGGTCGGGCATGGACTGGGCCGGGTTGGTGCAGGCAATCCACAGCGCGCGGATTTCGCCGTCGGCCGCGGCCTGGAACATCTCGACCGCCGTCTTGCCGGGCTGGTCGGGCACCGAGGGCACCCCCCACAGCGCCGCCACTTCGGCGCGGTGCTGCGGATTCGCCAGATCGCGGTGCGCCGACAGCAGATTGGCCATGCCGCCGACCTCGCGCCCGCCCATGGCATTGGGCTGGCCAGTCAGCGAGAACGGGCCGGCGCCGGGCTTGCCGATCTGGCCGGTGGCCAAGTGCAGGTTAATCAGCGCGGCGTTCTTGGCGGTGCCGCTGCTCGACTGGTTCAGGCCCTGGCAGTACAGGCTGAGCGTGGGCGCGCGACGCCCTGCATCGCCTGTCGGGGCGCCAGAGAACAGCTTCGCGGCCGTGAACAGGTCGTCCTTGGCGATGGCGCAGACTTGCGCCACCAGCTCGGGCGTGCAGTCGCGCACCGTGGCCTTGAGCGCGTCGAAGCCGCTGGTATGGGCCCCGATCCAGGCGACATCGATCCAGCCTTCCCACAGCATGATGTGCAGCATGCCGTTGAACAGCATCACATCGGTGCCGGGCTGGAGCGGCAGATGCAGGTCGGCGATTGCCGCGGTGTCGGTGCGGCGCGGGTCGGCCACGATGATTTTCAAGGCCCGGTTGGCAAGCTTCGCGTCTTCGATGTGGCGGAACAGGATCGGGTGCGCCCAGGCCGTGTTGCTGCCCACGATGAAAAGGCACTGCGCGTGATGCACATCGTCGTAGCAGGCGGGCGGCGCATCCATGCCCAGCGTCTGCTTGTAGCCCGCCACCGCGCTGCTCATGCACAGGCGCGAGTTGGTGTCCACGTTGTTGGTGCCGATCAGCCCCTTGGCCAGCTTGTTGAAGACGTAGTAGTCCTCGGTCAGCAACTGGCCCGAGAGGTAAAAACCCACGGCATCGGGGCCGTGCTCGCGGATGATGCGCGCGAAGGTCTCGCTGGCCAGGCCCAGGGCGGCGTCCCACGCCAAGGGCACGGGCGCTTCGTGGCGGTGCAGGCGCTGCATCGGCTGCAGGAGCCGGGTTTGCCGGGTCACGGCCGCGCTGGCCGTCAGGTGCAGCGTGGCGCCCTTGCTGCACAGCCGGCCGAAGTTGGCCGGATGGCCGGGGTCGCCGCGCACGCCGGTGATCTGGCTGCCCTGCGACTCGATGATCACGCCGCAGCCGACGCCGCAGTAGGGGCAGGTGGATCGCGTTTCAAGCATGCCTTGTCTTACGCCCCATGCGGTGCCTGCACGTCGTAGGTCTCGTCGCCCAGCTTGCCGGCCGTCGCGAAGCCCGGGCCGGCGTGCGGTGCGGGGAGATCGAGCGCCAGCGTCGCGAGTTCGCGTGCGTCCAGCAGGACCTGACCGGCCTCCACCCTGACGGCAAAGCGCGGTGTGCAACCCTCGTCGGGCGCCTTGGCGCAGCCATCGTCCAGCCCGATCACCCGGTTGTGCAGCGGGCAGGCCACGCTGGTGCCGAACACGATGCCCTGGGACAGCGGCCCGCCCTTGTGCGGACAGCGGTCGAGCAGCGCGAACACCTGGTCCTGGTCGTTGCGGAACACGGCGACGGCCACGCCCTTGGGGCGCGCGACGCGGCGCGCGCCCAGCACGGGGATGTCTTCGACGCGGCAGATGGCTTTCCAGTCGTTCATGTGCTATCTCTTTTGTAGCTAACTGCGCCCGTCGGATATGGGCTTACAGTGGTTTTCATTCAATATCCGGCGGTCAGGCCGTGAGCGGCTCGAACTGGCGCGTGTCCACGCCCGCCTTGTCCGTCTCGAACCACGGATCGGGCTCGCCATCCACGCTGAACTGCAGGCGCTCCCACAGCGCCTTGCGGCCCTCGGCGTCGTCGAGGATCCGCTTCTTCACGTAATCGAGGCCGACGCGCTGGATGTAGTGCACGGTGCGCTCCAGGTACCAGCCCTCCTCGCGGTACAGCTGCAGGAAGCCGCCGGCGTACTCCAGCACTTCCTGCGCGGTCTTGACCTTGACCAGGAACTGCGCCACCTCGGTCTTGATGCCGCCGTTGCCGCCCACGTGGATTTCCCAGCCCGAATCGACGCCGATCACGCCCACGTCCTTGATGCCCGATTCGGCGCAGTTGCGCGGGCAGCCGCTGACCGCCAGCTTGACCTTGTGCGGCGAGTACATGCGCCACAGCGCGCGCTCCAGGTCCTTGCCCATCTGCGTGCTGTCCTGTGTGCCGAAGCGGCACCACTCCGACCCGACGCAGGTCTTGACCGTGCGCAGCGCCTTGGCGTAGGCGTGGCCCGAGGGCATGCCGATGTCCTTCCAGACGTTTTGCAGGTCTTCCTTTTTGACGCCCAGCAGGTCGATGCGCTGCCCGCCCGTGACCTTGACGGTCGGGATTTTGTATTTGTCCACCGCGTCGGCGATGCGGCGCAGCTCGCTGGCGGTGGTCTCGCCGCCCCACATGCGCGGGATCACGCTGTAGGTGCCGTCCTTCTGGATGTTGGCGTGGCTGCGCTCGTTGATGTAGCGGTTTTGCGGGTCGTCCTTGGCCTCCTTCGGCCAGGTCGAGAGCAGGTAGTAATTGACGGCCGGGCGGCACGACGAGCAGCCGTTCGGCGTGCGCCACTCCATGAAGTGAAAGACATCGGCAATGGCCAGCAGCTTGTGGGTTTTGATGGCGTCGCGCACCTCCTGGTGGCTGTGGTCGGTGCAGCCGCACAGCGCTTTTTTCTTCGGCGTGGCCGAGTAGTCGCCGCCGGCTGTGGCCATCAACAGTTGCTCGACCAGCCCGGTGCACGAGCCGCAACTCGCGCTGGCCTTGGTGTGCTTGCGCACTTCGTCGAGCGTGAACAGGCCCTTGTCCTTGATGGCCTTGCAGATGGTGCCCTTGGTGACGCCGTTGCAGCCACAGACCTCTGCATCGTCCGGCATGGAAGCGGCCTTGCTGTGACCCTCGTGGCCGCTGTCGCCGATGTTGGATTCGCCGAACATCAGCTTGTCACGGATGTCATGCACGCTGCGGCCGTCGCGCAACAGCTTGAAGTACCAGCTGCCGTCCACCGTGTCGCCGTACAGGCAGGCGCCGACCAGCTTGTCGTCCTTGATCACCAGCTTCTTGTAGACGCCGCCGAACGGGTCACTCATCACCAGCTCTTCGGTGCCCGCGTCCTGCGGACGCCCCGAGGACACGCCCATGAAGTTGCCGCAAGAGAACAGGTCGATGCCGGTGACCTTGAGCTTGGTCGAAGTCAGCGAGCCGGTGTAGCGGCCGATGCCGAACTGCGCGAGGTGATTCGCCGCCACCTTGGCCTGCTCGAACAGCGGCGCCACCAGGCCGTAGGCGATGCCGCGGTGTGCCGCGCATTCGCCCACGGCGTAGATGCGCGCGTCGGTCACGGTCTGCAAGGTGTCGCCCACCACGATGCCGCGCTCGCAGTGCAGCCGCATGGTCGATGCCAGCTCGGTGTTGGGCCGGATGCCGACCGCCATGACGACCAGGTCGGTCGGCAGTTCGATGCCGTCCCCCGGGTCGCGGCCCGGGGCAGGCTTGAACCGGATGGCCATGACACGGCCGTCCCTGTCGGGGATCAGCGCTTCGGTCTGCGCGCCAATCATGAACTTGAGGCCGCGGTCTTCCAGCGATTTTTGCAGCAGCTTGCCCGCCACGTCGTCGAGCTGGCGCTCCATCAGCCAGGGCATCACATGCACCACGGTCACGTCCATGCCGCGCAGCATCAGGCCGTTGGCCGCTTCCAGTCCGAGCAGGCCGCCGCCGATGACGACGGCACGCTTGTATTTTTGCGAGGCTTCGATCATCGCGTTGGTGTCGGCGATGTCGCGGTAGGCGATCACGCCCTCTAGGTCCTTGCCCTGCACCGGCAGGATGAACGGATTCGAGCCGGTGCACATCAGCAGGCGGTCGTACGGCTCCTCGGTGCCGTCCTCGGCGCGCACGATGCGGTGCACGCGGTCCACCTCCACGACCTTTTTGCCGGCGTGCAGCGTGATGTGGTTGTCCTGGTACCAGTCCCAGGCGTTGAGCACGATCTCGTCCAGTGTCTGCTCGCCCGCGAGCACCGGTGACAGCAGGATGCGGTTGTAGTTGGGGTGCGGCTCGGCCCCGAACACCGTGATGTCGTACAGCTCGGGCGCGATCTTGAGCAATTCCTCGATGGTGCGAACCCCGGCCATGCCGTTGCCCACCATCACGAGCCTGGATTTTTTCATGCGGAACCTCCAGAGGACGTTGTCATAGGTACCGCAAGTCCCGTGCCAGGTTCGTGGCGCGGCCGCCCGCCCGTCCCAGCCCAGGTCCGGACCCAGCGGGTTTGCATGAAGCGCAGCATGACCAGCACGCCGAGGGCGCAGAGCGCGAACAGCGCAAAGCCCCAGAAGGTGCTGCCCGCGTACTGTTTGCCCAGGCCCATGGCGTTGGGGATCAGGCCGCCGCCGAGCGCGCCAATCTCGCCGATCATGGAGCCCGCCACGGCCGTGCTCGTCGGCCAGCGCAGCGGCACCAGCTGGAACAGCGCGCCGTTGCCCGCGCCCAGGGCCGCAAAGCACAGCATGAACAGCAGCGTGGTGGCGACCAGCGAGCCGCTGGCCAGGCCGCACAGCACCAGCGAGAGGGCGACCGTGGCCAGCACGGCGGTGAGCGTGTTCACGCCGCCCCAATGGTCGGAAATCCAGCCGCCAAAAATGCGCACGGCGGC